>JANJVS010000042.1 GCA_024709955.1 Rhodocyclaceae bacterium
ACTCGGCGATCGGGGTCTTGGAGGCCGAAGCGGCCAGCATGACTTCGGAAACCTTGGCGCGGTTCGTGTAGTCCTGATAAGCCGGCAGGGCGACGGCGGCGAGGATGCCGATGATGGCCACGACGATCATCAGTTCGATCAGGGTGAAGCCTTGCTGAATCTTTTTCATGTGTATCTCCTTTGATGGTTGATGGGCCAATCGTTGCCGATTGACCTCGGTCAAGTTAAGGCAACATGCGTGCCAAGGAGAAAAACCCCGTGGCTGCATGACCGGCCTCTTCCGGGGTGACGATTTGCGTCACTTTTTCCCATTCGGCGTCCATGCCTCGACGTCGATCTGCTGCGCGTCGAGGAAGGCCTCGGCATAGCGCAAGTACACGGCCTGCTTGCAGAAAACCTCGAAAAGGTCAGGGTCGATGTGCCCGCCCTCGCTGAATTTAGCCATGATGGACATGGCCTGGGAGAGCTTCATGCCCTGCTTGTAGGGCCGGTCCTTCGCCGTCAGCGCCTCGAAGATGTCGGCGATGCCCATCATGCGCGCCTGCCAGGACATCTGTTCGCGCTTGAGTCCCTTCGGATAGCCCTTGCCGTCCATGCGCTCGTGATGCCCCCCCGCATACTCGGCAACATGCTTCAGGTGGTTCGGCCAGGGCAGCGCTTCCAGCATCTTGATGGTCGCGACGATGTGGTGATTGATGATGTCCCGCTCCCGGGCGGTAAGCGTGCCGGCGCGGATGGTCAGGTTCTCGATCTCGTCGTCCGTCAGCAGGCCGCCGACGGTTTCATCCGGATCGCGCCAGGTCCGGCGCGCGCCGATGTCGCGTACCCGTTGCTGATCCTCGGGACTCATCGCCTCGCCGCCGACATTCACGCGGCGCAGGAAGTTCCGTTCGTCCTCCAGGGCGGCGGCCTCCCGCCAGTAATCGGCCCAGCAGGCCGCCTCGGCTTCCAGGTCGACGCGCTCGCGCAGCGCGAGCAGCTTGCGCAGGGCGGCGATCTCGGCATCGCGCTTGGCCACCTCGAAGCGCGTATCCACCAGCGCGATCCGGTCGAAGATGGTCTGCAGCTTGGTCGCCTTGTCCACCACGTGGACCGGCGTGGTGACCTTGCCGCAGTCGTGCAGCAGGCCGGCGATCTTGAGCTCGTAGAGCTCGCTCTCGGACATCTTGAAATCCGCCAGCGGTCCTTCGCGCGTGGCGTTCACCGCCTTGGCGATCATCATCGTCAGCTCGGGCACCCGCTGGCAGTGACCGCCCGTGTAGGGCGACTTTTCGTCGATCGCCAGGTTGATGAGATGGATGAAGGACTCGAACAGCTCCTCCAGCTGCATGATGAGCTGGCGATTGGTGAGGGCGATCGCCGCCTGGGAGGCGAGGGACTCGGCGAGCCGCTGCTCGGATTGCGAGAAGGGCTGCACCGCGCCGCCGCGCGGATCGAGCGAGTTGATCAGCTGCAGCACGCCGATGATCTCGTTCTCGTGGTTCTTCATCGGCACGGTGAGGAAGGACTGGGAGCGATAGCCCGTGCGCTCGTCGAACTTGCGCGTGCCGGAAAAATCGAAACCCGCCTCGCAGTAGGCGTCGGCGATGTTCACGGTCTTGTCGTTGATCGCCGCATAGGCCGCCACCATCGAATTGTTGGGTTCGCCCCGCTCGTCGCGCAGCGGCAGGTCCGGGAAAGTGATCGGATTGCCCGAGGTGCCGCCGAGGGCGATCCGCAGCGAATCGTTGCGCACGATCTCGAAGCGCAAGGCGCCGCCGTCCTCGGTCACCCGGTAGAGCGTGCCGCCGTCGGCATGGGTGATGGTCTTGGCGGCCAGCAGGATCTGTTCCAGCAGGCGATTGATGTCGCGCTCGCTCGAAAGCGCCGCGCCGATTTCGTTGAGTTGTTCCAGCCGGCGGAACAGGTCGTCGATTGAATCCATGCCGTGCCTCCTGGCTCTACTTGATGCAGACCGCGCGCACCTGCTTCATGTCGGTGATGCCCTGCAGCACCTTCTCCATGCCGTCCTGCTTGAGGGTGCGCATGCCGTCCTCCAGCGCCTGGGCGACCAGCTGGGCGACGCGCGCGTGCTCCTGGATCAGCTTCTTGGCGCCGTCCGTGCCCACCATCAGCTCGTGCAGGCCGACCCGTCCCTTGTAACCGGAACCGCCGCAGGCCTCGCACTTCGTGTCGTCCTCCCCCGCCTCCTTGGCGCGGTAGAGGGTGAACTGGCCCTTGTCGTTGGCGTACTTCTTCACCCATTCCTTGTAAACGGCCTCGTATGCCGCCTTGCCGTCGCGCTTGAAGGTTTCGGTGTTCGCCAGTTCCTCGCAGTATTCGGAAAGAAAATGTTTCATTTCCTCGGGCGTCGGCGTGTAGACCTCCTTGCACTTGCCGCACAGGCGCTTGGCGAGGCGCTGCGCCAGGATGCCCAGCAGCGCGTCGGCGAAGTTGAAGGGGTCCATGCCCATGTCGAGCAGACGGATGATCGACTCCGGGGCGCTGTTGGTGTGCAGGGTGGCGAACACCAGGTGGCCGGTCAGCGAGGCCTCGATGCCGATGCCCGTGGTCTCGGCGTCGCGCATCTCGCCGACCATGATGATGTCCGGGTCGGCGCGCAGGAAGGCCTTCATCACCACCGCGAAGTCGAGACCGGCCTTCTTGTTGACCTGCACCTGGCGCAGGCCCTTCTGGGTGATTTCGACCGGATCCTCGGCGGTCCAGATCTTGGTGTCCGGCGTGTTGAGGAACTTCAGCACCGAGTGCAGCGTCGTCGTCTTGCCGGAACCCGTCGGGCCGCAGACGAAGAACAGGCCGTAGGGCTTGGAGACGCAGGCCTTGAGGCGATCCTCGTTGTGCGGCAGCAGGCCGAGCTTGTCGAGCGGGATCGGCTCGCCGGCGGCGAGGATGCGCATCACGATGTCCTCGACGCCGCCGGCGGTGGGAATCGTCGCCACGCGCAACTCGATGTCGAGCGGGCCGTATTTCTTGAACTTGATCTTGCCGTCCTGCGGCTTGCGCTTCTCGGAGATGTCGAGATCGCACATGATCTTGATGCGCGCGACGATGGCGTTGCGGAAGCTGTGCGGAATCTCGATGTACTTCTGCAGCGAGCCGTCCTTGCGGAAGCGGATCAGCACCTTGTCCTTGCCCATGCCGGGCTCGATGTGGATGTCGGAGGTACCCTGCTGGTAGGCGTCGATGATGATCTTGTTGACCAGCTTGACCAGCTCGTTGTCGGCGGCGGCCGAAACGTCGTCGGCGCCATCCGCCTCCCCCTCGCCCTCGTCCATGGCCGACAGCAGATCGCCGACGTCGGTGTCGTCGGAAAACGCGCCGCCGCCGAAGAACTGGTCGAGGGTCTGCTTGAACTCGCGGATGGTGGTGACGCGATAGACGATCTTGCTCTTGGCGAAGATGTTGTTGACCACCCGCGAGCTCTTGACCTGCTCCGGATCCATGCAGAGGATGACGATGCCCTCGGCCGTATCCTCGACCGGCAGCCAGAGGTTCTGCTCCACGTACTCGCGCCGCAGGTTCTTCATCAGGTCGAGCGGCTTGATGCGGTCCGGCTTGAAGGCTTCGTAGGGCACGCCGAAGAACTTCGCCAGGGCGGCGCCGATCGCCGGCACCTTGACCTGGAACTCGGTGATCAGCACCTCCTCGACGTCGACGTTCTTGCGCCGCGCCGCGCGCGTCGCCAAGTCCATCTCCTGGGCGGAAACAACGGCGTCGAGCACCAGGTGGTCGTACTTGGTCTTGATCGCCTGGGCCGGCTTGCTGCGCTGGTTGAAGGCGATCGCCAGGGTTTCGCACAGCCCCTTGATGCCCTCCTCGGCGACCGCGGCGAACGGCACGCCGGCCTTGTTGTTGATGATCTGGACGACACCGAGCAACTCGCCGGTCTGGACATCGGCGATCGGACCGACCAGCATCTGCTTGGTGCGGTAGCCGGTACGCTTATCCACCTCCTGCAGGAAGCGCAGGTTCGGGTTGACGGCCTTGAGCTCGGCCTCGTCGTAGACATCGCGGATGTTGACGATCTTGCGCGACAGAGCCACATGCCCGGCGATGCTCTGGTCGGCGATCGGCAGCTTCAGGTCCTTGAAGGAATTCAGGCCGGTCTTGACCTTGGAGATGATCGAGGTCTTGTCCTCGCTCAGCGCATACACCGTCAGACGGTCGGCGTTGAACAAGGAACAGATGTCCTGCGACAGCTCCAGCATGATCTCGTCGATGTTCGAGGTCGCGTGGATCTTGTTGGTGACGGCCTGCAGGTTCTTGAAAAAGGCCAGCCGGCTGCCGAGCTCGCCCGCGCTGGCCGGATCGGCGGCGCCCGCTCCCTGGGCCGACGCTTGATTCAATACCGCGCTCATGCGGCCCCCTTTTCCTTGGCACTCATCATCATCTTCAGTCCACCATCGAGCAAGCTGGCATGGAAGCCCCGCTGGGACAACAGGAAAGCCGCGGCGGAACTGCGCCGGCCGGTCTGGCAATAGGCCACGTATTCCCGTTCCGTCGCCAGATTGGGCAGCGCGTCGCGCAACTCGTTCAAGGGAATATTCACGGCGCCCGGCAAGCCATCCTCCCGGTATTCGGCGGGAAAGCGCACATCGAGCCAGACGGCGCCCGCCGCGACGCGCCGCTCAGCCTCGCGCGCGTCGATGCGCTGCAGCAGCGGCTCGCGCAGCAGGCGCACGAAGTCGGCGTTGTCGAGGCGCAGCAGCTCGCCGTCCGTCAGCATCGTGACGCTGGCGTTGCGCGTGGTCTCGGCGATCAATGCCTCCTCGCCGAAGGCGTCGCCGACGTCGAGCTCGGCGAGATCCACGCGCGCGCCACCGACTTCGCGGGTGACCAGGGCGCGGCCGCGCTCGATCACGTAGTAGTAGTCGCCAGGTTCGCCCTGGCGCACCACCGCCTCGCCGCGCTTGACGGCCTGACGCTTGAAGCAGGTCAGCAGGCTCTCGATGTTGGCCGCCGGCAGGTTGGCGAAGACCCCGAGCGTCAGCCGGCGCGCGTCGAAGATGCCGGACATGCTGCGCCAGTCGGAGATGTCGCCATTCGCGCGCAAGCTCAACGGGTGGGCCGCCTGGTCCCAGGTCACCATGATGTCGAGGGCGTTTTCGTCGAACCACAGCAACTCGACGTCGGTGACCGCCTTCGCCCCCACGGGGGCCTGGCTGCCGCGCACGAGAGGCGCGAGGGCATCGTCGCAGCCGCCCACCAGCAGCTTCATTCCGCCGTCCGGGAAGTCCACCTTCAGCTCACCCTTGAGCAAATAGACCACGCGCCGCCGCCAGGCGAAGTCGAGCGGCCGGCCGGTGCGCGGAAAGGACTCCAGCTGCGCCAGCGAGCTCAACTGACGCAGGCTGTCCTGCCCCAGGCCGGAGAGCGGGGCCAGGCCAGCCAGGATTTCGGGCGCGACGGGCCGCGTGCTCATAGTTCGAACACCTGGTTGTTCTGCAGCATGCGCGGCTTGAACTCGCCGATGCTGTCCTCGATCTCCTGCATGGTCAGCTCGATCTGGCCGGGCTTGAGATGGGTGATGTAGAGCTCCGGCCGCGACTGCAGAAAGCGCAGCTCCTCCACCAGCATGCTCGGACACAGGTGGCGCGACGCCTCGGCCAGCTTGCGCTCGCGGTTGGAAAACGCGGTCTCGATGATCAGGGTGCGCAAATTCTCGATGGCATTCACCGCCATCCAGAGTTCGCGGCAGGGGCCGGTATCGCCGGAAAACACCAGGCTGGCGCGGCCGGAATCGAGCTGGTAGGCCACGGCAGGGACCGTATGGCTGGCCGGCAGCGGCACGATGCGGCGCCCCTGCAGTTCGACGATCTGGCCGACCGAGAGCGACTCGAACTTGAGCCAGGGCTTCTCCGCCGAGGGAATCTCGGAAAAGTCCGGCCATACCGCCCAGTTGAAGATGTGGGCGCGCAGGATTTCCTCCACGGCGGGAATGGCATGCACGACCAGCGGCCGGTTGCGCATGTCGCCCACCGTATCCAGCATCAGCGGCAGGCAGGCGATGTGGTCCATGTGGGTATGGGTCAGGAACACATGGTCCACCTGGGCGAGGTCGGCGATCGACAGATCGGCGACGCCCGTGCCGCAGTCGATCAGGACGTCGTTATCGACCAGGATCGAGGTGGTGCGCAGGTGCCGCCCGCCGATGCCGCCGCTGCAGCCGAGTATGCGTACTTTCATTTATTTGGTCTCAAAGGTCGTGACCCCGTCCCATTGCGTATCCGGTGGCTCTTGGCGATAGCGGGCGATCCGCTTGGCGTATAGATCGTAAAGATAATGCGCCTCGCCGCGCGACAGTTCGGCCAGCGCCGCCTCGGCACGGTCCCAATCCTGGGCGCGGTAGGCCCGCAGGGCCGTCTCCCACTGCCGCAGCCGTTCCAGCGTCGCGGCGGGGATCTGGTCCTTGAGCCCGAGCGGCTCATAAATGCCCACCGGCTCGGCCTTGCCCTTGACACGCACGCGGTCGAGTTCACGCAGCACGAATTCGTCGCCGAGCTTGACCCGCGTGCCCTCGCCGACGATGATGCCGACGCCGTATTGCTTGGTGATGCCTTCCAGGCGCGAACCGAGGTTCACCGCGTCGCCCATCACCGTATAGGACTGGCGCACCGGCGAGCCCATGTCGCCGACGGTCATCGTGCCGGTGTTGACGCCGACGCCGATCTTCAGCGTCGGCCAGCCCTTGGCGGCGAGCGCCGCGTTGAGCGCGGGCAGCCGCGCCTGCATTTCCAGCGCCGCCAGCACCGCATGGCGGGCATGCTCGGGATCCCCCACGGGGGCGCCCCAGAAGGCCATGATCGCGTCGCCGATATACTTGTCCAGCGTGCCGCGGCGCCCGCGGATCACCTCGGTCATCGCGCCGAGGTATTCGTTCATCAGGGTCGCCAGCTGGTCCGGCTGCAAGCCCTCGGAAATCGTCGTGAAGCCGCGCACGTCGGAAAACAGCACGGTCAGCTCGGCCTTGCGCCCGGCCATGCTGTAGTTCTCCGGATCGCGGCTCATCTCCTCGACCAGCTCCGGCGGCACGTACTGGCCGAACAGGCCGGTCAGCTGGCGCTTGGTTTTCGACTCGACGAAATAGCCCCAGGACATGTTGAGCGCGTAGAGCAGGGTGGCCAGCACCGCGCCGTTGGCGAAGGGCATCACCATGTTGCCCATGTGCCAGAAGGCAAGGTTGATCGAAGCCAGGGCCAGCGTCACCAGCAGGGCCACGAGGGTCGCCTTGAAGGGCGACAGCAGGGGCATCAGGAACACCATCACCAGTCCCGCCAGCAGCACCAGTACCACGTCCGCCCCGAGCAGGTAGGCCGGCCTGTGCTTCACCGCGCCGTCGAGGATGCCGGCGATCAGGTTGGCATGCACCTCGACCCCCGGATAGATCGCATTTACCGGCGTGGCGCGCAGATCCATCAGGCCCGGCGCGGTGGTGCCGACCAGGACGATACGGTCCTTGAGCCGCTCCGGAGCCACCCGGTCGTTGAGGATGTCGGTCGCGGAGACGTAGGCGAAGCTGCCCTGCGGGCCGCGGTAGGGAATCAGCGCGGCGACGTTCTCGTCCACCGGAATGCGCAGATTGCCCTGCGGTCCGGGCAGTTCCAACCATTCGAGGCCGGCGTATTCGTCGCCCCCTTCCGCGAAGCCCGGGAACACCGGCGGGAAATCCAGCAGGGCGCGCACCATGGCGAGGGACAGCGATTCATAATAGGCCCCGTGGTATTCGGCCAGCAGGGGCACGCGCCGGGAAATCCCGTCGAAATCCACCAGCGGGTTGAAGTGGCCGCCGCCACTGGCGGCCGCCTGCAGTACCGGCAGATTGCCGCCATGGGTACGCCAGGTGGTGAAGGCGATCGGCCGCTCGCCGAAACTCCCCGCCGGCAGCGTCGGCGCCGGCAGCACGCCGCTCGAATGGCCGCCGTTGGAAAGATAGTAGCCGAGGATCACCGGACGTCCCTGCAGGGCGGCGGCGAAGCGTGCATCGTAGTCGAGGCGCGGTCGCGCCGCGCGGAACGCCTTCTGGAACGCCGGATTGTCGCGCAGGTCGCGCGCGGCCAGCGCCTCCAGGGACTTGATGCCCGAGCTGAAGTCCGGCTCGGCGAACACCACGTCGAAGCCGACCAGCCGCACGCCATTGCGCTCGAACAGCTTGTCCATCAGCAGCGCCAGCCGGTCGCGGCTCCAGGGCCAGCGCCCCTGCTCGGCGAGGGATTTTTCATCGATGTCGACGATGACGATGCGGTCGTCCAGCTCGCGCGGCATGGTCAGCCGCAACTTGGCGTCGTAGTAGATCGCGTCGAGGCGCTCGATCAGGCCGATGCGGTAGAGCTGGGCGGAATGGCCGAGCAGGACCAGCAGCAGGATCAGGCCCAGGACGTAACGCGGCAAATGCTGCCTCAGCGCCATGGCGGCCTCAGCTCTTGAAGAAGAACTCCATCTTCACCCCGGCCAGCTCGATGACATCGTGGTCCTTGAGCTCGTGCGCCTGGGTGTCGATCGCGACGCCATTCACCTGCGGCCGCTTTGCGCCCTCGACATGGGTGAGGAAATAACCATGCGGCCGGCGCGCGATGACGGCGACCTGCACGCCAGGCTTGCCCAGCGTCGTCAGCGTCTTGACCAGATCGAGCGTCTTGCCGGCGTTGCTGCCGGTCAGCACCTGGATCGCCGCCAGCGGCAGGGCGGGCGCGGCGGCGGGCGGCGCGACCGGCGGCGCCATGCCGACCGGCGGCATCATGTCCGCCGCCGGAGCGGCCGGCGGCGCCTCCGCCGGTTTGCCGCTCATCTGTTCGGCCGCCTTGCGCATCACCTCGGGACGCAGCACCATGGTCTTCTCGAAGTCGGCCTGGGAGGCCAGGGCCGGCGCCTCGTTGACGTACTTCAGACGATACTTGCCGAGTTCGATGACGTCGTTGTTCTGCAGGAAATGCTTCTTCACCTGCTGGCCGTTGACGAAGGTGCCATTGGTGCTGTTGAGATCCTCGAGGAAGGAATCGTTGAGGATGGTCACGATCACCGCATGCTCGCCCGAGATCGCCAGGTTGTCGATCTGGATGTCGTTGTGCGCCTTGCGGCCTATGCTGGTGCGCTCCTTGTTCAAGGGGATTTCCTTGAGCACCAGGTTGTCCATGCTGAGTATGAGCTTAGCCATCTTGAGCATCCTTCAGGACTGCAACATTTATCTGAACCATGACTTCACGTGCCCCCACCAGCCGCCGGCCGCCGGCGCCGGAAAGGGCTCCTTGATCTTGACGAGGATCACCGACACGTTGTCGCGCCCGCCGTTGTCGTTCGCCATCTGCACCAGCTGGGTGGCGCACAGGGGCAGATTCGCCGCCAGGGCCGACAGCGTCAGGGCGATCTCCTCGTCTTCCACCATGTCGTTGAGGCCGTCGGAGCAGAGCAGATAGACGTCGCCCGGCAGCACATCATAATCGTTCAATTCGGTCGCGACGGTCGGTTCGACGCCCAGCGCGCGCGTCACCAGGTTCTTGTTCTGCGAGAAACGCGCCTGCTCCCGCGTGATGAGGCCGCCGTCGATCTGCTCCTGCAGCAGCGAATGGTCGCGCGTCAGCTGGGTCAGCGCGTCGTCGCGCAGGCGGTAGAGGCGCGAATCGCCGATGTGGGCGACGGTCAGACGATTGTCGTAGAACTGCGCGGCGACCAGCGTGGTACCCATGCCGGCATACTGGGGCTGGCTCTGCGCCGCCTGGAAGATCGCCGCGTTGGTGCGCGCGATGACGTCCTCCAGCACCGCGCGCGCCAGCGGCGCGCCGCTGTCGGTGAGCATGTGCGGCGACCGGTCCGCGAAGGCATGCTCGAGCTCGCTGCCGAGCACGGCGGTGGCCATGCCGCTGGCCACCTCGCCGGCGTTGTAGCCGCCCATGCCGTCCGCCAGCACCGCGAGGCCGAGGCGCGCGTTGGCCAGCACGGAATCCTCGTTGTGGGAACGCACCTGGCCGGTGTCGCTGCAGCTGGCCATCTCGATGGCGCGGCTAAGATCGATCGCGCCCATGTCAGCCTCCCGCCTTCAGCGCGGCCAGGCAGGCGCGCAGGTCGCGCGCGAACTCGGCCCCGGTCTGGTAGCGTTTCTCGGGGTCCTTGACCAGCACCTTGTCGAGCACCTGGGCCACGCAGTCGGGCGCGCCGGGCGCGACGCCGCGGATGTCCGGATGCGGATCGCTGGCGATCTTGAACATCAGCTGCGCCATCGACTCGCCGACGAAGGGCAGCTGGCCGCTGCAGAGCTGGTAGAGGCTGACGCCCAGCGAAAACAGGTCGGAACGACCGTCGATCTTCTTGCCGGCGAGCTGCTCGGGCGACATGTAGGACGGCGTGCCGAGCACCATGCCGGTCTTGGTCTTCGACGAGTCGGTGATGCGCGCGATGCCGAAGTCGGTGACCTTGACCTGGTCGCTCGCGGGCTCGTACATGATGTTGGCCGGCTTGATGTCGCGATGCACGACATGGTTGGCGTGGGCGTAATCGAGGGCGTCGGCGACGCGGGCGACGATGTCGAGCACCTTGGGCAGCGGCAGCAGGTGGTCCGGCTTGGTGTAGGGCACCAGGTCCTGGCCCTTGAGGAACTCCATCGCGATGTAGGCGAGGTCGTGCTCCTCGCCGGCGTCGAACATGGTGACGATGTTCGGATGGTTGAGGCGGCCCGCCGTCTCGGCCTCGCGGAAGAAGCGCTCCTTGACGTCGGCCAGTTCGTCGGCGTCGAACTCCTGCGACAGGGCCATGGTCTTGATGGCGACGACGCGGTTGATCTTCGGATCGCGCCCCTGATAGACCACGCCCATCGCGCCCTTGCCGAGTTCCTTCTCCACCTGGTAGCGGCCGAGCATCGGCTTCTCCATCGTGCCGCCGTCGAGGATCATGGTGCTGGCGTTGGTGCGGCCGGCACCGGCGCCGCCGAGGATCACGGTCTCCGACATCTGTTTCATGCGCGCGATGCGCTGCGCCAGGTCGCGGAACTCGAGCTTGTAGTCGGCCATGTAGCGGAACACCGCCTCGGCCTTGTTGAACTGGCGCTTGCGCTCGAAGTCGAGGCCGAGGTTGTAGAGGTTCTCCATCAGCTGGTCATCGAGCGGGCACTTGCGGAACTTGTCGAAGGCCATGTCGAGCTGGCCCTGTCCCTGGAACGCCAGGCCGAGCATGCGGTTCGATTCGGCCGACTCGGCCTCGGACTTCTCCTTGTGGCGCTCGGTGACCAGGAAGCGCTTGGTGGTCAGCAGCAGGTGGCCGACCAGCAGCAGCGTCGCCGGCACCATGAGCTGCAACCACATCAGCTGGGTGAGCATCAGGCCGAAGTGCGCGCCGACCAGCGCGACCAGCAGCAGCGCGGTCAGAGCCGCGCCCATGCCGGCCGACAGGCGCGGCAGCAGCAGGATCAGGTAGAGCGCGATGCCGAGGAACACGCCCCGCTCCACCCAGATGCCCCAGGCCGGCGCGACGAAGAAATGCTCGGAGAGGATGCTCGACACGTTGTGGGCCTGCACCAGCACCGCCGGCATGGTCGGCGCCACCGGCGTGACGAACAGGCTGCCGACGCCGGCGGCGGTCGGGCCGATCAGCACAATCTTGTCGCGGTACTTGGCGTAGGGAATCTTGCCGCTCTTCACGTCGTAGAAGGAATCGACGGGAAACGCCGGCTTGCCGTCAATGTCGCTGTAATAGAAGGGCAGCATGCGCGTGGCCGTGTCGGTGGCGATCTTGAGCTTGCCGAGCCTGACCCACTCGCCGGGGCGCACCCGGATGTCGGCCGGCGTCAGGTTGAGGCTCTTCGCCGCCACCTGCAGCGAAAGCGAAGGGAAGCCGCGGTCGTAATGGTCCACCACCAGGAGTTCGCTGCGCAGCGCGCCATCGACGTCGGGCGTGACGTTGAGATGGCCGATCGCCGCCGCCTGGTCGCCCAGGGCGGGCACGATGCCGGCGTCGAGGTCGATGGCGGGCACCAGGGGGAATTCGCCCTCCGCGGGCTTGAGGCCGTTCTTCAGCAGGAATTCGGGCAGCAGGTGGTCGGGCCGGCCGAGGGGCTCGCCGAGGCGGAACAGCACGGGCAGGGCCACGTTGCCGGCCTGGGCGATGGCGGCGGCCAGGCGCCGGTCGGTGTTGAGCTTTTGCTCGGCCTCGGCCAGCAGCCGGCCGATCGGGTCCGGCGCCGGCGCTGAAAGCTCGACGACCGGGATGGGCTCGGGCGGAGGCGGCGGCACCGTCCTGCCAGCGCCGACTTTTCCGGTGGCGACGCGGTAGGCGCCCTGCTGCTGAGCGGCGGCGGCCTGGGCCGCGGCGGCGCGCTCGGCGGCGGCGCTGGCCTCGGCCGCGAGGCGTGCGTCGTTGAGTTCGATCAGGCGGTTGATGTAGCCGAGTCCGGGATCGAGCTGGGGCTCGGAAAACAGCACCGCGGTGGCGATCACCTTGGCCTTGGCGGCGGCGAGCTTCTCGATCATCTCGGCGAAGATCTCGCGCGACCAGGGCCAGCGGCCGATGTTGTCGAGGCTCTGCTTGTCGATGGCGATCACGGCGATGCGGTCGGAGGGAATCTGCCGCGCCATGCCGACGCCCATGTCGTAGGCCTTGCGCTCCAGGCTCTGCAGCAGGCTGCCGCCGCCGAGGACGAACACCAGCACGCTGACCAGCAGGCCAACGAACCAGTCGCTCTTCCAGAAATCCAGGCTTGCCTTCCTGCCCACCTTAAGCGCCGCGCCTCACGAAACCTCCCTCGACAGCCGCCCCGAGCCTACAACTTGTGCAGAAACAGGGCGATATGCCCCATTCTTGCAGCCCACCCTCAAGTGAGTCAATGCTTTTCCTCGGCACCGCGAGGAAAAACGCCCTCAATAGGGCAATTCCGCACCAAGGCCCCGCTCCCGGGCCAATTCCAGCAGGCGCCACGCCAGCGACAAATCCTGGATCGCCATGCCCTGGGACTCGAACAGGGTGATCGCCGCCGGCCCCGGCCGTCCTGGCCGGATGCCGGCGAGCACCTCGCCCAGCTCGACGAGCTGGCCCGCGTGCAGGCGGCCCTTTTCCAGCGCCGGGAGCAGGTCGCCGGCCTCGCGCAGCGCGGTCGCCCGGCTATCCACGCAGACCAGATCGGCCCGCCCCACGGCCTTCTCGTCCAGTTCGCGGCGGATGATGGCGTTGGAGCCGGCGGCGTTGATATGCATGCCCGGCGCCAGCCATTCGCCCAGCAGCACCGGGCTGCTGGCCGTGGTGATGGTGACGGCGATGTCGCTGTCGCGCACGGCCGCCTCGGAGGTTTCCGCCGGCACCACCTCGATAGCGAAGCGTCGCGAAAAGTCGGCGCTGGCGGCACGGCGCTTCTCCGCATCGCGGGAGAACAGCTTCACCTGCTTGATCGCCCGCACCTGGCACAGCGCCTCCAACTGACTCCGCGCCTGCCAGCCCGCGCCGACCAGGCCCACCGTCGCCGCCTCCGGCCGGGCAAGCGCATCCGCCGCCACGCCGCCGGCCGCGCCGGTACGCATCATGCCGAGGTAATCGGCCTCGATCACGGCCTGCAGGCGGCCATTCGCGGCATCGAACAGATGGACGAGGAAGCGCGCGCCCTCCTTGCTCGCGGTATAGGCCTTGTAGCCCATCACGCCCACGTCGAGCAATGCCCCTTGCAGGATATGCAACGAGGCGGTCGGCACGCGCGTGCGCTGGCGCGGGATGTCGATGGCGCGGCCCAGGGCATGGGCGCGGTGGGCGGACGCGACGGCATCGAGCGCCAGCTCCATGGTCAGCAGTTGCCGCACGTCGGCTTCGGTCAGGAACAGCGCCATTTCTCGCTCCGCAAACAAAAAGGCGGGCAAGGTTACCCTCGCCCGCCTTCGATTGTCCCCGAAAAAGTATTACAGCAGGGACTTCAGCAGCTTGCCCATGACCGACGGGTCGCGGGTGATCTTGAAGCCGCACTCTTCCATGATGGCGAGCTTGGCGTCGGCGGTGTCGGCGCCGCCGGAGATCAGCGCGCCGGCGTGGCCCATGCGCTTGCCGGCCGGGGCGGTGACGCCGGCGATGAAGCCGACGATCGGCTTCTTCATGTTTTCCTTGCACCAGCGGGCGGCATCCGCCTCGTCCGGGCCCCCGATTTCGCCGATCATGATCACGGCGTCCGTATCCGGGTCGTCGTTGAACATCTTCATGACGTCGATGTGCTTGAGTCCGTTGATCGGGTCGCCGCCGATGCCGACCGCCGAGGACTGGCCGAGGCCGATCTCGGTCAGCTGGGCGACGGCTTCATAGGTCAGCGTGCCGGAGCGGGAGACCACGCCGATGCGGCCCTTCTTGTGGATGTGGCCGGGCATGATGCCGATCTTGACTTCGTCGGGGGTGATCAGGCCGGGGCAGTTGGGGCCCAGCAGCAGCGTCTTCTTGCCGCCGGCGGCTTCCTTCTGCTTCATCTTGTTGCGCACGACCAGCATGTCGCGCACCGGGATGCCCTCGGTGATGCAGATCGCCAGGTCGAGGTCGGCCTCGCAGGCTTCCCAGATGGCGTCGGCGGCGCCGGCCGGCGGCACGTAGATGACGGAAACGGTGGCGCCGGTCTGGGCCTTGGCTTCCTTGACCGAGGCGTAGATCGGCACGTCGAAGATCTTCTCGCCGGCCTTCTTCGGGTTCACGCCGGCGACGAAGCAGTTCTTGCCGTTCGCGTACTCGATGCACTTCTCGGTATGGAACTGGCCGGTCTTGCCGGTGATGCCCTGGGTGATGATCTTGGTGTCTTTGTTGATGAGAATGGACATGTCGGCTCCCTTACTTCACGGCGGCGACGATCTTGGTCGCGGCTTCCGCCATGGTGTCGGCGGCGATGATCGGCAGACCGGATTCGGCGAGGATCTTCTTGCCGAGGTCTTCGTTGGTGCCCTTCATGCGCACGACCAGCGGCACGGACAGATGGGTTTCCTTGGCGGCGGCGACGACCCCGGTTGCAATCGTGTCGCACTTCATGATGCCGCCGAAGATGTTGACCAGGATGCCCTTGACCTTGGGGTTCTTGAGCATGATCTTGAAGGCTTCGGTGACCTTCTCGGTGGTGGCGCCGCCGCCGACGTCGAGGAAGTTGGCCGGCTCGGCGCCGAACAGCTTGATGGTGTCCATGGTCGCCATGGCCAGGCCGGCGCCGTTCACCAGGCAGCCGATGTTGCCGTCGAGACTGATGTAGGCGAGATCGAACTTCGAGGCCTCGATCTCGTCGGCGTCCTCCTCGTCGAGGTCGCGATAGGCGACGATCTCGGGCTGGCGGTAGAGCGCGTTCGAGTCGAAATTGAACTTGGCGTCGAGCGCCTTGATGTTGCCGTTGCCCTCCAGGATCAGCGGGTTGATTTCCGCGAGGCTGGCATCGGTTTCCATGTAGCAGGTGTAGAGCTTCTTGAAGGTGTCGATGGCCTGGGCCTGGGAGGCGGCGGGCACGCCAATGCCGTCCGCCAGCTCCTTGGCCTGCGCATCGGTCAGGCCGACGAGCGGATCGACGAAGACCTTGATGATCTTTTCGGGCGTCTTGTGCGCCACTTCCTCGATGTCCATGCCGCCCTCGGAGGAGGCCATCATGGCGACCTTCTGGGTGGCGCGGTCGGTCAGGGCCGCGACGTAGTATTCCTTCTTGATGTCGGCGCCGTCCTCGATCAGCAGGCGCCGCACCTTCTGGCCTTCCGGGCCGGTCTGGTGGGTCTTGAGCTGCATGCCGAGGATGCTGCTGGCGTGCTGGCGCACTTCGTCGAGCGATTTGGCGAGCTTGACGCCGCCGCCCTTGCCGCGGCCGCCCGCGTGAATCTGGGCCTTCACCACCCAGATGTTGCCGCCCAGTTGTTCTGCGGCCTTGACGGCCTCATCGACGGAAAAACAGGGAATGCCGCGCGGGGTCGCCACGCCGAACTTCCTCAGGATTTCCTTGCCCTGATACTCGTGGATCTTCATGGATCTTCCTTGCCGAGGGGATTGGTAAAAGCCCCGCGGCCGTCGCCAGGCGACGGCCGCGAGTTGGCCTGAATAATATCACGTTATGGATGGCGCATTTTTACTAATGCACCGTCCCACCGGCGCCGACTTTTTACAAATCCACCACCCAGTCGATGCTCGAAGGCGGCAGGTAATGCTGCTGGATCTGGGAAAAATAGAAGCGGTTGGCGACGAAGGCCGCGTCGATCATGCCGCAGCTCGCGGCCGGATTGGCGCCGCTGGCGTGAAAGTCGGCGAAGCCGGAGGGTTGGTTGACCAGCGCCGCGCCGGTGAGGTCGAAGGAAAGGGCGACGCCGACGCGCAGGGCGACGTCCTCGGCCAGCTGGCGCACGTGCGGATGGGTCGAATGGACGAGGAAGTTGAGCGCCCCCTTCTCGCGCATGGTGGTCTCGGCCAGCGCCAGGCTCTCGGCGGAAGTCGCGGTGATCACCACGGTGGCGATCGGTCCGAAGCGTTCCTCCATGTAGATGTCGCGCTGGTCGGCGCTCGCCAGCAGCAGCAGCGGGGTGCGCACGCGCGCCTCGGGCCACTTCGGGTGGACGAGCGGCATCGAGAAGCGCAGCACCTCGGCCGACGCCTCGCCCAGCTCGCTGGCCGCGTCGATGCGCGCCAGCGTGGCCGGCGACTGGATCGCGCCCAACACCTCGACCGCGCGCGCCGGCTCCTCGACGAACTTGCCGAGGGCAAAGGCCAGGTCGCGGCCGAACTGCCCGGCCTCGATCAAGCCATCCGGCGTCTGCACCCCCTCGCGGCTGACGAAGATCGCGCGCGGCGTGGCGCGCAGCTGCCCCGAGTCGAGGCAGAGGGACAGCACGAGGTTCTTCAGCAGCGCCTTGTAGTCGTAGGTCGAATCGACCAGCACGCAATTGACGCCGCCGGTCTCGACGAACAGCCGGGCCTGGCGCGCGGCGTCGCGCAGCCAGTTGCCGAAGTCCGGCGCGCCGGCATAGTCGATCAGGCGGATGTCCGGCTTGAGGGCGACGTCGCGCGCCACCGGGCCGTCGGGATCGCCGACCAGCAGCGTCACCAGGTTGGCGTCGAAGCCGGCCTCCTTGAGCACCTGGCGCGCCACGGCGACGGCGATCGCCAGCGGCAGGATCGCCGTCGGATGCGGCTTGACGATCACCGGATTGCCGGTGGCCAGACTGGCGAACAGGGCGGGATAGGCATTCCAGGTCGGCTGCGTGGCGCTGCCGATGATCAGCGCCACGCCCAGCGGCGCGACCATGAAGCGCTTTTCCAGGCGCTGATGCTCGCTGCGCTGCCACTCGGCCTGCTCGGGAATCAGCGTCATCTCGCGGTGCGCCCAGGCCAGGGCTTCGAGGCCGCGGCTCTGCGCCTGCGGACCGCCGGTGAGGAAGGCGAAGCCGAGGCTCTGGCCCGTGGTGTGCATCAGCGCATGGGCCATCTCGGCGCTGCCGGCGTTGAGGCGCGCGAGGATTTCGAGGCAGACGCCGCTGCGCGCCTCGATGCCGGCACGCACCCAGGGCAGCATCGCCGCGCGGGCCGCGCCGATCAGCGCATCCGGTGAGCAGCGCGGGTAGGAGACGTTGAGCGGCAGGCCGTAGGGCGAGAACTCCTCGCCGCCGCGTCCCTGCACGCCGGGCTGGTCGAGATAGAACTGGGCGTCGCGGTAGGCCTCGAACGCCATCGCCCCGTCGTCGAGGGCGGTTTCGCCGTAGGCGCGCGGGTTTTCCGCGTAGGGAGACCAGTGGGTGCGGCGCGCGATCGCGGCCTGCGCCTCGCCGAGCAGCGCGCGGTGTTTCTCGAACAGGGGATGGGGCATGGCGGTCTCCGGGGCTAAGCGCCGTGATAAAGTTCGCCCCCTCATTGTATTGTTGTATCGGGATTTTGCGCCGCCGGTCTCCCGGCCCGACGGCCGCCGGGGAGGAAAACACATGAAAGCCGATCGCGCGCTCGACGCCATCGAAACCGCCAGCCGCGACGAGATCGTCGCCCTGCAGACCGAACGCCTGCGCTGGAGCCTCAGGCACGCCTACGACAACGTCGCCCATATCCGCGCCAAGTTCGACGCCGCCGGCGTCAAGCCCGACGACTTCAAGGAACTCGCCGACCTGGCGAAATTCCCCTTCACCACCAAGCAGGACCTGCGCGACACCTACCCCTTCGGCATGTTCGCCGTGCCGCAAGACAAGGTGGCGCGCGTGCATGCCTCCTCCGGCACCACCGGCAAGCCCACCGTGGTCGGCTACACGCAAAAGGACATCGACACCTGGGCCGGCCTGATGGCGCGCTCGATCCACGCCGCCGGCGGGCGGCCCGGCGACAAGGTGCATGTCTCCTACGGCTACGGCCTGTTCACCGGCGGCCTCGGCGCCCCATATTGCGCCGAGCGCCGCGGCGGCACGGTGATCCCGATGTACGGCGGCCAGACCGAGAAGCAGGTGCAGCTGTTCATCGACTTCAAGCCGGACATCATCATGGTCACGCCCTCCTACAGCCTGGCCATCGCCGACGAGTTCGAGCGCCAGGGCCACGACCCGGCCAAG
>JANJVS010000061.1 GCA_024709955.1 Rhodocyclaceae bacterium
CAGCGCCTCGCCTACCTCGGCGTGATGCTGTTCATCGGCCCGCTGATCTGGTTCACCGGCTGGTTCTACCTGTTCTACGACAAGTGGGAAGCCTGGGGCCTGAGCCAGCATCTGTCCCTCGAATGGGTGGCCTTCTTCCACATCGCCGCCGCCTTCATGATGCTGATCTTCCTGATCGCCCACGTCTATCTGACCACCGCCGGCCACACGCCGACTGCCCACATCAAGGCGATGATCACCGGCTGGGAGGAAGTCGAATAGTTTTCCCCTGACCGCTCCGCCGGTGTCCGTGCCGTAAAAAGTCGGCGCCGGCGAGACGGTAACCTCCGGACCGCCGCCTTCCGGGGCGGCGTTTTTTTGCGCGCGCAAATGAAAACGCGCCGTCCACGGGCGGCGCGTTTTCGTCGCGACGACGCGCGCTTCAGTGCTTGCCGCCGACCCAGGCGGCGCCCTTGCCGTCGGAGGTCGTCTTGCATTCGACGGCGACGCCCGAAACGGTCTGCTTGGCGCCGACGTCGAAGAACTTGCCGGCGTCGCCGGACCAGCACTGGGGCGCCTTCTTCTGGGCGGCGGGCGCGGCGGCGACCTTCTCGGGTGCGGCTTGTTGGCTGGCGCAGGCGGACAGGGCCGCAGCGGCGGCGATGGCGATGGCGATCACAAAACGCATGAAACACTCCTCCGGTTGGTATGCAGGGTAAATGCGAGATGCGGACGATTATCTTCAGCCCCGGTTACAACTTCGTTGCAAGGGCGCGGCGAATCGCCCATGGTCGGCGCGCAGGCCGTGCCGGCGGAACGATGCCGCGCCGGCAGCCGCGTCGGGCCATGCGCGGTCTTGCCGATCTCCGCCAGCCGCGCCGCCAGGGCGGGGCGATCCAGGCTTGCGAACGGCAGGCTCACCAACAGCGTCAGCCGGTGGAACAGCAGGTTGAAAACCCGGGAGTAGGCCTTGCGCCGCTCCTCCTCGCCGCCGGCCACGGCGGCCGGATCGGGCACCGGCCAATGCACGGACAAGGCCGGGACCGGCCAGGGCGGCAAGCGGCCGCCGCCCGCGCCGAGAACGATCGCCATGTCGAGCTCGGGGGCCCCGGGGCCGGCGAAATCCGCCAGTTCCGCGCCGCGCGGGTTTGCCACGGACAGGCGGTTCTTGTCCAGCAGGTCGACGATGAACGGATTGCCCCGGCCGCCGGGCTGGCGACAGGCGGAATAGGCCTTGAAGCGGCCCGTGCCGATCGCCTTGACGATGGCCTCGGCAAGCAGCGCGCAGCCCGAATCGTCTGTCGAGACGAACAACACGCTCAGGGGACGAACGGATGACATGAAGGCTCCGGGCGGCGGGTACGGAGCGGCAACTCTAGCCGGACAATGTTGCACGAATAAGTCCACGGTGTTGCTCACGGCCCGCTCACCGGCGCGGCGATGCGGGATGCGGACCCGCCCGAGTCTCAGGAATTGCCAATATCGTCAAGCTGGCGTTTCAGCGCATTGCGGTCAAGCTTTTCCAAGGGCAAATTGACAAAAATCGTCAGGCGATGGAACAACTGGTTGTAAGCGGAGAAGAAGGCCTTGCGCTTTTCCTCGTCGCTGCCTTCCGCCGCCGCGGGATCGGGCACGCCCCAATGCGCCGACAGCGGCTGGCCGGGCCAAACCGGACAGACTTCCCCGGCGGCGGTGTCGCAAACGGTGAATACGAAATCGAGTACCGGTGCGTCGGGCACGGCAAACTCGTCCCAACTCTTGCTGCGCAATTCGGCGACGGGGATGCGATTCTTTTCCAGCAACTCGATGGCGAACGGATTCACCTTGCCGGCCGGATGACTGCCGGCCGAATAGGCCTTGAAGCGACGGGAGCCAATGGCATTCAGTATGGACTCGGCAAGAATCGAACGGGCGGAATTGCCTGTACACAAAAAAAGCACGTTCAGCGGACGAGCGGTCGTCATGGCGAAGCCTCGTAACGGATGAGCAGTCGAGGATAGCCAGCCGGTATTACAGAAATAAGTCATGTGCCGTCGCAATACCGGAGTAATACTGCCTTCATCCCCGCGCACTAGACTTGAGAGGGAAACAGGAAGCCCATGTCGCCCCGGCGACCACTCACGGAGACTCGCCCCATGCCCCCCCGCAAACGCAAGACACGCGCGCTGCTGCTTGCCTGTACCAGTTTCTCGCTGCTCGCCTACCACGCCACGGCCAGCACCGCCACCGCCGAGCTCGGCATGACCGAACTCCAGGCCCTGGCCCAGTGCGTGCTGGGCAACCTGCTGTTCGAGGATACGGACCTCTCCGAACCGGCAGGCCAGTCCTGCGCCAGTTGCCATGCGTCGGCGCACGCATTCAGCGATCCCGACCAGCACCTGAGCTCATCGGAGGGCGTGCGCCCCGGACTGTTCGCCAATCGCAACGCGCCGACGCTCGGTCACGCGCAGTACGCCCCTCCCTTTCATTACAACGCCAACAAGGATGTCTATATCGGCGGGCAATTTCACGACGGCCGAGCCGCGACCCTGGAAGACCAGGCCGGGCAGCCCTTCCTCAACCCCCTGGAAATGGCCAACCCGGACAAGCACACGGTCGTCGAGAAAGTCGCCCGTTCATCCTATGCCTGGCTGTTCAGCTGGCTTCACGGCGACGCTGCCTTTGCCGATGTCGATCTGGCTTATCGGCGCATCACGGAGGCCATTGCGGCCTTCGAGCGCACGGAAACCTTCGCGCCCTTCAGCGCGAAATTCGATTACTACCTCAAGGGACAAGCCCAGTTGAGCGAGGCGGAGGCGCGCGGCATGGCCCTGTTCGCCGCCGTGGACAAGGGCAACTGCGCGGCCTGTCACCCCCTGACGCCAATCAACGACGGCAAGACCCGGCTGCTGACCGACTTCAGCTACGACAACCTCGGCGTACCGCGCAATCCGGACAACCCCTTCTATTCCCAGTCCGCTGCGCACAATCCCGCCGGCCGCGCCTATGTGGATCGCGGGCTCGGGGAAATCATCGGCCTGCCGGAGGAAATGGGCAAATTCAAGGTGCCGACGCTGCGCAACATCGCCCTGACGGCTCCCTACATGCACAACGGCTATTTCAGCGACCTCAAGTCCGTGGTGCAGTTCTACAACGACCGCGATATCAGGCCGCGCTGCGCCGACCCGCTATGGACGCGCGCCGCCGACGCCCAGGCTCAGGGCTGCTGGCCGGAAGCCGAGGTCATGGAAAACGTGAATAACGCCGAGATCGGCGACCTGGGACTGACCGACCGGGAAATCAACGACATCGTCGCCTTCCTAAATACGCTGACCGACGGCTGGCAGCCGTAAACCTTTTTCACAATTAAAAACGCCGGGGCGCATGGCACCCGGCGCTTTTTTATTGGGGCGCCGCGATCAGGTCGCGGCGCCAGTACTGCTTACGGCAGGCTGCGCCCCAGGCCGATATAGCCGACACCGGCCTTCCTGGTGTCGATCATCGACGACAAGCGCGACTTCAGGTCGGCGTTGATGTTGCTGCTGTAATCGCCCGCGTGCTGGTAGTTGGCCATGATGTAGGCGAAGCCGCCGTTGTCATCCACGACCTGCAGACCGGTCGACTCGGCGCCCGCCGGCAGGCTCAGGATGCGCGAGAGCTTGCCGCTGTCGAGGTGATAAGCCCAGAGGAAGTTGTTGATGTGCGCGGTGCTGCTGTCCTCGCCGATGAAGAGGACGCGCATCTTCTCCGAATACCAGAGATTGTCCGGGTTGCAGATCTTCTCGACCGCGCAGGTGTTGCCGACGCTGTCCTTGGCGATGTCCTCGCCGAGCACCAGGCCGCGCATCGCGGTGCCGACGTAGGCGCTGGCGATCGCGTTGCCGTCGGTATCGGTCTGGCCGCTGCCGAGGCTCATCTCGTAGACGGCCCCCGCCACCAGCTTGGAAAGCTGGATGTGATTGATCGGATCGGCGGACTTGTTCTCCATGCCGTCGCGGATGCGCGTCATCGCCAGATAAACCTTCTTGTCGGCGGCGTTGAGCGCGACGCCCTCGAACTTCTCGAACTCCGTCGTCGCCCCCTTGTAGGAAGCGTAGCGGCGGGTTTCGAGGAAGGCGGCGGCGGTTTCCATGCCGGTCTTGAGCTTGAGGTTCTCCACCAGCTTGGTCGTGTGGCCGGCCATGACCTGGGTATAGCCGCTCGGCGCCGGCTGGTAGCCGGTGACCGCGCCCGCGTCGTTCTTGATCTCGGTGGCGTTCGCGGCGTCGAAGATGTCGCTGAAGCTCAGCGTCTCGGCCAGGGTGGCGAGCTCGCTGTTGCTGGAGTGGCCCAGTTTGACCCATTGCAGGGTGGCGCCGCCACCGTTGCTTGCGCTCGTCTGCACCCAACGCGCGGCATACAGGGTCCCGGCGGAAAGATCGCCCGCCGTGTCGGCGACGAACATGGTCAGGACGTTGTAAGTGCCGTCGTCACCCTGATAGACCGTCTTGTTGTCCGGCATGACCTGGACCTTCTCGCGCGAGATGCGGCCAAGCGTGCGGTGCTTGACCACGCTGGTCGTGCCGTCGGCATTCACGGTAACCTCGGGCGTCAGGCCGTAGTTGTAGGCCTTGGCGGCGCCGGTGGCGCCGAGATAGGTGTCCATCCCCGCCAGCGAGTTCGTCGCGCTGCTGGCGCAGGCCGGGTGGGCGCCTGAGTTCTCGATACAGCGCGCATCGGGCTCGTACTCCTCCGAGCCCAGATGGGTATTCCACGGCGAGTGCGAACCGGCGCAGGGAATCCACAGGCCGCCGACGGTGGCGAAGCTGATGTTGCCGACGTTATTGACCGTCAGGGTGCCGTCCTGGGTGTTCTGGTCGAGCGCGGCGAGCTTCATGGTCATCGGCAGCTTGCCGTAGAGGTCGGTGCCAATGGAGTCGGTCCACTGGTACTCGAAATGCGTGACGAGGTAGAGCGGGTTGCCGCCGAGCGGGCTGGCCGGCGTGCCGACGATCGGATCGAGCAGCGTGTTGGCGTCCGGCGTTTCGGAAACGTACTTGACGCCGGCGCTGTCCGCCAGGGCGGTACCGTTCTTGTCGAACACCTGGCCGGCATAGACGCCGCCGAACTGGTCGATATTGTTGTAGAGCGTGCGGAATTGCATGCCGCGCGTCTCGCTGGTGCCATTGCGGTAATCGATGGTCAGGGCGGAGCGGGTATAGACGCTGGCACGCTCCGCATCGGTTTCCGGCGCCGCCGTGTGCGTGAACTCCACGGCGCGCAGGCTTGCCGTTGCCACGGTGGCGGGCACGGTCGCCACGCGGCCGAACTTGCCGTTGGCCATCATGTCGCTGGCGTCGCGCCCATAGCCGACGATGATCTTGGCGCCGGACAGCGCAGCGAGGTTAACGCCGCTCAGGTTGATGGTCTGGTTGGCCAGCACGCCCTGGTAATAGGGCTCGAAGGCGGTCGTCCAGCCGCTGCCGTTGTGAAAATAATACTGGCCGCCATATTCCCCGGCCACGTACAACTCGCCCGACTGGCCATCGTCGTTCTCGTCCACCGTCAGGCCGACGTTCAGGCTGGTGCCGGAGGCCGTGCAGGTAAGGCTGTAGGGCGCGGCGTGCGCGCTGCCAGCGGAAATGGCCATCGCGGCAATAGCGACCTGGATCGCCCCCACCAGCACCGTTCTTTTGAATATCATTGTCAGTCTCCCTGAGGGTTGAAAAAGCCCAGAGTCTGGTCCGCGCCGATTACGGGAGCATGATCGGTAACTTTCATTTCCATGACATAAACGTGACATCCCTCACGGCAAACTCGGCGCTGGCGCTACGGTGACGACGCCTCAATAGGCGCGCTGGTTCACGTACAGGCTGTTGCCCTTGATGTTCTTCGCCTTCTTCTTGACCTCGGCGGCCACCACCGAGACTTCGAGGTGGGAGCGGAACATGCCGGGGCCGACTTCGGCGACGCCGATCGACAGGGAGGTCAGGGCGTGGAATTCCATCTCGCCCTTGCGGTTCTCGGTGACGTAGCCGCCGCGCTCGACGTCGTCGCGCGCGAAGAAGCCGAGGATCTCGGCGCCGAACGTGCCGAGGGCGCGCTCGCAGCGCGCCAGCCAGTCCTCGCTGCGGAACACCAGCACGAAGTCGTCGCCGCCGACGTGGCCGATGAAATCGCGTTCCGCGTCGCAGGCCTCGGCCAGGATGCGCGCGGTGAGGCGGATCACATCGTCGCCGCGCGCGTAGCCGTAGACGTCGTTGAAGGGCTTGAAGTGGTCGAGGTCGCAATAGGCGATGGCGCACGGCTCGCGCGCCGCCAGCAGGTTGTCGATGTGCTGGTTGATCGGCACGTTGCCCGGCAGCTGGGTCAGCGGGTTGGCGTACTTGGCCGCCTCCATCTGCATCGCCGTCACCTCGCGCACCAGATCCTGCACCGAGCCGATGCCCAGATAGCGGCCGGCGTCGGTGATGATGAACCCGCTGATCAGGTGGCGCGGATGGGCGCGCACCACGATTTCGGAGAGCTCCGAGAGGGGCAGGCGGATATCGACGGCGAGGGGTTCCTCGTCCATGAAGCGCGTGCAGGGCTTGCGGCCGTAGAGCTCGTGGCGGTAGGGCCGCGCCATGTTGTCCACCATGTCGTAGCGGGAGATCAGGCCGATCGGCGCGTCTTCCCGCACGACGGCGACGGCGCGCAGGTCGGGGGTGCGCTCGAACATGGCGAAGACCTCGCCGGCGGCGGTCCGCGGCGCCACCGGCGGAATGCCCTGGAGCATTTTCTCCAGCACGTGTGAACCGCCCGCCGACCGGTCCGGCCGGCCGGATACCCTGTCGGCGATCGCCTTGTGCGCCGCGGCCGAGAGCGTGCGCGTCGGCACCGCCACCGGCTTGCCGATGAAATCGCCGGCGGCACAGGCGACGCCCAGCTCCTGCAACGCCTTGAGCATGGCCAGGGAAACGACGCCGGTGGCGACGACGCGCCGCCCGGCCGCCGCCGCGGCGGCGATCGGATGCGCATGGCCGCCGCCGCGCAACAGGTTCGGTTCGCAGCCCTGCAGCACGCCGTCCTCGATCAGCATGCAGGTCGGCGCGCAGTCCTCCCAGAGCAGGTGCTCGGTACGCGGACAGTCGAGCTCGCCCGCCGCGAGCGCGACGCCGAGCCGGGTCAGGCCATGGGCGGCGGCGCGGGCGCGATCGAGCGCGGCGCCGTCGAGGGCGCCGACGCCGCCATGCACCGCGATGACGCGCGCGGCCGGTAATCCGCTCCGTGCCAGGGCGTCGGCCAGCGCGTCGGCGCAAGCGGCGCCCAGCGCCGCTGCCGCGCCACCGAGGGGCAACAGCAGGAAGCCCTGTCCCTGGTCGAGCACGAAGCGCGCCACGGCCGCCTCGAAATAGCGGCGGTGGAGCTCAGGTTCGCGGCCGAGGCGCCGCGCCACGCCAAACAGGCGCGCCGGCGCGCCGAGCAGCCCGTCCGGCGGACCATGCAGGCTGGCGAGATGGCCGAAGATGCCCCCCGTCTCCAGGTCCGCCACGGGTCGGTAGCGCGCCGTCAGCGCGCCGCCCTGGCCGTCGGTGAGCAGCGCCGCCAGGTCCCGCGCGCAGGATTCGCAGCCCTCTGGGGCCGCCTGGGTCGTCGACTGTTTCATGGCATGGGCAAGCGTTATGCCGGCGCGGCCGGCGCATGCGCCGCACTATCCGCCGCGCGCGTTGCAGGCGCATGAAGGACGCATGAACGCTACGGCGAAACCGCTTCGAGGTCGAGGGCGTGGCACAGACGGCCGGCCAGCTCCGCCGGCGTGCGCGCCATCAGCTCCGCGGGCACGCCGTAGTCGTCGCGCAGCCGGTCGTGGTCCTCGAAGCCGTAGGCGGCGACGTAGGGATGCAGGCCCGCGCCGACGGCGGCCAGATAGTCGCGGTATTCGTCGCCGCAGGCGTGGGCACGCGCCGGGTTGATGCCGAACAGGGCGCGGATGCTGCGGAAGGGCTGGAGCTTCGTCTCCCTGAGGGGCACGCAGTCGAGAAAATCCAGCGCGGCGGCGTCGATGCCGTGGCGCGCCAGCAGCAGCCGCAGACTCTCCGCCGGCTCGTGCGTGACGTTGCGCGTGACGATGCCGACGCGGACGTCCGGCGCCGCGACGAGGCGGCGTAGCAGCTCGGCCATGCCCGGATAAAGCCGCGCCTCGCCGCGATACACCTCGGTCAGCGTGTCGATCAGGCGCGCGCGGTTCTGCTTGCCGATCTGGCGCCGCAGGTTGCGCGGAAACTCGCGCAGCCCGCCCAGATACTTGAGCAGCTTGCGGCGCTTCTGGAAGCGCTCCAGGTCGCCGATCGCCATGCCGTGCAGCGCGAAGGCGGCCTCGATGGCGGGAAAGGCGTCGACGAGGGTGCCGTCGGCGTCGAGGATCACCAGCCGGTCGCGGTTGCCGAACATGCGGCGTCAGGCTCCGAACGCGGCTGGCAAGGGCGGACTGGCGGCGATCATCATGGCGGGCGGGGAGTGGCGCATGACGGCGAGCCTAGCGCCGCCCCGTGACGGCCGCGTTAACGCCGGATTGCGCGCGGATGACGGTGCTCAGCCGAGTGCCGAACGGCAAAGGTCGTGGATCGCCCGGGCGGTGACGAAACCGCGGTCGGCATAGGGGTTGTATTCGACGACTTCCAGCGCGCGCAGGCGCGGGTCGCCGTGCAGGCCGCGCAGGGCCGCCGCGAGTTCGTCGCGGCGCAGGCCGCCGGCCACCGGGCTGCCGACGCCGGGCTCCTCCTCCGGATCGAGCGCGTCGAGGTCGAGGCTGACGCCGGCGGCGGCGGTTTCCCGCGTCACCCGCTCCCAGGCCTCGGCGCACACCGCCGCCAGGCCGCGCCGGCGGATCTCGTCCATGAAATAGACGCGCACGCCGAGCTTCTTGAGCAGCGCCGCCTCGCCCCATTCGAAGCTGCGCACGCCGATCAGGCAGACATCCTCCGGCAGCAGCTTCGGCTCCGGGCCGCCGATCCTGGTCAGGCGCGGGTCGCCGTGGCCGAGCAGGCAGGCGAGCGGCATGCCGTGCAGGGCGCGCGAGGGCGAGGTGCGGAAGGTGTGGCTGTCCATGTGGGCGTCGATCCAGAGCAGGCCGAGCCGCTCGCGCGCGCCGAGGGCCGCGCGGACGCCGGACCAGGTGCCGACGGCGCAGGAATGGTCGCCGCCGATCACCAGCGGGAAGTGGCCGCGCCGCAGGCTGGCCGCGACCCGGTCGGCCACCGCCTGGGCGATGGCCGCGACCTGCCAGAGCGGATGGGCATCCGGCTCCGCCGCCGCATGGACGATGTCGCGCCAGACGCAGACGCCGTGGGGTTCGTCGAGATCGCGCAGGAAACCGAAGGTGCGCAACACCTCCGGCCCGTCCTGGCAACCGTGGTCCCGCGCGCCCTGGCCGCAAGCGACGCCGATCACGTCGACGCGCGGGCGCGTCACGGCGCCGCGCCGTCCTTGCGCGGCAGGTATTCGCCGCACCAGCCGTGCCCGCCCACCACGGGGAAGCGCCAGTGGTGGCTTTCCTTCGGCGAGGTCTCGCCGGCGAAGCCCGGCGGGTAGCGATGGCAGTTGCCGCTGCCTTTTTCCAGCGGACGGAAATAATGGCAGGCGGCACAGTTGGCGTGGTCGGGGCTGGCGTGGTTGGTCATGGCGCGCATTTTCCTACGGCTTGGCTTCGGCATTGTGACGCATCCGCCCAAGCCGGAAAACTCGGCGCTGGCGGAACGGTGCCCGGCTGTCCGGCCGCCCGGACGGGACGCTTTGCTGGCCCGCCGCATCTCGATTTCATACTAATATCCCGCCGACAAGGCGGGCGGCCAGCCGACCCGTCGCGACTCCCGAGCCCCGTAGCGCCATTCACCGCCGCCCAGCCCGCCCATGCACATCCTCCTGGCCGAAGATTCCCGCGCCAACGCGCTGCCCGTGATCGCCTTCCTCAAGGAGCGCGGCTACCGGGTCAGCCACGTCATGGACGGCGCCGCCGCCGTGGCCGCCTACCAGGCCGACACGCCCGACCTGGTGCTGATGGACGTGATGATGCCGGTGCTGGACGGCATCGAGGCGACGCGCCGGATCAAGGCCCTCGGCGGCCGGCGCTGGGTGCCGGTGATGCTGCTGACCGGCCTGTCGGCCCAGGAGGAGATCGTCGCCGGCTTCGACGCCGGCGCCGACGACTACCTGATCAAGCCCATCGTCTTCGCGGTGCTCGACGCGCGCATGCGCTCGATGCAGCGCATCGCCAACATCCAGGACAGCCTGTTCAGCATCTTCGACAACGTCTACGAGGCCATCATCACCATCGACGAGCAGGGCACCGTATGCAACTACAACCGGGCGGCGGAACGCATCTTCGGCTACGGCGCCGACGAGGTGATCGGCCGCAACGTCAAGATGCTGATGCCGGAACCCCATGCCGCCGCCCACGACGGCTACCTCGCGCGCTACCTGCGCGAGCGCACGCCGCGCATCGTCGGCAGCAGCCGCAAGGTGCAGGGCCGCCGCAAGAACGGCGACATCTTCCCGCTGCGCCTGGCGGTCACCGAGCTGCGGCGCGGCGACCGCAGCCAGTTCATCGGCCTCGTCAGCGACATTTCCGCCGAGGAGCAGGCGCGCCAGCGCATCGAGTTCCTCGCCCTGCACGACGCGCTGACCGGCCTGCCGAACCGCGCGCAATTCAATGAGGTGCTCGACGCCACCCTCGCCGGGCCGGCGGCGGGCAGGCATGCGCTGCTGTTCATCGACCTCGACGGCTTCAAGCCGATCAACGACAGTCTCGGCCACGAGGCCGGCGACGCGGCGCTCAAGATCGTCGCCGGCCGCCTGCGCCACGATCTCGCCGCCGGCGATTTCGTCGCCCGCCTCGGCGGCGACGAGTTCGTCGCCATCGCCCGCGACGTCGCCGACACGGCGGCCGCGCGCGCCATCGCCGCGCGCCTGATCGAGGCCGTGGCGCGCCCGATGCACCTGGCGGGCACGGAACGGCGGATGGGCGCCAGCGTCGGCATCGCCATGATCGAGGCGCGGGACGGCCGCGACGCCAGCGAGATCCTCACCGCCGCGGACAACGCCATGTACGCCGCCAAGCGCGCCGGCAAGGGCCGCGTCGCGGTGGCGGAGGACGGTGCATGAGCCGGGGCTCCTCCGGCATCCCGGCCGCTCCCGCGGCGCGCCTGCGTTCCCGCCGCGCGCCCCTGCTCGCCCTGCTCATCGGCCTGCTCGCCGGCCAGGCCGCGGCGCGGCCGCTGGCGGACGCGGAAGCCAGCCAGCTGCCCCTCGACCGCCTGCTGGAGATCGAGGTGTATTCCGCCAGCGACTACGCGCGCAGGATTTCCGGCGCCCCCGCCTCCGCCAGCATCGTCACCGCCGACGAGATCCGCGCCCACGGCTACCGCAACCTGGCCGACATCCTGCGCAGCCTGCCCGGTCTCCACCTCGCCTACGACCGCAACTACAGCTATCTCGCCAGCCGCGGCTTCGGCACGGTGGGCGACTGGAACAGCCGCGTGCTGTTCATGCTCGACGGCCACCGCGTCAACGAGAACGTCTACGACGGCGCCTACATCGGCAACGACTTCATCCTCGACGTCGAACTCATCGACCGCGTCGAATACGTCGCCGGCCCGGCCGCCGCGATGCTCTACGGCAACAACGCCTTCTTCGGCGCGGTCAACGTCATCACCAAGAGCGGCAAGCAGCTCGCCGGCGGCGAGCTCGCCCTCGGCGTCGGCGGCGGCGCCACCCGCGACGCCCGGCTGAGCTACGGCCGGCGCCTCGACAACGGCCTCGACGTGCTGCTGTCCGCCTCGGGTCTCGACAGCGACGGCCGCGACCTCGCCATGCCGGAATACGGCGGCACCGCCCACGACCTCGACCACGAACGCGCCCGGCGGCTGTTCGCCCGCGTCGGCGGCGGCGGCCTGAAGCTGCAAATGGCCCATGCCGAGCGCCGCAAGGGCATTCCGAACGCCTCCTACGCCCAGCTGTTCGACGATGCGCGCAGCCGCACCGACGAAGCCCAGTCTTCCCTCGACCTGAGCTACGACCACGCCCTGGGCGACGAATCCGCCGTCAGCGGCCGGCTCTATTACGGCCATTACGCCTACAACGGCGACTACGCCTACGCCGACGCGGCCGCGCCGACGGGCAGCGCGGTGTACCGCGACAGCGCCCACGGCAGATGGTGGGGCCTCGACCTCAAGTATGTCGGCGCGCGCGTCGCCGGCCACAAGCTGCTGGTCGGCCTCGACTACCAGCGCGACCTGCGGCGCGACCAGCGCAGCATCCACCTCGGCCAGGCCGTGCGCCTGGACGACCGCCGCGACGGCAGCCAGTGGGGCGTCTATTTCCACGACGAGATCGCGCTCGGTGAGCGTCTCACCCTTGACGTCGGCGCACGCCACGACCGTCCCTGGATCGGCGGCAGCGAGCTCAATCCGCGCCTCGGCCTGATCTGGCGCTGGCGTGCCGACACCACGCTCAAGGCCCTCTACGGCTCCGCCTTCCGGCCGCCCGACGTCTTCGAGCTCTATTACTCGGGCGACGAGCTCTACCAGCCCAATCCCGGCCTCGGGCCGGAACGCATCAAGACCCACGAACTGGTGCTGGAACGCGGCCTCGGCGGCGGCGGGCGCCTCAAGGCCACCCTGTTCCGCAACCATATCCGCGACCTGATCGATTACGTGCCGCGCGGCGGCGCCGACGCACGCCTGGGCACGCCGGACGATTCGTTCAGCCTCGCCAACACCGGCAAGGCGCGCTCCGCCGGCCTGGAGCTCGGCATCGAGCAGGCCCTGCGCGGCGACGGCCATCTGCGCGCCAGCTACACCGGCCAGCGGGCGCGCGCCGATGACGGCCACACGCCGGAAAACTCGCCGCGCCACCTGGTCAAGCTGAACTGGCGCCAGCCTCTCCATGCCGGGCTGCGGGCCGGACTGGAAATCCAGCACGTCGGCGCGCGCCGCAGCTACGCCGGCACGCGCGTCGGCGGCGCCACGCTGGCGAACCTGACGCTCGGCGGCCTGCGCCCCAGCCGCGACAGCGAGCTGTCGCTGACCGTCTTCAACCTGTTCGACCGCCGCCACGCCGACCCGGCGGCCGATTTCCACGCCCCCCTCGACCGCATCCGCCAGGACGGCCGTGAATGGCATCTGCGCCTCCTGCTGCGCTTCTAGCCGCCATGGGCATCCCGTTCCGCGCGCTCGCCGTCCTCGCCGCCCTGGGCTCCCTCCTCGGCGGCCTCGCCGCGCCCGCGGCGGCGCAGGCCGACCGCGCCAGCGAGGAGGCGGTCAAGGCGGGTTTCGTCTACAACTTCGCCAAGTTCGCCGAATGGCCCGCGGACGGCAGCGGCGACGAGACGGCGCCGCTGCGCATCTGCGCGCCGGCCGCCGATCCCCTCGCCGGCCGGCTCGTCCAGTTGCAGGGCCGCATGCTGCAGGGCCGGCCGATCGTCGTGAATACCGGCGTGCGCGCCGGCGACTGGCACAAGTGCCACGTGCTGTTCCTCTCCGCCGACGACGCCGTCCGCGTGGAGGGCGTGCTGCGCGGCCTGGCGCACGCCCCGGTGCTGACCGTCGGCGACTTGCCCGGCTTCATCCAGGCCGGCGGCATGATCGGCCTGCTGGAGGCCGACCAGCGCATCCGCTTCGAGGTCAACCTCGCCGCAGCCCAGCGCGCCGGTCTGCGGCTGAGCAGCCAGATGCTCAAGCTGGCGAGCCGGGTACTGCAATGAATCCGCGCATTCCGCCGTCCCCCCGGCGCCGTCCGTAAAAAGTCGGCGCTGGTGGGACGGTGCTACCTGCCCGAGCGCGCCGCCGCGTCGCGCAAGAAGGGCGCGTACTCCTCCCAGCGGCTGGCGTCGCCGACATGGGCAAAGACCACGATGCCGCGCTTGTCGAGCACGTAGGTGGTGGGAAACTTGCCGGCGACGCGCCGGTCCGGCAGCGTCGTGCCGTCCGCCAGGGCAAAGGTCTCGCCGCCGCCGGCATCGTGGAGCGGCAGGTCGAGTTGCTGCGCGCGCAACCAGTCGCGCGCCGTCGCGAAGGGCTCGCGCACCGGCAGGAAGACGAAGCGGACATCGCGCTGTCCGCTCATCCGCCGCACCAGCCGCCGCAGGTCGGGCAGTTCGCGCCGGCACGGCCCGCACCAGGAGCCCCAGAAATGCAGCACCAGCACCTGGCCGCGGAAGTCGGAAACCTTGAGCGCGCGGCCGGCATCGTCGCGAAACCTGAGATCGGGGAAACGCTCGCCGCGCCGCGTGCCGACGGAGGCGCGCCGCGCCGCAGCCGCGTCGGCATACGGTCCCCAGAGCGTCGGCCAGGCCTTGGCGTCGAAGACGATGCGCTCATCCAGCGCATAGGGCACGCAGGTCTGTTCGGTGTGCGCGCGACAATCGGCGAGGGCGGCCTCCTCGGCCAGTTCGCCGCCCGGCGCGCCGGCGCGCCAGGCCCAGGCGCCGCCGGGAGCGACGACGAAGGCGCGGTGCGGCTCGGCGGCGAGGTATTCGCGATAACTGTCGACGCCGCGCGGGCCGAGCTGGGGCGGCTCGGCCGCCTGCGCCGCCGGGGCGAGCAGGCAGGCGAACAGGGCGGCGAGGAATTTCATCCCTGGCCGGCCGCGGCGCGCACGGCGGCGGCGAGCGCCTCGGCCTGGGCGGCCACCAGCGCCGCGTCGGCGCCTTCCACCATCACGCGCAAGAGCGGTTCGGTGCCCGAGGGCCGCAGCAGCACGCGGCCCCGGCCAGCGAGCAGCTGCTCCGCCCGCGCCGTCGCCGCGCGGATGCCGGCGTCGTTCTGCCAGTCGAAGGCCGCGCCGAAGCGCACGTTGATGAGCCGCTGCGGGAACATCGTCAGGTCGGCGCAGGCCTGCGCCAGCGTTTCGCCGCGCTCGGCGAGGGCGGCGAGCACCTGCAGCGCGGCCACCGTGCCGTCGCCGGTGGTGTGGCGGTCGAGACAGATGATGTGGCCGGAGTTTTCGCCGCCCAGCAGCCAGCCCTTTTCCTGCATGAGTTCGAGCACGTAGCGGTCGCCGACCTTGGCGCGCGCGAAGCCGACGCCGAGCCGGCCGAGGGCCTGCTCGAAGCCGAGGTTGCTCATCAGCGTGCCGACGACTCCGGCCAATCCCTTGCCCGCCTGCTGGCGGCGCGCGATGACGTAGAGCAGCTCGTCGCCGTCGTAGAGCCGACCGCTCGCGTCGGCCATCAGCAGGCGGTCGGCGTCGCCGTCGAGGGCGATGCCGAGATCGGCCTTGTGCTGCAGCACCTGTTCCTGCAGATGCTTGGGCGCGGTGGCGCCGACGCCGGCGTTGATGTTGAGGCCGTCGGGCTGGGCGCCGACGGCGACCACCTCGGCGCCCAGCTCGTGGAACACCTTGGGCGCGACGTGATAGGCCGCGCCGTGGGCGCAATCGACGACGATCCTGAGGCCGCGCAGGTCGAGCTCGTTGGGAAAGGTGCTCTTGCAGAATTCGATATAGCGACCGGCCGCGTCGTCCACGCGGCGCGCCTTGCCAAGCTGGGCCGAATCGCGGCAGCCCATCGGCTGCGCGAGGCGCGCCTCGATCTCCTCCTCGATCGCGTCGGGCAGCTTGTAGCCGCCGGCGGCGAAGAACTTGATGCCGTTGTCGTCGAAGGGATTGTGCGAGGCCGAGATCACCACGCCGGCGGCGAGCCGCAGCGCGCGCGTCAGATAGGCGACGGCCGGCGTCGGCAGCGGCCCGCACAGCATCACGTCCACGCCGGCGGCGGCGAAGCCGGATTCCAGCGCGGCTTCGAGCATGTAGCCGGAGATGCGCGTGTCCTTGCCGATCAGCACCGCCGGCCGCTCGCCATCCTTGGCATGGCCGAGCTCGCGCGCGTGGGCGACCAGGGTCTCGCCGGCGGCGAAGCCGAGGCGCAGGGCGAAGTCCGGGGTGATCGGGAAACGGCCGACGCGGCCGCGCACGCCGTCGGTGCCGAAATATTGTCTGCTCATGGGGTTCCTTTTCCTTCGAGGGCGGCAAGCACCGCCAGCGCATCCCTGGTCGCCGCCACGTCATGCACGCGCACGATCTTCGCGCCGCGCTCCGCCGCCAGCACGGCGGCGGCGACGCTGGCATGCGTGCGCGCCGCGCCGTTGGGCCGGCCGGTGACGGCACCGAGCATCGACTTGCGCGACAGGCCGGCGAGCACGGGCACGCCGAGTTCGTCGAAGCGCCGCAGCTCGCGCAGCAGCGCATAGTTGTGTTCCACGGTCTTGCCGAAGCCGAAGCCCGGATCGACCAGCAGGCGCTCGCGCGCGATGCCGGCGGCCGCGCAGGCCGCGAGGCGCGCGGCGAGGAAAGCGCGCACCTCGGCGACGACGTCGCCGTAGCGCGGATCCGCCTGCATGGTGCGCGGCTCGCCCTGCATGTGCATCAGGCAGATGCCGGCCTCGCTCGCGGCGACGGCCGCCAGCGCGCCGGGCGCCCGCAGGGCGGCGATGTCGTTGATGATGGCCGCGCCGGCGTCGAGGGCCGCGCGCATCACCTCGGGTTTGGCGGTATCGACCGAGAGCGGCACGCCCCAGTCGCGCAGCGCGTGCAGCACGGGCAGCAGGCGCGCGATTTCCACGTCGGCCGGCACGGCGGCCGCCCCCGGCCGCGAGGATTCGGCGCCGAGATCGAGGATGTCCGCTCCCGCCACCCGTTGCGCCTCGGCGTGGGCGATGGCGGCCGCGCGGTCGTCGCCGACGCCGTCGCCCGAGAACGAATCGGGCGTCAGGTTGACGATGCCCATGATCAGCGGGCGTTCGAGGGAGAGGCGGTAGGCACCGCAGCGGAGGAAGCTCATCGGCCGCGATTTTACCGGAGCGGAAAGTCGGCGCCGGCGAAACGGTGAAGCAGCGGGCTGCGCGGCGACAAATTGCCCCAGGTCAATTACCCGAGCGCAACCGTCAACTATGATCGCCATTCAATTCCATCGAGAGGAGTCTCCCCATGACCACGATCCACGTCTGCAACCACACCACCCCCGAGGCCATCTATCCCTTCGACGCCCGCTTCGTCGCCAAGCGTTTCCGTCACGCCGCGATCTTCGGCGCCCTCGACGCGCTGCATCCCGGCGAGACCATGCGCTTCGTCAACGACCACGACCCGATCCCGCTACTGCAGCAGATGCAGCAACGCTACGGCGAGCAGGTCGAGATCCAGTACCGCGAGCGCGCTCCCGAGGGCGTGATGATCGACTTCATCAAGCGCTGACACAAACCTGGGACCGCGGTCATGCTGCGGTGCGGCGCCCTGATGCCGCAATAAATTAATCCAAGTAGTTTAGTCAGTCATTTCGGCCCAGAATCGCGGTCTCCACAACCAGCCGAGGCACGATGTCATGACTTGCGGTCCCAGGGAAATCGTCACCCCCTTCCGTCCCATCCCGCTGGATGTGCCGGAGGGGATGAAGCCCAACGAGTTCTTCAACAGCACCGAGAACCTCAACGATCTCGAGCACAACAACGGCCTGCTGCAGACCCCCGAGGGCCTGCTGCTCTACCGCAAGGCCCTCGGCCACAGCAACGAATTCGACTGCTCGATCATCTACAACACCTCGCGGACCATCCTCGACCCGCTCGGCCGGCCGGTGCGCCGCACCCAGGTGCCGGAGGCCGTGAAGAACGTCTGGAACCGCATGAACCAGATCATCATCGACTTCATGCTGGAGCGCTATCCGGACCCGGAGGCCCACCTGGTGCTGGCCGGCGAGGCGAGCCTCGACGCCACCTGGCCGCTCACCTCGCCGGGGGTGCCGTCGATCCGCATGCTGCACAACCACTTCATCGTCTTCGACAAGCGCGAGCTCGCCGCCGCGCCGGTGGCCGACGCCAACAACCCCAACCTCACCGACGGCGGTCAGCACTCGCTGTTCCAGGCGCACATGCGCGAGGTCTATCGCGCCTTCTTCGATGCCCTCGACCTGAAGATCCTCAAGCCCTGCGACAAGGGCGAGTGCAAGCTCGCCCTCACCGGCTATCCGCAGGGCCTGCCGAGCTGGGGCATTCCCGGCGGCGCGGAAACGCTCAAGGAGGTGCAGTTCTGGAAGGAATACGACATCATCCTCAAGGGCTTCATCGACTTCTATCGCGCCTTCTTCGGCCAGGTGTCGACGCGCAACTCGCCGCTGCCGCGCGATATCTACTTCCCGGAACTGGTCGAGGAAAAGCTGCTGTTCAACAACGACTTCCTCAAGGCGGCGAAGATGGTGCGCGACCGCTGCATCACCGACGCCAAGTACGCCAACGCGATCCGCTGGCAGCCGGCCTTCAAGCAGCTGATCTACCGCAACGACAAGGGCCAGCTGATCGTGACCATCAGCCAGAACTCGATCGGCAACGCGATCACGGAACTGCTCGGGGTGGTGGTGAACCGCCGGCCGGACGCCGAGGCCTACGGCAAGGCCGAGCCGGCCTTGCTCGAAAAGCTGCTGGAAGTACGCCGCCGGCTGGTGGAAGCCGACCTCGGCACGGGCATCGCCACCGCCCAGTGGGACGCAAGCTGACCCTCAAAGGCATCACGGCGACCCGCGGGTCGCCGTGATGGGCAGTCTCGTCTAGCGGTTTGGCTTACGCGGGCGCCGCCGCGTTCGGCGCCGGGCCGGAGTTGTCGCCGGACGAGGGCTTGAAGGGCGATGCCGAAGGCTTGGGCGCGCGCGGCGGCTTGCCTTCCATGATGTCGTTGATCTGGTCGGCGTCGATGGTCTCCCATTCGAGCAGCGCGGCGGTCATCGCCTCGACCTTGTCGCGGTTCTCTTCCAGCAGGCGGCGCGCCAGCGCGTACTGCTCGTCGATGATGCGGCGGATTTCCGCGTCCACCTTCTGCAGCGAGGCCTCCGACATGTTCTTGTGCGTGGTCACCGAGCGGCCGAGGAAGATCTCGCCCTCCTCCTCGCCATAGACCATCGGTCCGAGCGCGTCGGACATGCCCCACTGCGTGACCATGCGCCGCGCGATGTCGGTGGCGCGCTGGAAGTCGTTGGAAGCGCCGGTGGTCATCTGGTGCATGAAGACTTCCTCGGCGATGCGGCCGCCGAACAGCACGGTGATGGTGTTGAGCAGGCGCTCGCGGTCCTGGCTGTAGCGGTCCTCGGTCGGCAACTGCATGGTCACGCCGAGCGCGCGGCCGCGCGGGATGATGGTCACCTTGTGCACCGGGTCGGTCTTCGGCAGCAGCTTGGCGACCACGGCGTGACCGGACTCGTGGTAGGCGGTGTTCCTGCGCTCCTCCTCGGGCATGACCATCGAGCGACGCTCGGCGCCCATCATGATCTTGTCCTTGGCGCGCTCGAAGTCCTCCATGTCGACGAGGCGCTTGTTGGCGCGCGCGGCGAACAGGGCGGCCTCGTTCACCAGGTTGGCGAGGTCGGCGCCCGAAAAGCCCGGGCAGCCGCGCGCCAGCACGGATGGCTCGACGTCCGGCGCCAGCGGCACCTTGCGCATATGCACCTTGAGTATCTGCTCGCGGCCGCGGATGTCGGGCAGCGGCACCACAACCTGGCGGTCGAAGCGGCCCGGGCGCAGCAGCGCCGGATCGAGCACGTCGGGGCGGTTGGTCGCGGCGATGACGATCACGCCGACCGAGCCCTCGAAGCCGTCCATCTCGACCAGCAGCTGGTTGAGGGTCTGCTCGCGCTCGTCGTTGCCGCCGCCGAGGCCGGCGCCGCGCTGGCGGCCGACTGCGTCGATCTCGTCGATGAAGATGATGCAGGGCGCGGCTTTCTTCGCCTGCTCGAACATGTCGCGCACGCGCGCCGCGCCGACGCCGACGAACATCTCGACGAAATCGGAGCCGGAGATCGAGAAGAACGGCACCTTGGCCTCGCCGGCGATGGCGCGCGCCAGTAGCGTCTTGCCGGTGCCGGGCGAGCCGACCATCAGCACGCCGCGCGGGATGCGGCCGCCGAGCTTCTGGAACTTGGAGGGATCGCGCAGGAAGTCGACGAGCTCGGCCACTTCCTCCTTGGCCTCCTCGCAGCCGGCGACGTCGGCGAAGGTCACCGTGTTGTTGTTCTCGTCGAGCACGCGCGCGCGGCTCTTGCCGAAGGAGAAGGCGCCGCCGCGGCCACCGCCCTGCATCTGGCGCATGAAGAAGATCCAGACGCCGATCAACAGCAGCATCGGGAACCAGGAGACGAAGATGCTCATGAGGAAGGACTGTTCCTCCTCCGGCTTGGCGACCACCTTGACGTTGTACTTGAGGAGGTCGGACACCATCCAGAGATCCTGCGGCGCGTAGGAAATGATGCGCTTGCCGTCGAGCGTGGTTGCGTCCAGCGTGCGGCCCTGGATCACCACCTTGGCGATGCGCCCCTGCTTCACCTCGTCGAGGAAAGCGGAGTACTCCATGGTGTTCTGCGCGGTCTGGCGCGTGTTGAACTGGTTGAACACCGTCATCAGCACGATGCCGATGACCAGCCAGATGGCGAGATTCTTGAATAAGTTGTTCAAGCCGATGCCTCTCTCTCAGGTTCAGGCTTCCCATCCGCCAGCGCGGACCTTCGCCTGCTTTGTCGTTCCCTCCCCCTTTCGGGGTATCAGGTCCTCATTCTATGGTGCTTCCATCTTCACCGCAAATCGCGGCAAAACCCGCTCCGGCAGCCCCGCCGCCGGCATTTCCCTGTCCGCGACGCGGGCATCAGGCCCCGCGTTTCTGCTTCGCCAGCAGGTACAGCTCGGCGCTGCGGTCCCGCGACGCCGCCGGCTTGCGCGTCGCCAGGCTGGCGAAACTTTCCTGCATCGCCTGGCGCAGCTCCATGAAGCCGGCGCCCTGAAACACTTTGACCAGCAAGGCGCCGCCGGGTTTCAGGTGCGCGCGGGCGAAATCGAGCGTCAGTTCGGCCAGATACATCACTTGCGCGCTGTCCGTGGCGGCTATGCCCGTCATGTTGGGGGCCATGTCCGACAAAACAAGGTCCACCGGCCGTCCCGCCAGCGCGGCTTCGAGCTTTTCGAGCACTTCCTGCTCGCGGAAGTCGCCCTGGATGAAATCGACGCCCGCCAAGGGCTCCATCTCCAGCAGGTCGAGGCCGAACAGCCGGCCACCGGGCTGGATGCGCTTGACCGCGTACTGGCACCAGCTGCCCGGCGTGGCGCCGAGATCGACCACCGTCATGCCCGGCTTGAGCAGGTGGTCCTTCTCGTCGATCTCCTTGAGCTTGAACACGGCGCGCGAACGCCAGCCCTCCTTCTGCGCCTGCTGGACGTAGGGATCGTTGACGTGCTCGTGCATCCACGCCTTGCTCTTTTTCTTCTGCTTCGTCGTCCAGCTCACAGGTAGAATCCGTTCATGATCGAACTTAGCCCCAGCGAGCGCCGCGCCCTGCGCGCCGCCGCCCACCATCTGCAGCCCGTGGTCGCCGTCGCCGGCAACGGCCTGTCGCCCGCCGTGCTGAAGGAAATCGACGTTTCCCTCAAGGCCCACGAGCTCATCAAGGTCAAGCTCCACGGCATCGAGCGCGACGACCGCGCCGCCCTGCTGAACGAAATCTGCGCGGCTCTTGATTGCGCGCCGGTACAGCAGATCGGCAACATCCTCGTGCTATGGCGGGAAAATCCCGAGAAGTCCGCCACCGCAACCGCCCCCCGGCGCAAGGCCCCCGCGCCACGCACCAAGAAGGAAGCGGCGGCGGCGCTGGAATCCCCGCGCCGCCGGCTCACCAAACGGTCCTGAATATCACTCGTACCTGACGTCGAGGATTTCGTACTCGCGGCGCCCGCCGGGCGTCTGCACCTCGACGACGTCGCCGGCGAACTTGCCGATCAGCGCGCGCGCCACCGGCGAATTCAGCGAAATCTTGCCCTGCTTGATGTCCGCCTCGTCGTCGCCGACGATCTGGTAGGTCACGTTCTGGCCTTCATCCACGTCCTCCAGGTCGAGGGTCGCGCCGAACACCACGCGGCCGTCGGCGTCGAGGGATTTCGGGTCGATGATCTGGGCATTGCCGAGCTTGCCCTCGACCTCGGCGATGCGCCCCTCGATGAAGCCCTGGCGCTCCTTGGCGGCGTCGTACTCGGCGTTTTCCGAGAGGTCGCCGTGGGAACGCGCCTCGGCGATGGCGGCGATCACCGCCGGCCGTTCGACGGTCTTGAGGCGATGCAACTCCTCCTTGAGCAGCTCGGCGCCGCGCAGCGTGATCGGTACCTTGCTCATGCCGCGAGCTCCGCGTGGAGCTGCTGGATCGAATAGGTCTCCAGGCCGGAGTGCTGCATGCCGATGCAGGCGGCGCGGGCCCCCTCGATGGTCGTGAACAGCGTGACCTTCTGCGCCAGGGCCGAGGTGCGGATCGAGCGCGAATCGAGGATGGCGGCGCGCTTCTCGTCCACCGTATTGACGATCAGCACGATCTCGTTGTTCTTGATCATGTCGACGATGTGCGGGCGTCCCTCATTGACCTTGTTCACCGCCGTCACCGGGATGCCGCCCTCCTGGATCGCCGCCGCCGTGCCGCGCGTCGCCACCAGGGTGAAGCCGAGCTCGTGCAGCAGGCGCGCCACCTCGACGGCCTTGGCCTTGTCGGCCTGCTTGACGGTGATCAGCGCGCGGCCGGCCGCCGGCAGCTTGGTGCTGGCGGCGACCTGCGACTTGACGAAGGCTTCGCCGAAGCTGCGGCCAACCCCCATCACTTCGCCGGTGGACTTCATTTCCGGACCGAGCAGGGTATCGACGCCAGGAAACTTGGCGAAGGGGAAGACGGCTTCCTTGACCGAATAGTAGGGCGGGATCACCTCGCGGGTCACGCCCTGGTCGGCCAGGCTCCGGCCGGCCATGCAGCGCGCGGCGATCTTGGCGAGCGGCAGGCCGGTGGCCTTGGAGACGAAGGGCACGGTGCGCGAGGCGCGCGGATTGACCTCCAGCACATAGACGATGGAGTCGGCGCCGCGCCCCTGGATGGCGAACTGGACATTCATCAGGCCGACGACGTTGAGGCCCTTGGCCATCAGCTCGGTCTGGCGGCGCAGTTCGTCCTGCACCTCATCGCAGAGCGAGAACGGCGGCAGCGAGCAGGCGGAGTCTCCCGAGTGCACGCCGGCCTGCTCGATGTGCTCCATGATGCCGCCGATGATGACCTGCTTGCCGTCGGAAAGCGCATCGACGTCGACCTCGGTGGCGTCGTTGAGGAAGCGGTCGAGCAGCACCGGCGAGTCGTTGGAGACCTTGACCGCGTCGCGCATGTAGCGTTCGAGGTCCTTCTCCTCATGGACGATTTCCATGGCGCGGCCTCCGAGCACGTAGGAGGGACGCACCACCAGCGGATAGCCGATCTCGGCGGCGAGGCGGATCGCGTCCGCCTCGGTGCGCGCCGTGCGGTTGGGCGGCTGCTTGAGCTTGAGCCCGTGCAGCAGCTGCTGGAAGCGTTCGCGGTCCTCGGCGGCGTCGATCATGTCCGGCGAGGTGCCGATGATCGGCACGCCGTTGGCTTCGAGGTCGCGCGCGCGCTTGAGCGGCGTCTGGCCGCCGAACTGCACGATCACGCCGGCGGGCTTCTCGACATGGACGATTTCGAGGATGTCTTCGAGCGTCAGCGGCTCGAAGTAGAGGCGGTCCGAGGTGTCGTAATCGGTGGACACGGTCTCGGGGTTGCAGTTGACCATGATGGTCTCGTAGCCGTCCTCGCGCATCGCGAGCGCGGCATGGACGCAGCAGTAGTCGAACTCGATGCCCTGGCCGATGCGGTTCGGACCGCCGCCGAGCACCATGATCTTCTTCCTGTCGCTGGGGTGCGACTCGCACTCCTCCTCGTAGGTCGAGTACATGTAGGCGGTGGAGGTGGCGAATTCGGCGGCGCAGGTATCGACGCGCTTGAACACCGGGCGCACGCCCAGCGCCTGGCGGCGCTCGCGCACGACGGTCTCGTTCACCGTGCCGCCAGCGCCGACTTTCGCGCCGACCAGGTTGGCGATGCGGCGGTCGGAGAAGCCCTTGCGCTTGAGGCCGCGCAATGCATCGGCGTCGAGCGCCGCGAGCTGCTGGGATGCCAGCCAGTCCTCGGTCCTGACGATGTCCTCGATCTGCACCAGGAACCAGGGATCGATCTTGGTCAGGTTGAACACGTCCTGCAGCGAGTAGCCGCAGCGGAAGGCCTGGCCGAGGTACCACATGCGCTGGGCGCCGGGGTTGGCCAGCTCGTGCTCGATCTCCTCGCGGTCGGCGGCGATCTCGTCGAGGCCGTAGACGCTGACTTCGAGGCCGCGCAAGGCCTTCTGCAGCGACTCCTGGAAGCTGCGGCCGATGGCCATCACCTCGCCCACCGACTTCATCTGCGTCGTCAGGCGGCTGTCGGCCTGCGGGAACTTCTCGAAGGCGAAGCGCGGCACCTTGGTGACGACGTAGTCGATCGAGGGTTCGAAGGAGGCCGGCGTGGCGCCGCCGGTGATGTCGTTCTTGAGTTCGTCGAGCGTGTAACCGACGGCCAGCTTGGCGGCGACCTTGGCGATCGGGAAGCCGGTGGCCTTGGAGGCCAGCGCCGAGGAACGCGACACGCGCGGGTTCATTTCGATGACGATCATGCGCCCGTCGGCCGGGTTGATCGCGAACTGCACGTTGGAGCCGCCCGTATCGACGCCGATCTCGCGCAGCACCGCGATGCTGGCGTTGCGCATGATCTGGTATTCCTTGTCGGTCAGGGTCTGCGCCGGCGCGACGGTGATCGAGTCGCCGGTATGCACGCCCATCGGGTCGAGGTTCTCGATCGAGCAGACGATGATGCAGTTGTCCTTGCGATCGCGCACCACCTCCATCTCGTACTCTTTCCAGCCGAGCAGCGATTCCTCGATCAGCAGTTCCTTGGTGGGCGAGGCCTCCAGGCCGCGCTTGCAGATCTCGACGAATTCTTCCTGGTTGTAGGCGATGCCGCCGCCCGAGCCGCCCATGGTGAAGGAGGGACGGATGATGGTCGGGAAGCCCATCACGCTCTGCACCTGCTGGGCCTCTTCCAGGCTGTGGGCGATGCCGGAGCGCGCCGAGCCGAGGCCGATCTTGGTCATCGCCTGCTTGAACTTCTCGCGGTCCTCGGCCTTGTCGATGGCGTCGCGCGAGGCGCCGATCATCTCGACGCCGTACTTTTCCAGCACGCCGTGCTTGGCGAGGTCGAGGGCGCAGTTGAGCGCGGTCTGGCCGCCCATGGTCGGCAGCAGCGCGTCGGGCCGTTCCTTGGCGATGATGTTCTCCAGCACCTGCCAGGTGATCGGCTCGATGTAGGTGACGTCTGCCATGTTGGGGTCGGTCATGATCGTCGCCGGGTTGGAGTTGACGAGAATGACCTTGAAGCCCTCTTCGCGCAGGGCCTTGCAGGCCTGGGCGCCGGAATAGTCGAACTCGCAGGCCTGACCGATGATGATCGGGCCGGCGCCGACGATGAGGATGGAGTGGATGTCTGTGCGCTTGGGCATGTTATTTCTGCTCCATCATCTTGATGAAGCGATCGAACAGGTAGGACACGTCGTGCGGACCGGGGCTCGCCTCGGGGTGCCCCTGGAAACACAGCGCCGGACGGTCGGTCCAGGCCAGGCCCTGCAGGCTGCCGTCGAACAACGAGACGTGGGTGACCTTGACGTTGGCCGGCAGCGTCGCTGGATCGGCGGCGAAGCCGTGGTTCTGGCTGGTGATCAGCACCTGGCCCGATTCGAGATCCTTGACCGGATGGTTGGCGCGGTGGTGGCCGAACTTCATCTTGAGCGTCTTGCCGCCGCCGGCCAGCGCCATGAGCTGGTGGCCGAGACAGATGCCGAAGGTCGGCAGTTTCCTGTCGAGAAACTCACGAATGGCACGGATCGCGTAGTCGCAGGGCTCGGGGTCGCCGGGACCGTTGGAGAGGAACACGCCGTCCGGGTTCATGGCCAGCACCTCGGCGGCCGGGGTCTGCGCCGGCACGACGGTGATGCGGCAGCCGCGCTCGGCGAGCATGCGCAGGATGTTGCGCTTGACGCCGAAGTCGTAGGCGACGACATGGAACCTGGCGTTTTCCTGAGGCACGTAACCCTTGCCGAGGCGCCACTCGCCCTCGGTCCAGGCGTAGGGCTGGTCCGCCGTCACCACCTTGGCGAGGTCCATGCCGGCCAGGCCGGGGAAGGCGCGCGCCTGGGCAATGGCATCGTCGGTGTTCAGCTGGTCGCCGGTCACCAGGCAGCCGGCCTGGGCGCCCTTCTCGCGCAGGATGCGCGTCAGCTTGCGCGTATCGATGTCGGCGATGCCGACGATGTTCTCGGCGCGCAGGTAATCGGAGAGGGTTTGTTCGGAACGGAAATTCGAGGCGAGCATGGGCAGGTCGCGGATCACCAAGCCGGCGGCGTAAACACGGCCGGCCTCGCAGTCTTCGCGATTGACGCCGGTGTTGCCGATGTGCGGATAGGTGAGCGTGACGATCTGCCGGGTATAGGACGGATCGGTGAGGATTTCCTGATAGCCGGTCATGGCGGTGTTGAACACCACCTCGCCGACGCTGGCGCCGGTGGCGCCGATACCCTTGCCTCGGAAGACCGTCCCGTCGGCGAGAGCAAGCAAGGCGGGCGGGAAGGCTGGCAAAATGGGACTCCTGAGCGGTAATTGTGTCGCTGCCGGCCCCAAAAACGGGCACGCCGGCCAAACCGCGCCATTGTAGCCGATTACCGCCCCTCCCGCCAGCCGCGCGGACCGGCGCGCCCCCTCGGATTACCGCAATCCGAGCACATCCTGCATGTCGAACAGGCCGTTCTCGCGGCCGCGCAGGAAACGCGCGGC
>JANJVS010000222.1 GCA_024709955.1 Rhodocyclaceae bacterium
CGGCGTGGGCGTCGCGAAGGGGCGATTGTCGAGGTCATCAGTCGAGCCCATGAAACCATCGTCGGGCGCTATCAGATCGAGAGCGACGTCGGCTTCGTGGTTGCCGATAACCCCAAGATCCAGCAGGAGGTCCTGGTCACGCCGGGCCGCGCGCTGAATGCCAAGCCCGGTCAGTTCGTCGAGGTGAAGATTACCCACTGGCCCACCCCGGCGGCGATGCCGACCGAGCGCCAGGGGTTGTCATGCACGTAGTCGTCCGTGGCGCGACCGACCAGCTTGGCCTTGTCGACCAGGGCGGCCTCGGCGTCGGCGAGGCGCAGCTTGGCGTCGGCCAGATGGCTCTGGATTTTCACGCGCAGATCGGACGCCTTGTCGCCGGCCTGGCTGGCCGTGGCGCGCAGCAACTCTTCCGCGTCGGCAACCACCATCTTGAAGTCGGAAATCAGCTTTTCCTTGCTTACATCGTTCGTTACGGTCATTTTCGGCTCCTTGAACAAACTTGCATTTCCATGTATCCATTGTGGCACAGCTGTCATGGCCATGCGTAATCGATCGTCAATGGCGCGTGATCCGAGAAGCGCGCGTCCTTGAAAACCGACGCGGCGGCGGCCTTCGAGGCCAGGCCGGGCGTCGCGATCTGGTAGTCGATGCGCCCTGGTGCCGTTGCTGGCGCCGGGCGGCCACCTGCTGATGCTGGTCAAGCCGCAGTTTGAGCTGCAGCCCGGCCAAGTGGGCAAGGGGGGCATCGTGCGCGATGCATCGCTCTACGCCGTGGTGGAGCAACGCATCCGCGAATGCTGCGCCAGCCTGGGGCTGGAGGTGCGGGCATGGATCGACAGCCCGATCAGCGGCGGCGATGGCAACCATGAGTTCTTTGTTTTTGCGAGGAGAGGCGCATGACCGCTGCCAACGCACCATCCACCGGCGTGCCGGTGAGTTTTGAATTTTTTCCGCCCAAGACGCCCGAGGGCGCGGAGAAGCTGCGCGCCGTGCGCCAGCAGCTCTATGCCTTGCGGCCCGAGTTCTGCTCGGTCACCTACGGTGCGGGCGGATCGACGCAGGAGGGCACCTTCGGCACCGTGCGCGAGATCCTGGCCGAGGGCGTGAGCGCGGCCTCGCATTTCTCGTGCATTGGTGCGACGCGCCAGTCGGTGCGCGAGCAGCTCGCACAGTTGCGGGCCATGGGCGTGCAGCGACTGGTGGCCTTGCGCGGCGACCTGCCCAGTGGCTACGGCATGGGCGGCGAGTTTCACTACGCCAGCGATCTGGTGGCCTTCATCCGCGCCGAGACCGACCAGGACTTCCACATCGAGGTGGCGGCCTACCCCGAGGTGCATCCACAGGCCCGCTCGCCCGAGGCCGACCTCAAGGCCTATGTGACCAAGGTGCAGGCCGGGGCCGATGCGGCGATCACGCAGTATTTCTACAGCGCGGATGCCTACTTCCGTTTCGTCGAGGATGCGCGCCGCCAGGGGGCCGCTGTGCCGGTGGTGCCCGGCATCATGCCCATCACCAGTTCTACCC
>JANJVS010000129.1 GCA_024709955.1 Rhodocyclaceae bacterium
AGCGCCAGCGCAGCCAGCAGCTGGTGATCGCCGCGCTGCGCCAGGAGCTCGCCGCCATCCCCGGCGCGCGCGTCTTCGCCGCGCCCTTCTCCATCGTCGGCGGCGGCCAGCGCGGCGAGCCGCTGCAGTTCGTGCTGACCGGCGACAAGCTCGACGAGCTCGGCCGCCTGGCGAAGGAGCTGCAGCAGAAGTTCGCCGCCATTCCCGGTATCGGCCGCGTGGACAGCGACGTCCAGCTCGACCTGCCCCAGCTCGTCTTCCGCCCCGACCGCCCGCGCATCGCCGACGCCAACCTGAGCACCGCCGACGTCGCCCGCGCGGTGAACATGCTCACCGGCGGCGTGGACATCGCCAAGTTCAACGACGAGCCCGGTGACGGCCAGCGCTACGACATCCGCGTCAAGGCCAAGGAAGGCGCCTTCAGCCAGCCCGCCGACCTGGCGAAAATCTTCATCCGCAGCAAGGATGGCCGGATGGTGCGGCTCGATTCCGTCGCCGCCTTCGAGGAGAAACTCGGCCCCGCCGTGATCGGCCGCTTCGACCTGCAATATGCCGCCACCTTCTACGCCACGCCGACCATGCCCCTCGGCGCCGCCGTCGACCTGGTGCGCGCCACCGCCACCGAGATGCTGCCCGCCGGCCTCCAGGTCAAGATGATCGGCCAGGCCGAGGAGTTCGGCAAAACCATGAAGTACATGGTGTTCACCTTCGCGCTGGCCCTGGCGCTGCTCTACATGGTGCTCGCCAGCCAGTTCAACTCATTCCTGCAGCCGGCCATCGTCATGCTCGCGCAGCCGCTCGCCATCGTCGGCGGCATCGCCGCCCTCTGGCTGTTCGGCCAGTCGCTCAACATCTATTCGATGATCGGCCTGGTGCTGCTGGTCGGCCTGGTCGCCAAGAACTCGATCCTGCTGGTGGACCTCACCAACCAGCGCCGCGCCCAGGGCCTGGCGGTGGACGCGGCGCTGCGCAACGCCTGCCCGATCCGCATGCGGCCGGTGCTGATGACCTCGGCGACGGTGATCCTCGCCCTGTTCCCCGCCGCCCTCGGTCTTGGCGCCGGCGCCGAGACCAACCAGCCGCTCTCGATCGCCGTCATCGGCGGCATGATCTCCTCGACCCTGCTGACCCTCGTCGTCGTGCCCGCGGTCTATTCCCTGGTCGAAAACCGCCGCACACGCTGACGGGGAAGGCGTTCACCACGGAGGGCACGGAGAAAAGAGAAAAGTCGGCGCTGGCGGAACGGTGGCTCAGCGCACAGCCCAGGCAGTTTCGCCGCCGGGCCGCCCCAAGGCGAAACGGCACGCGCCGAAGGCGCAATCCGCACCACCAGAGAATAGACGCTCCCCGTAATAATCGAGCGCAGCGAGCCGCAAGTCTCCCCTCCTGGGAAGGAGGGGCTGGGGGAGGTCGGGCCAAGCGCTACAACACGTAGCGCGATAAATCTTCGCGCCGCGCCAGCTCGGCGAGGCGGCCGTCGACGTAGGCGGCATCGACCGCCACCTGCGTCGTGCCGCCCGCCGCGCCGGCGGCGTAGGAAACCTCCTCCAGCAGCTTCTCCATCACCGTGTACAACCGGCGCGCGCCGATGTTCTCGGTCTTCTCGTTCACCTCGAAGGCGATCTGCGCGAGGCGACGGATGCCGTCGGCGGCGAAGTCCACCGTCACGCCTTCAGTCGCCAGCAACGCCTGGTACTGGCGCGTCAGGCAGGCGTCGGTCTGGGTCAGGATGCATTCGAAGTCATCCACCGACAGCGAGTCGAGCTCGACGCGGATCGGGAAGCGGCCCTGCAGCTCGGGGATCAGGTCCGAGGGCTTGGCGAAATGGAAGGCGCCGCTGGCGATGAACAGGATGTGGTCGGTCTTGATCATGCCGTACTTGGTGGACACCGTCGTGCCCTCGACCAGCGGCAGCAGGTCGCGCTGCACGCCCTGGCGCGACACGTCGGCGCCCTGGGTCTCGCTGCGCGAGGCGATCTTGTCCATCTCGTCGAGGAAGACGATGCCGTTCTGCTCGACATTGCGCACCGCGGCGGCCTTCACCTCTTCGTCGTTGATGAGGCGCGCGGCCTCCTCGTCGGCGAGCGCCTTGAGCGCGTCGGCGATCTTCATGCGGCGCGTCTTCCTGCGGCCGCCGCCCATGTTCTGAAACATGCCCTGGATCTGCTGGGTCAGCTCCTCCATGCCCGGCGGGGCGAGGATCTCCATGCTGGCGGCGGGCAGCGCCACCTCGATGTCGATCTCCTTGTCGTCGAGCTCGCCCTCGCGCAGTTTCTTGCGGAACTTCTGGCGCGTCGTGGTCTCCTCGGCGGGCGGCTCGGCCACGCCGAAGCCGGCGGAGCGCGCCGGCGGCAACAGGATGTCGAGCACGCGGTCCTCGGCGGCGTCGAGGGCGCGGTCGCGCACCTGCTTCATGGCGCGCTCGCGCTCGTCCTTCACCGCCGTCTCGGCGAGGTCGCGGACGATGGTGTCCACGTCGCGGCCGACGTAGCCGACCTCGGTGAACTTGGTCGCCTCGACCTTGATGAAGGGCGCGTTGGCCAGCCGCGCCAAGCGGCGCGCGATCTCGGTCTTGCCGACCCCCGTCGGACCGATCATCAGGATGTTCTTCGGCGTGATCTCGGAGCGCAGCGGCTCGGCCACCTGGGCGCGGCGCCAGCGGTTGCGCAGCGCGATGGCCACCGCGCGCTTGGCGCGCGCCTGGCCGACGATATGCTTGTCCAGTTCGGAAACGATTTCAGCGGGGGTCATCTGGGTCATGGGGTCACCATCGAGGGATGCGCCGGCGCGCAGCCGGAACAGATGCGCGATTATTTCACAGCGCCCCGCCGCCGCGCCCCTTCCCGGCCGAATGTTATGATTATGTGACCTTGGTCATATAGCGTCATGTCCGCTCCCCACACCCCGCCCACCTCGCCGGAAACCGAAATCGCGCGCCTGCGTCGCCAGCTCGCGCTGTTCATGCGTTGGAGCGACTGCCTGCAGCAGGCCGCCGACACGCAGGGCTTGGCGCGCTGCCTCGGCGAGGCCCTGACGGCGACCGGGGATTACACCCACGTCGGCATCCAGCTCTGCGCCGACTGCGGCACGGACTGCGGCGACGACGCGGGCGCCTGGAGCTTCATCCCCGGCGCCTTCGTCGTCCCGGCGCGCCACCAGGGCCGCCATCTCGGCTGCCTCACCCTCGCCGCGGCCGGCCAGGACTGCCCCGCCGACCAGCTCGACATGCTCGCCAAGCTGGCCGACGATTTCGCCATCGCCGTGGATTCCCTGCTCGCGGCGGCGAACCACGCCGATCTCGCGGCGCGCCACGCGATGCTCTCCAAAGCCATCGAGCAGAACCCCCATGCCGTGGTGATCACCGATCCGCGGGGCCATGTCGTCTATTGCAACCAGGCGTTCACGGCGATGACCGGCTACGGCCTGGACGACGTCGAGGGCAAGACCCCCGCGCTCTGGAAGTCGGGCGACACCCCCGACGCGCTCTACCAGGAGATGTGGCGCAAGATCAACGCCGGCGAATCCTGGCAGGGCACGATCCGCAACCGGCGCAAGGACGGCACCTTCTACTGGGAACGCCAGCACATCGCGCCGCTGCTCAATGCGGCCGGCGAGGTCACGCGCCTGTTCGCCATCAAGGAGGACATCACCCACCTGCGCGAGGTGGAATCGGCGCTGCTGCTGCGCGAGCAGGCGCTCGCCTCGACCAACAACGGCGTGATGATCAGCCGCGCCGACGCCGACGACCACTCGATCCTCTACGTCAATCCGGCCTTCGAGCGCATCACCGGCTACGGCGCCGCCGAGGCGATCGGCCGCATCGGCCGCTTCCTGGTGCGCGAAGATCTCGCCCAGCCCGGCCTCGACGAGATCCGCACCGCCCTGCGCGAACGCCGCCCCGGCCACGCCATCCTGCGCAACTACCGCAAGGACGGCACGATGTTCTGGAACGAGCTGTTCATCGCGCCGATCAGCGACGCCACGCGCGACGACGTCACCCACTTCGTCAGCGTCATCAACGACGTCAGCGACCGCATGCAGTACCAGGAGGCGCTGGAACACCAGGCCACCCACGACAGCCTCACCGGCCTGGCCAACCGCAGCCTGCTCAACGACCGCATCGGCCATTCGATCGCCCTCGCCAAGCGCTCGGGCCGCCAAGTCGCCGTCGCCCTGCTCGACCTCGACCACTTCAAGCACGTCAACGACGCCTACGGCCACTCCGCCGGCGACGCGCTGCTGCGCGAGATCTCGGTGCGCCTGCGCCGCTGCGTGCGCGAGAGCGACACCGTGGCGCGCCTCGGCGGCGACGAATTCGTCGTCGTGCTCTCCGATCTGGCCGCCGCGGAAGACGCCGAGCACGTCGCGCAGAAGATCGTCGATGCGATGGCCGACCCGATCCGCATCGACGGCCGCGAGGTGTATGTCGGCGCCAGCATCGGCCTGGCGCTCTACCCGCGCGACGGCGAGCACGGCGAGATCCTACTGCGCAACGCCGACATCGCCATGTACCGCGTCAAGGAGCACGGCCGCAACAGCGTGCGCAGCTTCAGCCCGGAGCTCGCCGACCAGGCCCTCGACCGCGCCGACATGCAGGGCGCGCTGCGCCGCGCGCTGGAGCGCGAGGAATTCGCGCTGCACTACCAGCCCAAGGTGGACGTGCGCACGCGGCGCATCGTCGGCGCCGAGGCGCTGGTGCGCTGGCACCACCCGCAGATGGGGCTCACCCATCCGGGCGAATTCATCCCGCTCGCCGAGGAGACCGGCCTGATCCTGCAGATCGGCAGCTGGGTGATGCAGGAAGCCTTCCGCCAGCAGGCGGCCTGGCGCGACGCCGGCCTGCCGCCGCTGAAAATCTCCATCAACCTCTCGGCGCGCCAGTTCCGCCAGGAGGACCTGCCCGACCTGGTGCAGTACGCCCTGGTCGCCACCGGCGCCGACCCCACGGCCTTCATCTTCGAAATGACCGAGAGCATGGTGATGCACGACGTGGACAGCGCGCTGCTCACGCTGCGCGCCTTGAAGCAGCTCGGCATCACGCTGTCGCTCGACGACTTCGGCACCGGCTATTCGAGCCTTTCCTACCTGCGCCGTTTCCCGATCGACGAGGTGAAGATCGACCGCTCCTTCATCAACGAGCTGCACCACAACGAGGACGACGCGGCGATCGCCGCCGCCGTGGTGGCGATGGCGCACACCCTCGGCCTCTCGGTGGTGGCCGAGGGCGTCGAGATGGACGACCAGTTCGCCGCCCTGCACCGCCTCGGCTGCAACGAGGTGCAGGGCTACCTGCTCGGCCGGCCGATGGACGCGGAAACCTTCGCCCGCCACGTGCGCGAACGGGCCTGACGGCGCCATGGGGCCGTTCGACTGCCAGCCGCTGACGCGCGTCGAAGTCGCGCGCCAGCTGGCGCAGGCGCAAATCGTCGCATCGCGCGCGGTGCCCGGCGCGACGCTCTACACCCTGAGGTCCGCGGCCCGCGAATGGCTGCTGGTCGCCCTGCCGGACGGCGCCGGCCTCGCCATCGAGATCGCCAAGGCACCGCCGAAGCGGCGGCGCGACGAAGCCGCCAAGGCTAGTCCAGCGTCTCGATGAGGTGGTTCTGGTTGGTGTAGATGCACAGGTCGCCGGCGATGGTCAGCGCCTTGCGCACGATGTCGGCCGGCGCCAGCTCGGTATTTTCCAGCAAGGCGCGCGCGGCCGACTGCGCATAGGGGCCGCCGCTGCCGATGGCGACGATGCCCAGTTCCGGCTCCAGCACGTCGCCGTTGCCGGTGATGACCAGCGAATTCTCGCGGTCGGCCACGGCCAGCATCGCCTCCAGCCGGCGCAGCATGCGGTCGGTGCGCCAGTCCTTCGCCAGTTCCACGGCGGAGCGCAGCAGGTTGCCCTGGTGCTTTTCCAGCTTGGCCTCGAAGCGCTCGAACAGCGTGAAGGCGTCGGCCGTGCCGCCGGCGAAGCCGGCGAGGATGCGCTCGTTGTAGAGCCGGCGGATCTTGCGCGCGCTGGCCTTGACGACGATGTTGCCCAGCGTGACCTGGCCGTCGCCGCCGAGGGCGACGCTGCCGCCGCGCCGCACCGAGAGGATGGTGGTGCCGTGGTACTGCTCCATGATCTGCCTTCCGCAAAAAAGTGCGGGAATTCTACCCCGCGCGCCCACCCCGAAAAGTCGGCGCTCGCGGTACGGTACGGGCTCACCCCAAGCAGCCTTGCCGCCGGGCCGCCCCAAGGCAAGGCGGCACGCGCCGAAGGCGCAATCCGCCCTCAAGCCCAACGAACCCTCCCCGTAACAGACGAGCGCAGCGACAACAAGCGGCGCCGTCGCGCAGTTGCGGCGGAGGCTAATGCCGGCGCAGCCGGCGTTAAGCCGCATAGCGGCGGCCGGAGTCAAAAAACAAAGTCGCCTCCCCCGCGAGGGGGAGGCCGGGAGGGGGTGGGCCTAGCGCCGCGTCGGCACGCGCGCGCAGCAGGCGCGGCAGGTGCCGCGCACGTCGAGTTCCACCTCGGCGAGACGGAAGCCGCGCGGCAGCTTGGGTGGCGGCGGCGGCGCGGCTTCGAGGCAGAACACCGCGCCGCAGTCGGTGCAGCGGAAATGCACGTGGCCGGTGTGCTCGCGCCGCGCGCTCGGCGCCGAGAAGCGGAACACGCCGCGCGTGTCGGTGGCCTTGAGCGCCAGGCCGCAGGCCACCAGCGAATCGAGGATGCGGTAGAGCGTGACGCGGTCGGGCGCCGCCGCGCCATCGCCGCCGAGCAGCGCCTCGATCTCGCCGTGGCAGAGGGGCTGGCGCGCCGCCTGCAGCACGTCGAGTACGCGCACGCGGCCGCGCGTCACCTTGACGCCGGCGGCGCGGATCAGGGCATCGGAGGAGCTCGCGGCGGGGACGGATTTGGAAGCGGCGGCCATGACGGCATGAAACCATAGCCCGCATGCAAATGCAACAGTGTTGCATCTGCGCCGGCGCTGTGTTTCAATGGCGCACCCGCGGCCGGCCGGTCGCGCCCTCGTTCGCCCATCCATGGACACTCCGCTCATCCTCCAGATCGCCCTCGGCTGCCTGCTCGGCGGACTGCTCAGCGCCGCCGCCGCCGGCCTGGTGATGTTCGGCCTGCCGAAGAAGTGGCTGGGCTTCACGGTCAGCTTCTCCACCGGCCTGCTGCTGGCGACGGCGACGCTGCACCTGCTGCCCGAGGCGCTGGAAAGCGGCCTGACGCCCCACGAGGTGTTCCCGCTGCTGCTCGCCGGCATCCTCGGCTTCTTCGCGCTGGAGAAGTTCGCGCTCTGGCGCCACGCCCACGGCGGCGGCGAATCGGACGCGCATGTCCATGCCGGCGACTGCGAGGACCACACCCACAGCCACCACCACCTGCACGGCGGCGAAACCGTCTCGATCCTGGTCGGCGACGCCTTCCACAACTTCACCGACGGCCTCTTGATCGCCGCCGCCTTCCTCGCCGACCCGACGCTGGGCTGGGCCACCACGCTGGCGATCATCGCCCACGAGGTGCCGCAGGAGGCAGGCGACTTCGCGATCCTGCTCGCCGCCGGCTGGCAGCGCGGCCGCGCGCTGTTCTGGAACGGCGTGTCGAGCCTCACCGCGCTGGCCGGCGGCATCGTCGGCTACCTGGCGCTGGAACGCGCCCTCGACTGGGTGCCGCACATCCTCACCATCGCCGCCGCCAGCTTCCTCTACATCGCCGTCGCCGACCTGATGCCGCGCCTCAAGCGCGAGCAGCAGGCGATCGGCTGGCACGGCCTGCTGCTCGCCGCCGGCATCGCGCTCGTCGTCTTCGGCAGCGCGCATTCCCATTGACCCTCCGGAGACCACCATGAAACGGACCATCCTGTTCGTCGCGCTGCTTTGCGCCGTGCCCGCCTTCGCCCAGCACAAGCACGTCCATGGCGAAGGCCGCCTCGACGTCGCCATCGACAAGGACAGCCTCGCGCTGAACCTGGAACTGCCCCTCGACGCCGCCGTCGGCTTCGAGCGCGCGCCGAAGAACGACAAGGAGAAGGCCGCCCTCGCCGCCGCCGCCCGGGTCCTCGACGCCGTGCCGTTCGCGCCGGGTGCCGCCGCCCGCTGCAGCCTCCAGTCCAAGGAAGTGCGGATGCCCTTCGCCGGCGGCGCGGACCGCCACGACCACGCCCACGAGGGCGAGGACCACCACGCCGACATCGAGGCGAGCTACCTCTTCCGCTGCGCCGATCCCGCCGCGCTGAAGAGCGTCGAGACCACGCTCTTCAAGGACTTCAAGCGCCTCTACCGCCTCGAAACCCGGCGCGCCGGACCGGCCGGCCAGGGCGCGGCGCGTCTGACGCCGAACAAACCCGTCCTGAACTGGTAAGTCCGCGCGTATGACGGACAGCGCGATCCGCATCCGCGACCTCGTCTATCGCTGGCCGCGCCAGCCGCGCCCCTGTCTCGACATTCCCGCGCTGGAGGTCGTCGCCGGCGAGCGCGTCTTCCTGCACGGCCCCTCGGGCTCCGGCAAGAGCACCCTGCTCGGCCTGCTCGGCGGCGTCGCCGTGCCCGAGCGCGGCGCCATCGAACTGCTCGGCCGCGACCTCGCCGGCCTCGGCGGCCGCGCGCGCGACGCCTTCCGCGCCGACCACACCGGTTTCGTCTTCCAGCAGTTCAACCTGCTGCCCTGGCTGTCGGCCCTCGACAACGCGCGGCTGCCCTGCACCTTCTCGGCGCGGCGCAAGCAACGCGCCGGCGACGCGGCGGTCGAGGCCGCGCGCCTGCTGACCCACCTCGACCTCGCGCCGGAACTCTGGCGCCAGCCCGCCGCCGAACTGTCCGTCGGCCAGCAGCAGCGCGTCGCCGCGGCGCGCGCGCTGATCGGCCGGCCCGAGATCCTGATCGCCGACGAGCCCACCTCGGCCCTCGACGCGCCGCGCCAGCAGGCCTTCATCGACCTGCTGCTCGCGGAAAGCGCCGCCGCCGGCGCCACCCTGCTGTTCGTCAGCCACGACGCGCGCCTCGCCGCCCATTTCGACCGCGTCATCGCGCTGGCCGAGATCAACCGCGCCGGCATGGCGGACGCATCATGAAGGCCGTGCTCCTGCTCGCCCTCAAGAGCGCTTGGGCGCGCCGGCTCACGCTGGGCATCACCCTCGTCGCCATCGCGCTCGCCGCCGCCCTGCTGCTGGCCGTCGAGCGCGTGCGCCACGACGCGCGCGCCAGCTTCGCCCAGTCGATCGCCGGCGTCGACCTCGTGGTCGGCGCGCGCACCGGGAGCGTGCAGCTCATGCTCTATGCCGTCTTCCATTCCGGCGCCGCGACCAACAACATCCGCTGGGACAGCTACGCGGCCATCGCGAGTCATCCCGCCGTGGCCTGGGCCGTGCCGCTTTCCCTGGGCGACTCCCATCGCGGCTTCCCGGTCCTCGGCACCACTCCCGCCTATTTCGACCACGTCCGCTACGCCGACGGCCGCCCCCTCGCCTTCGCCGCCGGCCGGGCCTTCGCCGGGGACATCGACGGCGTCTTCGAGACCGTCGTCGGCAGCGAGGTCGCGCGGGAACTCGGCTATCGCGTCGGCGACCGCGTCGTCGTCACCCACGGCATGGCCGAACTGGGGCCGGAACACGCGGACAAACCCTTCGCGGTGGTCGGCGTGCTCGCCCCCACCGGCACGCCCGCCGACCGCACCGTGCATGTGAGCCTGGAGGCCATCGCCGCGATCCATCTCGACTGGGCGGGCGGCGCGCCGCTGCCTGGCCTGCGGATCCCCGCCGCGCAGGCGCGCAAGTTCGACCTGGCGCCCCGGGAGATCACCGCCGCGCTGGTCGGCCTCAAGAACCGCGCCGACGTCTTTCGCCTGCAGCGCCACATCAACGCCTATCGCGGCGAGCCCCTGCTCGCGGCGCTGCCCGGCGTGGCCCTCGACGAACTCTGGCAGACCCTTGCCATGGTGGAAAAGACCCTGTTCGCCCTCTCCGTCCTCGTGGTGCTGGTCGGCCTCGCCGGCCTGACGGCGACCATGCTCGCCGGCCTCGACCAGCGCCGCCGTGAACTGGCGATCCTGCGCGCTCTCGGCGCCGGGCCGCGCGAGATATTCCTGATGCTCATCGCCGAAGGCCTGCTGGTCACCGCCCTCGGCGTGCTGGCGGGCTGCGGCCTGCTCGCTGCCGGCATTCTCGGCTTCGCGCCCCTCGTCCAGGCGCAGTACGGCATCCACCTCGCCTGGCGCGCGCCGTCCGGCAACGAAATCGCCCTGCTCGCGTCTATACTCGCCACCGGCCTCGCCGCCAGCCTGGTGCCCGGCTGGCGCGCCTGGCGCATGTCCCTCGCCGACGGACTCACCCCCAGAAACTAAACGGGACTGAACATGAAAAAACTCATCCTCTGCCTCGCGCTGCTGCTCGCCCCGCCGCTCCAGGCCGCCCCGCCCTGGCCGGAGATCAAATGGGAGGAGCTCGTCCCCAAGGGCTGGGATCCCTCCGGCGAATTCAAGAACCTCGACCTGTCGAAAATGCAGGACACCGACCCGCGCGCCATCGAGGCCCTCGACAAGCTCAAGCAGCTCTGGGACAACGCCCCCGCCGAACCCGCGCTGAACGGCAGGAAGGGCCGCATCGCCGGCTTCGCTCTGCCCCTCGAACGCAAGGGCGACAAGGTGATCGAGTTCCTGCTCGTGCCCTACCTCGGCGCCTGCATCCACACGCCGCCGCCGCCCGCCAACCAGATCATCCACGCCAAGTCCGCCAAGCCGCTAACCGGCGTGAAGATGATGGAGCCCTTCTGGGTCTACGGCACCTTCGCCGTGCAGCGCGCCACCACCGACTGGGGCGTCGCCGGCTACCGGCTGACGGTGGACAAGGTCGAGCCCTACGACATGCCGGTGCCGAAGAAGAAGTAGCCTCTGCGCACCGTCCCGCCAGCGCCGAGTTTTCCGCCCCCCCTCCCCGCTTCCAGCGCTGGCGCGGCGGGTTGTCCCGGTTTATCTTCGGCGGCAAGGAGGACTCGATCATGACCGACAGAAAAGGGGAAAAGCTCGGCTGGACCGGCGGCTGGCTCGGCGGCTTCGTCTGGGTGTTCATCCTGGCGCTGGTGTTCCTGTTCCAGGGCCGGCTGGCGCAGGGCCTGGCGGGACTCGCGTTGACCGCCGGAGCGGCCGGCGTCATCGTCCATTGCGCGCCCTGGCGCTTCCCGCGCACGCCCTACTGGCGGCTGATGCTCGCGCCCTACGCCGCCTTCTTCATCTCCATCGCCTGGGCCGTCTGGGCCTACGGCGGCCTGGCGGCCGTCGGGCTCGAATGGTGGAACCTGCTCTGGCTATTGCCGATGCTGATTCCGCTGGGCACCCTCAACAAGCGCACCTGGGCGGACGGCGAACCGTCCGCCTGACGCCCCGCCCGCCCGCGCCGCTCAGCGCGCGAAATTCGCGAGTTGGGCGTAGTTGGCCGTGCCGAGGTCGAACAGCGTGCCGCCGCGGCCCTGTTGCTTTTCCATCTCGGCGAGTATGCCGAAGAGGTTGGTCGGCTGGGCCGCCGCCGCGCCGCCGTTCATGGACGCGACCGAGGACACCAGCGCGTTCTGCCGCAGCCATTCGGCCGAGCGCTTTTCCTCGGCGCTCGCGTCCGCCAGGAAGGCCTGGGCCGCGGCGAAGCGCGCGCCGGTGTCGCCGGCGAAGGGATCGCCGCCGCTGCCGCCCCCCAGCCCCATCGCCAGGCCCAGTTGCCGGTTCATGATGGTCTTGGCCAGGGTCTGCTCCCGCGCCGAGAACAGCTCGCCCTCGTTGCTGGCGACCGCGTAGAGCGAGCGGCGGTCCAGGTCGCCCATCAGCGCATGGCCGTCCGCCCCCTCGGCGCTGGCGGGATCGAAGGGCCGGCCCGATGCCGCCATGGCGGCATATTTCTGGTCCATGCGCGCCCGCGCATCGGCGGCGACCGCCGCGAAGCTCATGCCGGCCGAACTGCCCGTCGCGCCCGGATCGCCGACGGCGGCGGCCAGCGCGGCGGCGTCGAAGCCGGCGCGCACCGGAAAATGGGCGGCGTGCTCGCCGGCATCGGCGTTCCGCTGGGCGCGCAGCGCCGCGAGAGCGCTGTTGGACAGGCTGACGATCACGTCGGGATTGCTGTTGCCGTTCGCCACCCGCTTCGTCGCCGCCGTCGCCGCGGCGACGGTCGAGGTCGCGCCGGCCTGCCCCGCGCCGCCGGCCAGGCCGTTGTTGATCATGGCGCCATAGGCGCCGGCTCCCGAAATTGCCATGACATTCCCTTTCCATGCTCGTTGCCGCGCGGTGCGGAAATACTTGCCGCGCAACGGCAAGACCCGCTCGGTGCGCGCGGCGATTTCGCCGCAATCACGCCAATGCGGGATTCATCGCAAGTCACGTGCCAAGCAGGAATGGCGGAAAACTCGGCGCCGGCAAGACGGTGATCGGACGCACAGCCCAGGCAGCCTTTCCACAGGGCCGCCCGACCGCAGGGAATCCCCGTGGGACAAGGAAAGGCGGCACGTGCCGAAGGCACAATCCGCACCGCAATCGGAAAGACGCTCCCAGTAACAGACGCGCACAGCGCGCACAAAGTCTCCCCTTCCGCGAGGAAGGGGCTGGGGGATGGCGGGCCTATATCGGGCCTTACTCCACCTGCAGCAGCAGCCCCTTGAGGTATTCGCCCTCGGGGAAGGCGAGGTCCACCGGATGGTCGGCCGCGCCCTGCAGGCGCCTGACGATGCGCGCGCTGCGGCCGCTGTCGATGGCGGCGCCGGCGACGATCTTCTGGAACAGTTCGAGGCCGATGCCGCCCGAGCACGAATAGGTCATCAAGAGGCCGCCCGGCGCGAGCAGCTTGCAGCCGAGCAGGTTGATGTCCTTGTAGGCGCGGCTGGCGCGCTCGGCGTGGCTCGCCGAGGGCGCGAACTTCGGCGGATCGAGCACGATCAGGTCGAAAGTCTCGCCGGCCGTCTTCAGCTTGCGCAACTCGTCGAAGACGTTGGCGCAGCGCCATTCCGCCCTGGCGGCGTCGAGCCGGGGATTCAGCGCGAGGTTGGCCGCCGCGCGGTCGAGCGCCGGCTGCGAGCTATCCACCGAGACCACGCTCGCCGCGCCGCCGGCCTCATTGCCAGCCAATGCCTGCAGCGAAAAGCCGCCGGTGTAGCAGAAGCAGTTGAGCACGCGCTTGCCCGCGCTCAGCTCGGCGAGCATGCGCCGGTTGTCGCGCTGGTCGAGGTAGAAGCCGGTCTTGTGGCCGGCGACGATATCGACCGCCATGCGCACGCCGTGTTCCTCGATTGTGATTTCGCCGGCGGGCGCCTCGCCATGCAGCCAGCCGGTGACGGGCTCCAGGCCTTCGAGCCCGCGCACCTCGGAATCCGAGCGCTCGTAGACGCGCGCGCAGCCGGTGGCCTTGACCAGCCCGTCGACGATGGCGGCGCGCCACTTCTCCGCGCCGGCGCTGGTGAGCTGCACCACCACCGTGTCGCCGTAGCGGTCAGCGATCACGCCGGGCAGGCCGTCGGACTCGGCATGGATCAGGCGCAGCCCCTGCTGGGCGGCGAGCTCCGGCAGCGCGGCGCGGCGCGCCACGGCGGCCGCGACGCGGCGCTTGAAGAAGGCGTGGTCGATGGTCGCCTCGACGTCGAAGCTCCAGGCGCGCGCACGGATCTTCGAGCGCGGCGAGAAGGCCGCCTTCGCCAGCGGCCGGCCGTCGGCGGAGACCACCGTCACCGTGTCCCCCGGCCGCGCGTGGCCGTCGAGGTGCATCACCGAGGTGTCGAACACCCAGGGGTGATGGCGCATCAGGGAACGTTCCTTGCCGGGATGGAGAATCAGCTGGGCCATGATCTGTCGGTCTTTCGCGGTGTTGCAGGAAGCTGCGGGCCGCCAGTCTACCCGAGCGTCCGTCCCGATTCCGGCCGGACCGCGCGGGTATGATCGCCGCCATGGCCCTGCTCGCCGACCTGATCGTGCTGCTGCACGCCGCCTTCGTGCTCTTCGTCGCCGCCGGCGGCCTGCTCGCGCTGCGCTGGCCGCGCGTCGTCTGGCTGCACCTGCCGGCGCTGGCCTGGGGCGCGGGCATCGAGATCCTCGGCGGCATCTGCCCGCTGACGCCACTGGAAAACCAGCTGCGCGCCGCCGCCGGCGACGCCGGCTATGCGGGCGATTTCGTCGCCCATTACGTGCTGCCCTGGCTCTACCCGGCCGGGCTCACGCGCGAAGTCCAGATCCTGCTCGGCCTCGGCGCGCTGGCCGTGAATGCCGCGATCTACGGCTGGCTGCTGCGCCGGCGCGGCAATGGCGGCGGGACGAAAGGAATCTGAACCATGGCGTACCCGGCGAAAGTCTGGAAAAGTCGGCGCTGGCGACACGGCGGCGGGCAAACAACGCCACGCCACGAAATAACAAAACCACCCGAAACACAGCATTTAGTATGACAAAAGTAAACTGTCATTTCCTACAGTTAAATTCGTCCTCGAAGAGCAGTACCATCTCTATCGAGTTGCGCACCCCCTCTTCGCTTCCACAAGAGCTCATTCATGAAAACCAAATTGCTTGCCGCCTTCCTTTCGGCATCACTACTCACCCTGTCCAGCCATGCGATCTCGGCTAGCCGTGTACTCGCCAATGGAAAAATCGAGGGCTCGTACATCATCGGTTTCAAGAAGCCGGAAAAGGGTACGAAGCCCATCGTTCAACCAGCAATCCCAATCGACTACCGACTCGACAAAACTGCGCCGCCTTTCGGCGAGCACAGCAC
>JANJVS010000234.1 GCA_024709955.1 Rhodocyclaceae bacterium
CGAACCCGCAACCGCCATGGGAGTCGCGCAACAAATGAAGGTATATCTCGCCGGACCGGACGTGTTCCGGCCGGACGCCGCCGCCTGGATGGAGTCCGCCAGGATCCTCTGCCGGCGTCTCGGCCATGAGCCGCTGACGCCGCTCGACCACGACGAAAGCGAGCCCGCCAGGATATGCCGGGCCAACCTCGACCTGATCCGCCAGGCCGAGGCCGTGGTCGCCAATCTCGACCCCTTCCGCGGCGCGGAGCCGGACTCGGGCACCTGTTTCGAGCTCGGCTACGCCCATGCCCTCGGCAAGCGGGTGTGCGGCTATGTCGCGCGCCTGGAGTCCCTGCGCGACCGCGTCCGGCGCTGCGCCGGGGCCGACCCGGAGCGCGCCGTCGACAGCCGGGGCATGGCCATCGAGAACTTCGGCCTGCCGCTCAACCTCATGCTCGCCGTGCCGGCGCTGATCGTCGCGGGCGGGCTGGAGGAATGCCTGCGGGCGCTGGCCGGCGCGGCGGCGGAGCCGGAAAGACCGTCGCCGGGGATTTCCGGCGACCCCGGGGCGCGACTGGCGCAGGAAGCCGCGATCCGCTACCTGCGCTGGGTCGCGGACGGCCGCATCGCCGACGCCGACCCCGTCGCCACCGTCGCCGATCGCTACGCGGTGCGGCGGGAAACCGTGCTGGACTGGATCGCCGCCTGGTCGGCCATCTCGACGGCGTCCGCGGCCGAGTATCGGCCCGACGACATCCTCCGGCAGATGCGCATCGGCGGCAGGCAGTACCGGCGGCTCAGCTGACGCGCGCCGGGCCGGCGGCCGGGGCCCGCTCCCGCCGCCGCCATTCCCGGTAGACCCGCAGCGCCACGTGCGCGTCGTTGGCGGCATAGAGCAGCTGGCCGTCGCTCAGGCGGGGATTGGCCCAGTTGCTGGTGCCGATTTTTCTGGACTTCTGCAGCTTCTGGCCGAAGAAGTGGGCGACCGCCACCTTCGCGCCGACCATGCCGCGATGCCCGGGGCCGCGCAGCACCGCGCCCAGGTCGAGCAGGTTCTGCAACTCGATGCCCAGGCGCGACCGCAGCGCGCCGCGGTCGTTGCCGAGCCCGAAGCCGACTTTCAGCACGCGCGGCGATTCCAGGATGGCCCGCAGCGCCGCGTGGCCCGGCGTCCAGGCGACGGGAAACAGATAGGCGTGGGTCTCCGTGGCCAGCTGCACCAGATGCGGGCCGCTGGAGACTTCCCCCTTCGCGAAGGTCGGCTTCGATTCCGTGTCGAAGCCGATCGCGTCGGCGGCCGTCAGCGCCGCGAGCGCGGCGGCGGCCCGGTCCTCCGCGACCACCAGGGTCACGGCGGCGAGCGCGAGGCCCGGATAGGCCGGCAGATCGATTTCGCCCAGGGAGGCGCGGCTCAGCCGGATGTCGCTCAAATCAGTCTCCGCTCAGGCCGGCCCGCAGCCAGGCGCCGATCAGCGCGATTTCCTCCGCGCAGACGGCATGCGGCAGCGGGAATTCATGCCACTCAAGATCGTAGCCCCGGGCCGTCAGGAAATCCCTGGCCTGCGTGCCGAGCGAAAGGGAAACCACGTCGTCCGCCGTGCCGTGGATGGCCAG
>JANJVS010000165.1 GCA_024709955.1 Rhodocyclaceae bacterium
CGAGGGAACCGGTTGTGAAGCGTGCCGCATTATAAGAGCCTATTTCAGTAGGTATCGCTCCCCGCGCCGTGCGGTGTGGGGGGGTGGGGGGGGGTGTGTTTTTTGTTGGTTTTTTTTCTTTCTTTGCGCCTGGGTTCCCCCCCAGCGCTCCCTACACAACCACACCCCCACCACGGCGCGGGGTGCGATACCTACTGAAATAGGCTCTTATAATGCGGCACGCTTCACAACCGGTTCCCTCGCCATGCCCAGCTCCCCCGCCAAGACGCTCGAAACCTTCCCCAACCCGGCTCCCCAGCGGGATTACCACATCCACATGGAAATCCCGGAATTCACCTGCCTGTGCCCGAAGACCGGCCAGCCGGACTTCGCTGTGCTGACCCTCGACTACATCGCCGACAAGCTCTGCGTCGAGCTCAAGAGCCTCAAGCTCTACACCTGGAGCTTCCGCGAGGAAGGCCACTTCCACGAGGACGTCACCAACCGCATCCTCGACGATCTGGTGAAGGCCACCAAGCCGCGCTTCATGCGCCTGACCGCGCGCTTCTACGTGCGCGGCGGCATTTTCACCAACGTCGTCGCCGAGCACCGCAAGAAGGGCTGGAAGCCGGAACCGCGCGTCGAGCTCGCCAGCTTCCCCAGCCAGTCGAACACACGCGGCTAGCCGCACCGGCATGGAGCGCGCCCCGCTCGACCTCGACGGCATCAACCAGGCGCTCGCCGCCGGCTGGGCGACGCTGCTCGCCACGCGCCGGGTGAGCATCGCCTACGCGGGCGTGTTCGCGCTGATCGGCCTCGTCATCCTCGCCGCCCTGCTCGCCGGCGGCTTCACGCCCTTCGTGCTCGCCGCCGCCGGCGCCTTCATGCTCATCGGCCCGGCCATCCTCGCCGGTTTCTTCGGCATCGCCCACGACCACGAATTCCGCGGCGGCGCGAGCCTCGCCAGCATCGGCGCCGGCTTCCGCGCCGCCGCAGGCGCGCTCTGGGCGCTCGCCCTGGTCTGCGCCCTGCTGTTCATGATCTTCGTCACCGACGCCGCCATCCTCTACAGCTACATGGTCGGCGGCACGCCAGTCTGGCTCACCGGGCTGGTGCCCGCCGCGCCGGGCGTGACGAGCTTCCTGTTCTGGGGCGCGGTCTCCGGCTTCGTCATCGCCCTGCTGCTCTACTGCGTCTCGGCCTTCTCCGTGCCGCTGCTCTGCGAGCGCCGCGCCGGCCTCGTGGACGCCGTGGTCGCCAGCGTGAGCATCGTGTTCGGCAACTTCCCCGCCGCCATGCTCTGGGCCGCCGTGCTCGCCTTCCTCGTCATCGGCAGCATCCTGCTGCTGCCGCTCCTGCCCGTCGTCCTGCCCTGGCTGGCCTTCGCCAGCCGGGCGCTCTACCGCCAGGTACTGCCCGCCATCTGACGCACCGTATCGCCAGCACCGACTTTTCCGCCATGAACCCGAATCTCGACAAGCTCCAGTCCTATCCCTTCGAAAAGCTGCGCGACCTCTTCGCCGGCAGCGCGCCGCCCGCCGATCTCGCCGAGATCAGGCTCCACATCGGCGAGCCGCAGCACCCGACGCCGCAGTTCGTCAAGGACAAGCTTGTCGCCAGCCTCGCCGGCCTCGCCAGCTACCCGACCACCAACGGCTCCGACGCCCTGCGCCAGGCCATCGCCGACTGGATCGCGCGGCGCTACGGCATCCCGGCGCCCGACGCCGCCTCCCAGGTGCTGCCGGTGAACGGCTCGCGCGAGGCGCTGTTCGCCATCGCCCAGGCGGTGATCGCGCCGCGCAAGCATGCGCAGCCCGTGGTGATCGCGCCCAATCCCTTCTACCAGATCTACGAAGGCGCGGCCCTGCTCGCCGGGGCGCGGCCCTTCTTCCTCAACCAGACGCCGGCCGACGACTTCCGCATGGACTGGGCCGGCGTGCCCGAGGAAATCTGGCAGGACTGCCAGCTCGTCTATGTCTGCTCGCCGGGCAACCCGACCGGCAAGGTGATGCAGCTCGACGAATGGAAACTTCTGTTCGAGTTCGCCGACCGCCACGGCTTCGTCATCGCCGCCGACGAGTGCTATTCGGAAATCTATTTCGACGAGGCCCAGCCGCCGCTCGGCGGCCTGCAGGCCGCGCGCCAGCTCGGCCGCGACGACTACCGGAACCTCATCATGTTCTCCAGCCTGTCGAAGCGCTCCAACGTGCCGGGCATGCGCTCGGGCTTCGTCGCCGGCGACGCGGACCTGCTCAAGAAATTCTGGCTCTACCGCACCTACCAGGGCTGCGCCATGCCGCCGCCGGTGCAGGCCGCCAGCGCCGCGGCCTGGGCCGACGAGGCCCATGTGCGCGACAACCGCCGGCTCTACGCCGAGAAGTTCGCCCAGGTGACGCCGATCGTGGCGCGCCACCTGAAAACCGCCAAGCCCGACGCCGGCTTCTACCTCTGGGCCGACGTCTCGCCCACCGGCCTCTCCGACACGGAATTCGCCCGCGAACTGCGCCGCCAATATAATGTGACGGTCCTGCCCGGCAGCTACCTGGCGCGCGACGCCGCCGGTATCAACCCGGGCCGCAATTTCGTCCGCATCGCGCTGGTCGCCGGCGTGGAGGAGTGCCTCGAAGCCGCGCACCGCATCGCCGCCTTCTGCGAATCGCTTTAAACCCGTTACAACAAGGAAACCGCCATGCAAGAACTGCAAGCTCTCATCGACCAGGCCTGGGAAGACCGCGCCAACATGAAACCCGGTTCCGCGCCCGCCCGCGTCGGCGAGGCGGTCCAGCACATCCTCGACGAACTCGACAAGGGCACGCTGCGCGTCGCCGAGAAAATCGACGGCCAGTGGGTCACCCACCAGTGGGTCAAGAAGGCGGTGCTGCTCTCCTTCCGCCTGGAGGACAACGTGGTGATGGACGGCGGCGCGCAGCGTTACTTCGACAAGGTGCCGACCAAGTTCGCCCAATACGACAACCACGCCTTCCAGAAGGGCGGCTTCCGTGTCGTGCCGGGCGCCGTGGTGCGTCGCGGCTCATTCATCGCGCCGAGCGTGGTGCTGATGCCCAGCTTCGTGAACATCGGCGCCTACGTCGGCGAAGGCACCATGGTGGACACCTGGGCCACCGTCGGCTCCTGCGCCCAGATCGGCAAGAACGTGCATCTCTCCGGCGGCGTCGGCATCGGCGGCGTGCTGGAACCCCTGCAGGCCAACCCGACCGTCATCGGCGACAACTGCTTCATCGGCGCGCGCTCCGAGGTGGTCGAGGGCGTCATCGTCGAGGACAACTGCGTGATCTCGATGGGCGTCTTCATCAGCCAGAGCACCAAGATCTACGACCGCGCCACCGGCGAAATCACCTACGGCCGCGTGCCGGCGGGCTCGGTGGTCGTCAGCGGCAACCTGCCCTCGAAGGACGGCAGCTACAGCCTCTACTGCGCGGTGATCGTCAAGAAGGTGGATGCGCAGACCCGCTCGAAGACCAGTATCAACGAACTCCTGCGCGACTGACGCATCGCCCGATTAGTCACCCGCTGGTGATGATGGACACCAAAGACCAGCAAATGGGCCCGCCCCCTCCCGGCCGCCTCCTCGCGGGGGAGGCGGCTAACCGGCTCGCCGCGCTCGATATCACGGGTCAGGCTGTTCTGCCCAATTCACGTTAAATCTGGAGACCGCCATGGCCGCGATGCAGAGACTCTTCCAGTTGATGGCCGAAAAAAAGGCCTCGGACATCTTCGTCTCGGTGGGCGCGCCCATCAACATCAAGATCAACGGCGCCGCCGTGCCGGTGAACCAGCAGACCATGGACGCTCCCACCATCATGGGCCTGCTGGGCGAAATCCTCAGCGAGCATCAGCTCAAGGAATTCGAGGAGACCCTGGAGCTCAACACCGGCTACGCCCTCGAAGGCGTCGGCAACTTCCGCCTCTCGGTGATGCGCCAGAAGGGCACGCCGGCCTTCGTGGTGCGCTACATCCCGGCGGAGATTCCCAGGTTCGAGACCCTCAACCTGCCGCCGGTCCTGTGCGACGTGATCATGGAGAAGCGCGGCCTGATCCTCATGGTCGGCGCCACCGGCTCGGGCAAGTCGACCACGCTGACCTCGATGCTCGACTATCGCAACGAGCGCAAGGCCGGCCATATCCTGACCCTCGAAGACCCGATCGAGTTCATCTTCAGGAACAAGAAGGCGATCGTGAACCAGCGCGAGGTCGGCGCCGACACGCGCGCCTTCCAGATCGCGCTGAAGAACGCGCTGCGCCAGGCGCCCGATGTCATCTTCATCGGCGAGATCCGCGACAAGGAGACCATGAGCCAGGCGATCGCCTACGCCCAGTCCGGCCACCTCTGCATCGCCACGCTGCACGCCAACAACAGCTACCACTCGATGTCGCGCATCATCAGCTTCTACCCGCTGGAGAACCGCCCCGCGCTGCTGGCCGACCTCGGCGTCACGCTCAAGTGCATCATCTCCCAGCGCCTCGTCAAGAAGCCCGACGGCAGCCGCTGCCCCGCCGTCGAGGTGATGCTCAACTCGCGCCACATCGGCGAACTCATCGAGAAGGGCGACCTCAACGGCATCAAGGAGGCGATGGAGCAGAGCATGTCGCCCGGCTCGCAGACCTTCGAGCAGTCGCTGTTCAACCTCTACAAGTCCGGCACCATCTCCCTGGAGGAAGCCCTCGGCAACGCCGACTCGGCCAACAACCTGCACTGGCTGATCAACAACGCCGCCGTCGAGAAGAAGCCCGACGACAAGCCCCTCGCCCCGGTCGCCCCCGCCGATGCCGAGGCCAGCACCTCGGATAGCGGCGCGAGCTTCTCCGAATTCACCTTGAAGATGGACTGATGCCCAACGCCACCGTGTCACCAGCACGCCCCGCAGGAAGTACCCTTGGGGTACCGACTTTTTCGGCCACCCTCGATCTCGCGAAAGAACTCATCGCCCGCCGCTCCGTCACCACCGATGACGCCGGCTGCCTCGACCTGATCGCCGCCCGGCTCGAACCGCTCGGCTTCGTCTGCGAGCGCATGGACAGCACCGGCCCCAGCGGCCACGTCTGCAACCTCTGGGCGCGGCGCGGCACCGCCAAGCCCCTGGTCGTCTTCGCCGGCCACACCGACGTCGTGCCCCCCGGCCCCGTCGAGAAATGGGCCTCCGACCCCTTCGTGCCCACCGAGCGCGACGGCATGCTCCACGGCCGCGGCGCGGCGGACATGAAGACCTCGGTCGCCGCCGCCGTCGTCGCCATCGAGCGCCTGCTCGCCAGTGGCACGGAACCCCGGGGCTCCATCGCCTTTCTGCTCACCTCGGACGAGGAAGGCGACGCCACCGACGGCACCGTCAAGGTCGTCGAGGCCCTCAAGGCGCGCGGCGAGACCCTCGACTGCTGCATCGTCGGCGAGCCGACCTCGGTGCACAAGCAGGGCGACATGATCAAGAACGGCCGGCGCGGCTCGCTCACCGGCAAGCTCACGGTGCGCGGCATCCAGGGCCACGTCGCCTACCCGGAGAAGGTGAAGAACCCGATCCACCTCGTCGCCCCGGCGCTGGCCGAAATCGCCACCACCCACTGGGACGCCGGCAACGACTACTTCCCGCCGACGAGCTTCCAGATCTCCAACATCCACGCCGGCACCGGCGCCTCCAACGTCGTGCCCGGCACTTGCGAGGTACTGTTCAACTTCCGCTTCTCCACCGCCAGCACGGCCGACGGCCTGCAGAACCGCGTACACGAAATCCTCGATAGGCACGGTCTCGAATACGAGCTGCACTGGACCCTCGGCGGCCGCCCCTTCCTCACCACCCCCGGCCCGCTGGTTAACGCCCTTTCCGCCGCCATCGAGCAGGAGGCCGGCATCGCCCCCGAGTTGTCCACCAGCGGCGGCACCTCCGACGGCCGCTTCATCGCCGACATCTGTCCCGAAGTCGTCGAATTCGGCCCGGTCAACGCGACGATCCACAAGATCGACGAATGCGTGGCGCTGGCCGACATCGAGCCCCTGGCAAGGATTTACGAGCAGACCTTCCGCAAGCTGCTGGGATAAAAGTCGGCGCCGGCGGGACGGTGCCGACGGCATGGCGGCGCGGTAATTTCCTTGCCATTGGCCGGTCATCGGCCACAATCGGGACTGTGCGTTCGGTCGGCCGCCCGCCGGCCGAGGAAGTATCGGGAGGTGCCCCCATGCGTCAGATGAAACTCGGCAAGGCCTTTACCTTGATGGAATCCGGGCCCGTCGTCCTCGTGACGACCCACGACGGCAAGAAAAACAACATCATGACGATCTCGTGGACGATGGTCGTCGACTTCATCCCGAGATTCGCCATCGTCACGGGCGAGTGGAATTACTCCTTCGCCGCGCTGCGCAACAAGCGGGAATGCGTGATCGCCATTCCCGCCGCGGATATGCTGGATCGGGTGGTGGGAATCGGCACCTGCTCCGGCAGCGACACCGACAAGTTCGGCAAATTCGGGTTTACCCCCGTGCCGGCTAAATTCGTCCAGGCGCCTCTGATCGGGGAATGCCTCGCCAATATCGAGTGCAAGGTCGTCGAGATCATCGGCAGGCACGGCATCATCGTACTGGAGGGGGTCGCCGCTTACACGAACCCCGCACGCCAGGAAAAGCGCACGCTCCACGCCGTCGGCGACGGCTCCTTCATCGCCGACGGGGAAAGATTCGAGCGCCGGAAGATGATGGCCGCCAAACTCCCTCCGGGGGTATAGGCCTTGCATGGCAAGGCGCGCGGCGACAACAGCCGGCTCGCCGCCCGCCGCCGATCGCCACCGGAAATCCCGCTCCGATGAGAATCGCCATCTACCTCGCGGTCGTGGCCACCCTGGCCGGGCTGGCCTGGCTTTACCCCTTCCTGTTCGAATTGCCGCTGGCGGCGGCCATCGGCGGGGCGTATTGGGCCTTCTTCGCGGGCAAGGACGGGCCGCCGCCGGCCGATGACGACGGGGCAGGAAGCGGCCGGCGGCGGGAGTAAGATCACCGGTTTTCCTGCCCGCGCATTGGAATCCGCCATGATGAAAATTTCCGACCCCGCCGCCGCTCTGGTATGCGACGAAGTCGAACTGCTCGCGGCCGAATTGCCCCTGGAAGGGGCGCGCATCCTCGAACTGGGCTGCGGCAAGGCCGAGAAGACCCGCGCCATCGCCCAGGCGGGCAAGGCGGCGGCGATCCTCGCCCTGGAGGTGGACGCCATCCAGCACGCGCGCAACCTGGCGATCGCCGACCTGCCGAACGTCAGCTTCGGCCATGGGGCGGCGGAAGCGATCCCGGCGCAGGACGCATCCTTCGACATCGTGATGATGTTCAAGTCGCTGCACCACGTGCCCGTCACCAGCATGGAGCGCGCGCTCGGCGAGATTCGCCGCGTGCTGAAGCCCGGCGGGCTGGCCTGGATTTCCGAACCGGTCTATGCGGGCGAATTCAACGACATCCTGCGCCTGTTCCACGACGAGAAAGAGGTGCGCGAGGCCGCCTTCGCCGCCGTGCGCCGGGCGGTGGATGCCGGGCAATTCGCGCTGGTCGGGCAACGCTTCTTCTCCACCCGGGGCAGGTTCGACAGCTTCGCGCAGTTCGAGGAACGCATCATCCGCGTCACGCATACCGACCACCGCCTGTCCCCCGAACTGCACGGCTCGGTACGCCGCAAGTTCGAGGCGCACCTGACGCCCACGGGCGCGCATTTCCTCAATCCCCTGCGCGTGGACATCCTGCGCAAGGCGTGACGCCAAGCGTTTGAACCTGCTCCAGCGCTTCTACCCGCTCGCGGCCTTCCTCGGCGGCTTCGTCTGGGACGCGCTCACCATCGGCCAGCGCGTCAGCCCGGCGGCCTTCTGGCGGCTCGGGGGCTTCCTGCTCGGGGCGGCGCTGCTGGCGCTGTGGCTGGCGCGGCGGCACGAGACCAGGGCCGTCGCCCCGTCCCGGGGACACGACCTGCGCGGCAAATGGCGGCGGCTCGTCTGGCTGGCGCCCTATCTGCTGCTGCAGTTCTTCTACGGCGGCATTTTCTCGGCGCTGTTCATCCTCTATTTCAAGAGCTCCGGCCACCTCGGCACCTGGCTGACGACGGCGATTCTCGGCATCCTGCTGATCGGCAACGAATTCGCCGGCGACCGCTACGGCCGGCGCTTCACGCTGACCTGGGCGCTGTTCGCCCTCAACGCCATCCTGCTGTTCAACTTCCTGCTGCCGCATCTGGCCGGCAGCCTGGACCCGCGCTGGTTCTACCTTTCCACCGGCGCGGGCATCCTGCTCACCCATGGCCTGCAGCGCCTCGCCCCCGGCCGGCCCGGCCTGATCTGGCCCGCCTGGGGCATCGCCGGCGCCCTGCTGCTGGCCTGGACCCTCGGCATGATCGCCCCGGTGCCGCTCGTCAAGCGCGACCTGGCGCTGGGGCTCGATTTCGTGAAAGAGGATGGGCGCTATGCGCTGCGGGTCGAGCCGGCCCCGGCCTGGATGTTCTGGCGCGACCAGGCGCCGACGCTGCACCTGCCCGAGGGCGAGCGGCTCTACGGCGTATCGGCGGTGTTCGCGCCGCGCGGCGTCACCGCCGACCTGGAGCACCGCTGGGAAATTTTCGAAAACGGCGCCTGGCGGCAGGTCGCCGCCATCCGCTTCCAGACCGCCGGCGGGCGCGAGCGCGGCTTTCGCGGCTATTCCTGGGTGGTCGATCCCAAGCCGGGCGACTGGCGCCTCACCGTGGCCACCCAGGACGGCCGCACCATCGGCACCCTCGCCGTCACGGTCGCGCGCGGTGCGCCCGGGCCCGAAACCGTGATGGTCCGGGAGTTTTGATTGATAGAATCGCCGCGCCTCCGCCCACCGGGCACAACCGAATAAAGGCGCCGCCATGTCCGAACTCCTCGACGACCTCCACACCATCCGCGACTGGCTGCGCTGGGGCACCAGCCGCTTCAACGAAGCGAAGCTCTTCTTCGGCCACGGCTGCGACAACGCCCACGACGAGGCCGCCTGGCTGATCCTGCATGCCCTGCACCTGCCGCCGGACCGTCCGGAGCAGCTCGGTCATTATCTCGACGCGCGCCTGACGCGCCACGAGCGCCTCGCCGTGCTCGAACTGCTGCAGCAGCGCATCGCGCGCCGCCTGCCCGCCGCCTATCTGACCCACGAGGCCTGGCAGGCCGGGCTGCGCTTCTACGTGGACGAGCGCGTGCTGATCCCGCGCTCCTATTTCGCCGACCTGCTGATCGAGGGCTTCGCGCCCTGGGTCGACGATCCCCATGCCGTCGAGAGCGCCCTCGACCTATGCACCGGCTCGGGCTGCCTGGCGATCCTGATGGCCCATGCCTTCCCGAACGCGCAGATCGACGCCGCCGACATCTCGCAGGATGCCCTCGAAGTCGCCAGGCGCAACGTCGCCGACTACGACCTCAAGGAGCGCGTGCGCCTCGCCCAGGGCGACCTGTTCGCCGGCCTCGGCAAGCGCAAGTACGATCTGATCATCAGCAACCCGCCCTACGTCACCACGGCGGCGATGCACGCCCTGCCGGCCGAATACCGCCACGAGCCCGAGAACGCACTGGCGGCGGGCGACGACGGCCTCGACATCGTGCGCCGCATACTCGCCGGCGCCAAGGCCCATCTCAAGCCCGGCGGCCTGCTCGCCATCGAGGTCGGCCACAACCGCGACCTCGTCGACGCCGCCTTCCCCGCGCTGCCGATCACCTGGCTCGACACCGACAGCGGCGAGGGCAAAATTTTCATGCTGAGGCGCGAAGACCTGGCGTAAATTACCCAGGGTAAGCAAACTACCCTGCCCAAGGAGCCCTGCGTCATGGGTCCGGCCCTGCGCCGTTGCGCGGCTGTCCTGCTGTTCTGCTGTCTCTCGGCGCTCGCTGCCGAGCCGCCCGCCGCTATCGACTGGCCGGCGCGCATCGAGAGCGCCATCGCCCTGCGCGAGCGCGGCGAGTTGCGCCAGGCCATCGACCTCCTGACCCAGGCGAGCCGCCAGGCGGACAGCACCGATCTGCGCCTGCAGGCCAGCGGCGAACTGGGTATCGCCCTGCTCCAGGCCCACCAGCACGACGCGGCGGAACAGGCCCTGCGCCAGGCCCACGACCATTTCACCGACGCGCGCCGTGGCCGCTACGCCTTCCCGCTCGGCAATCTCCTGCTGCTGAAGCGCAAGCCGGCCGAGGCCGCGCACTTCCACCAGACGGCCATCGACCTGGCCGAAAAACCCGCCGAGCTGCGCCTGCTGGTCCGTCTCAACCGCCTGCGTTTCCTGCCCAGGGACAAGCGCCCCGCCGAACTGCGCGAACTCTCCACCGCGCTGAGCGCGCTGGGCGACTCGCCCGCCCATGCCCGTCCCCACCTCAATCTCGGCGATGCCGCCCGCCAGGCCGGCTTGGTCGAACTGGCCTTCCGGCATCTCGACGCCGCCCGACGCCTCGCCGACGGCACGCAAGACCTGCATCTGCGGACCGAGGCCATCGATGCCCTCGCCCAACTCTACGAGGACCAAGGGCGCGGCGCCGATGCGCTACGCCTGACCGACCAAGGGCTCGCGCTGGCGCGCGGCGCCGACCGCCCCGCCCTCGCCGACCAGTTGATCGGCCTCGAATGGCGCAAGGCGCGCCTGCTGCGCGCCGCCGACGACGCGGATGGCGCGCTGGCCGCCTACCTGCGCGCCGTGGAGCTCATCGAACTGGTGCGTCCGGACATCCCCATCGAATACGAGGACGGCCGCTCCTCCTTCCGCGCCACGCTGGAGCCGATCTACCTCGGCTATGCGGACCTGATGCTGCGCCGGGTCGAAAGCCAGCCGCCCGATGCCGCCCAGGAACAGTTACGCGCGATCCTCGACACGGTGGAACTCATCAAGCAGACCGAGATGCAGGACTTCCTCGGCGACCGTTGCGCCGTCGAGGCCGTACAGGGCGGCTCGGCGCGCCGCCTGCCGCCGGGCACGGCGGTGCTCTATCCGCTGCTGTTGCCGGACCGGCTCGAACTGCTGCTGCAAACTTCGACACGCATCGAGCGCCAGATACAGCGCGTCGATCCGGGCAAGGTGCGCCAGACCGCCACCCTGTTCGCCGCCGCCCTGCGCAACGGCAATGCGGACTTCGCGGCCGACGCGCGCCAGCTCCACAACTGGCTGCTGACGCCGGTCGAGGCCGCGCTCGCGCAGGCGCGGGTCAAGACCCTGATCGTCGTGCCCGACGGCGTGTTGCGCCTGATTCCCATGGGCGCCCTGTTCGACGGCAGGGAGTATGCCATCGAGAAATACGCCGTCTCGACGGCCACCGGCCTGAGCATGACCAACTCGGCGCTGCCCGCCAGCGAGAAGGTCGTCGCCCTCGTCGCCGGCATGTCGGTGCCCGGCGCCGTGGTCGAGAAGCTCAGCGACGCGATGGCGGCGCAGATTCTCGAACCGGGTGCCGCCGCCACGACCGGCGAATCCCGCGGTCTCGCCCGCACCCAGGCCACCCGTGCGCTGCGCCCGCCTGCCAGCCGTGGCGCGAAACCGTCGGGCACCACGCGCGACCTGCGCGAGATCGAGGAACTCAAGAACCTGCTCGCCCTGCCCGGCGTGAAGGACGAAATCCAGGCCCTCGCCGGCATCCTGCCCGGGCCGAAACTGCTCGACGCCGACTTCACCATCGGCCGCTTCCGTGGCGAGACCGAATCGGGCGGTTACCAAATCCTGCACATCGCCTCCCACGGCGTGTTCGGCGGCAACGCCGAGAGCAGCTTCATCATGGCCCACGACGACATCCTGACCATGGACGGCCTGCAGACCCTGCTGCGTGCCGAGACCCTGCGCAAGAATCCCATCGAGCTCCTGAGCCTGTCGGCCTGCCAGACCGCCGAGGGCAACGACCGCTCGCCGCTGGGCCTCTCCGGCGCGGCGATGAAGGCGCGCGCCAAGAGCGTGCTCGGCACGCTCTGGCCGGTGGAGGACAACGCGGCGAAGAACATCATGGAGCGCTTCTACGCCGGCGTCGCCAAGCAGGGGTTCGGCAAGTCCGAGGCCTTGCGCCAGGCGCAACTGGCCTTGCTGCGTGCGCCCGAATCGGCCCATCCCTTCTATTGGGCGCCCTTCGTCCTCATCGGGAACTGGCAATGAAGACGACCGATATCCGCTGCCGTCCTGTTGCAGCCGCGCTCCTGCTGCTGGCACTAGCCGCCCCGGCCGGCGCGCAGATCGTCACCGACGCTAGCCTGGGGCAGCCGGCGCAAAGCCTGACCGGACCGGGCTACATCATCCCCGAAAGCCTCGGCAAGCTGGCCGGCGGCAATCTGTTTCACAGCTTCCAGACCTTCAACGTCGGTGCGGGTGAATACGCCTACTTCACGACGACCACGCCAACCATCAACAACCTGATCAGCCGCGTCACCGGTGGCACGCCCTCGACGATCAACGGCGCGATCTATTTCTATCCGCCCACCGGTCATCCGGGCTTCTATTTCATCAACCCGGCCGGCGTGATCTTTGGGGCCGGCGCCACCATCGACGTTCCCGGCGCCTTTCATGTCGGCACCGCCGACTACATCGCCTTCCCGGACGGACGCTTCCATGCCGACCCGGCCAAGGCCAGCATCTTCTCCGCGGCGGCCCCCGAGGCCTTCGGCTTCCTCGGCGAGCACCGCGCGCCGATCTCCCTGTCCGGCGGCGCCGACCTCTGGGCCTACCAGGACAAGGAGATCAGTCTCGTCGCCGGCGATATCGGCATCGACGCCGCGCGGGTCAAGTCGGACGGCGGCCGCATCCGCCTCGCGGCGGTCGGCCAGCAGGCCGTCGAGGTGCCCTTCGCCGGCGAGCTGCCGGCGGGCAACGGCGCGCTGATCATCGTCAATGGCGGCCAGGTCACCGTCACCGGCGCCTGCTGCGGCTTCACCGGTTCGATCAAGGTCAGCGCCGGCGACGTACTGGTCGATGGCGCCGGCACGACGCCCTGGAGCACGGGGATCTTCGGTTCCACGCTCAACTACGACGGTGACGCGGCGAGCATCGACATCGCGGCGAGCGGCAACCTCACCGTGCGCGACGGCGCGACGATCACCGCGCGCAGCCGCAGCGGCGGCGCGGGTGGCAGCGTCAACATCCGCGGCCAGCAGGTCGTGATCGAGAATGCCGACATCGACGTCACCGCCCTCAGCAGCGGCCCGGCGGGCGAGGTCAACATCGCGGCCGGGCGGGTCGCCCTGATCGACGGCGGGCGTATTTTTGCCGGTTCCGAAGCCACGGGCGATGCCGGTCGGGTAAACATCACCGCGACGGAAGCCATCGAGATCGGCGGCCGCAACGCCGACAACTATCGCAGCGCCATCGCCGTCCAGACCTCGAACGACGTGCAAGCCGGCCAGGTCGCCCTCTCCGCCCCGCTGGTGCGTCTCCACGACGACGGCATGATCTCCGGCTACGCGGAATGGACCGGCCCAACCGCCCAGGTCAACATCACGGCCCGGGACCTGGTGCTGGAGAACGGCGGCAACATCTATTCCTTCGGCCTGTATACGCCCGGTGGCGGCGTGATCATCGACGCGAGCAACAGCGTCACGATCCGCGGCAAGAACGAGGCGCCGAATTCCTCGCCCGGCTCCGACACGGTGTCCACCGGCATCATCGGCCACGCGACCTACGTGCTGGTGCGCTCGCCGCAGATCGTCATCAGCGAGGCGGGCGCGATCCGCGCGGAAAACTGGTACCAGGACTCGCCGGGCTACGTCTCGATCCAGACCGACCGGCTGACCCTGCAGAGCGGTGGCCACATCAGCGGCAATGCCCTCGGCCACTCCGGCACGGAGGGGCGCGGCGGCACCATCGTGATCCGCGCCGACGAGTATGTTCGCGTCGAGGGCAGCAGCAACGGTCGCGACAGCACCATCGCCAGCGGCACCCGCAGCGGCAACGACGCCGGTCGCATCGACATCGCCACCCCCTGGCTGTACGTAGCCGACCGCGGCGTGATCAATACCAGCACGGGACGCTTCGGTGAGTCGGGCGCCGGTCGCATCGACATCAGCGTGGATCGCCTCGACCTCGTCAACCTCGGCCGGCTTGCATCGATCGAATTCGGCCACACCGCGAGCGGCGGCCACATCGCCGTGACGGCCCGCGAATCCATCTCCCTCGACGGCGGCAAGATCATCGCCCAGGGCGGCAACGAGGCCGCTGCCGGCCGCCTGCAGCTGGTTGCACCGCTGGTTACACTGAATAACGGCCTGATCACGACAAGCAATTCGGAATACGCCACCTCGGGCGGCATCGAGATCACCGCCGAACGCCTCGTCCTCAGCGCGGCCTCTCGCATCGAGTCGAGCAGCACCAGCGCCTATGGCGCAGGCAACATCGCGCTGCACATCGGCGGTCAAGTCCGCATCACCGACAGCGCGGTGACCACGACGAGCCACGAGGGCGGCGGCGGCGATATCAGCCTCGACGGCGGCGGCTCCCGCCCGTCCGCGCTGGTCCTACGCAACTCGGTGATCACCACCTCGGTGCTCGGCCTCAGCGGCGACGGCGGCGACATTTCCATCGACGCCCGCGCCCTCGCCATCGACAGCGGCTTCATCCAGGCCAACACCGTCGCGGCCAATGCCGCCGGCGGCAACATCAACATCGACGTCGGCTCGCTGCTGCCGAGCGGCAACATCCTGTTCGTCGGCGGCCAGACGCCCTACGAGTTCCAGTCCGGCCTGGCGAACTTCAACGTGATCCAGGCGGCCGCGCCCACCGGCATCAACGGCGCGATCAACATCAGCAGCCCGGCGCTGGACATTTCCGGCAGCCTGGTCGGCCTCAACACCGGCATGATCGAGATCGGCGGTCTCGGCCGCAGCCCCTGCCAGCCCACCGCCGGCAGTTCCCTGGTGCAGGTCGGGCGCGGCGGCTTCCCGCCGGCGGCGCGCAACCTGCTGGGCAGCGATGCGCTTGCCCCGCGGCCGCCGGCGCCGCAACACCCGCTGCCCGCCGGCTCAGCCCGCCAGGAATGCCTCTGAACCATGCTTAAGCCGCCCCTGCCCCGCCTCATCCCGTTCTGCCTGGCGCTGCTGCCCTGTACCGCCTGGAGCGCCGGCAGCGCCGAGGACGAGATGAGCCAGTTGCGGCGCATCCAGCCACGCACGGAAGCCAGCAAGGGCGAATTCGCGCTGCCCCCCGTGCCCGAGAGCGGCATTGCACCGGCCGAGCGCGACCGCCGGCCGGTACGCGTCGAGCGCATCGTCTTCACGGGCAACCGGGCGATCCCCGCCGAAGAGTTGGCCCACATCGCCGCGCCTTACCAAGGCAAGGTCGTCACCGTCGGCGAACTGGAGGAATTGCGGCAGAAAATCAGCCGCCACTACGTCGCCCAGGGCTACATCAACTCCGGCGCGCTGCTCGACGACGACGCCTACCGGGACGGCACCCTGACCTACCGCATCGTCGAAGGCCGCCTCGGCGCCATCCGTCTCACCGGCCTGGACGGCCTGCGGGAAAGCCATGTCGCAGGTCGTTTGAGCGACGATCCGGCCGCGCCCCTTAACATCGACCGGCTGCGCGAGCGCTTCGCGCTGCTGCTCAACGATCCGCTGTTCGAGCGCATGAACGCGCGCCTCTCCCCCGGCGCCCAGGCCGGCGAGGCCCTGCTCGACATCGACGTCCAGCGCGCCCGCCCCTACCAGCTGTCGGCGGCCTGGAACAACTACCGCCCGCCCTCCATCGGCGAGCGCAGTCTCGAACTCTCGGGCTGGCTGCGCAACCTGACGGGCTTCGGCGACGTGTTCGAAGCCGACCTGCAGAACTCCACACAAGACCGGTCGGGCTCGCGCCTGCGGCTCGACTGGCGGCTGCCGCTCAACACGGCGGGCACCCATGTCGCGTTCAAGTATGAAAAAGGCCAGTCGGCGGTGATCGAGGAGCCGATGCGCGAACTCGACATCGAAAGCCGCATCGACAGCAAGACCCTCGGCATCGGCCAGATCCTCCATGAATCGCTGCGCCACAAGCTGGGCCTGGGGCTCGACTATCAGGATCGGGAAAACCGCACCCGCCTGCTCGGCGCGCCCTTCTCCTTCATCCCCGGCGAGCCCGATGGCGTCACCCGCAGCACCGCCTGGCGCTTCTGGCAGGAATACACCCATCGGACGGAAAGCCGGGTGCTCGCCCTGCGGTCAACCTTCGTCGCCTCCCGCAACAACCTCGACGACCTGAGCGGCCTGCCGGCGCTGGCCATCGTCCAGCCCGCCCGCGACTATCGCTACTGGCTCGGCCAGGCGCAGTTTGTCCAGCTGCTCGGCGACGATGGCGCGCGTCTGATCCTGCGCGGCACCGTCCAGCAGGCCGGGGACCGCCTGCTGCCCATGGACGGCCTGTCCATCGGCGGCGTCAATACGGTGCGTGGCTTCCGCGAAAATCAGTTGATCCGCGACCGGGGCATGGTGTTCAACCTCGAATACGAATACCCGCTGATCAGGAATGCCGCCGGGCTCGGCGCCACGCTGAGCCCCTTCTACGACTACGGCAAGGGCAGGAACGCCGGAGAATCAGCCGATACCCTCGAATCCGCGGGCCTGGCGACCCGCGTGCGCTGGCAGGGCTTCACCCTCGACCTCGCCGTGGCGAAGCGCCTGAAGGAAACCAAGACCGCTACAACCGGCCACGGCACCCTGCAGGACCGGAATATCCACCTCCAGCTCGGCTACAGCTTTTTTTAGCTTATTTTCCCTTCGCCAGCCCTTCGAGGATGGTCAGGTCCGGCCGCTGCGCCAGCAGCTTCGTCCAGACCGCCCGGGCTTCCGAATAGGCGCCGAGGTGTTCCAGCGCCTTGGCATAGACGACCCAGGCGGAGAACTCGCCCTCCGCTCCCGGCTTCATGCGCTCCAGGGTTTCCCGGTCGGCGCGCTTGATGAGCCTGAAGGACTTGACGAGCTGGCTGCGGCGCCCATCCTGCTCGCTCGCGACGGACCACTGGTAGCGCCCGCCCCATTCCAGCAGCGTCGCGGACTCGATCCGGTATTGCGGCTTGTCCACCGTCGTCTCGACCAGCACACCGCCGTCGGTCTTCTTCAGCATGAGCTGATAGGCGCCGACGCCGGCCTGCGCCGGCCAGGACAGCGTTGGCGTCTGCTCCAGCACGGTCTCGCCGTCGAGGGGAACCGTCACCGGCGGCGCCGCACCGCGCATGCGCACCGCGCCCACCGTCGCCCGCCCCTTGCCGCCCTCGCTGCCGAGGGAAACCACCGCGAGCTCGTTCAGGCTCCTGGTTTGCGCGCGCGCCCCGCCCTTCGGCTTGATCTCGTCCGCGCCGACCTCGAACTCGCCGGGGCCGGCCAGCGCGAATTCCTTCTTCACCGCATTGTGCGTCGCCACGAGCCTGGCGCCCGCCGGCACCTGGATCAGGTCGCCGGCGAACAGGTTGTCGAACAGGCCGGCCTTGAGCCTGGCGGCATTGCGCGTCAGCGTCACCTCGCCGACGACGTCGATGACGCTGCCGGCGGGCGCGGCCCGCACCGCGCTCGCGGCGAGGCCTAGCGACAGCGCGGCCCAGAACAGAGCGATCAATCGCAGCAGCTTATTTCCCATGATTTCCTCCTAGTTCACGTTCGAGTTTCGCGACTTCCTCGCTGCCCGCCGCGTTGCCGTCGGCCTCCGCCACGCTGCGCGCCCGCGCGTACATGCGCGCGGCCCGATCGCGGTCGCCCAGCGCCAGGTACAGGCGTCCGAGCAGGACGAGATCGCGATGAATCTTGCCGCTCAGGGCCAGTTGCTTGTCGATCTCCAGCGCGCGCTCGGCATCGCGCAGGCCCTGCGCCGGATCGGCGAACAGGCCGGCATTGCCGGCGCTGCGCAGGGCATTGGCAAGCTCCGCCCGGTCGTTGGTGGCCTCCGCCAGGGCGATGGCGCGCCGCGCCTGCAACAGCGCCTCGTCGAGGCGGTTGCCGACAATCGCCAGCTGCGCCTTGAGATTGGCGATGCGCCCTTCCAGCGCGCAGGGTTTGGCGCAATGCGATTCGGCCTCCCGCAAGCGCTCTGCCGCCACTGTCCAGTCGACACGGGCCATCGCCAGCGTCGCGCCCAGCAGCGCCGCCTCTGCCAGACGCTGGGCGGACATGCCCGGCAGATCGGCGGCACTCACCAGCGCGGCGGCGCGCAGGGCCTCATCGGGACGCCCCGCGCGCTGGTAGGTCTGCGCCAGGCCAAGCAAATCCAGGGCGATCCCATCGGCGTTCTCGATCGCCCGGTCGTGCGCCAAGGCCTTGAGGTAGAGACGTTCGGCCTGCGCCATCTCGCCGCGCATCAAGGCGGCCGCGGCCTGGTTGTTCGCCTCGATCGCCGCCATCAGCCGCGCGGGTGGGGGCGGAGCCGGCGTGGCGCAGCCGGCGAGCAGCAAGGGCATGAGCAACAGGGTGCGCCAGTTCATGGCTGGCCCCCCGGCTGCAGGATCGGCACGCCGAGCGCGCTGTCGGGCAGCACCACCTGGTGCGCCGGCGGCGGCAGGATCGCGTTCAGCGGCCAGCTCTGCTTGGCCGCGCCGACGATCTCGCGCGTCTCGGCCGAGACATGGCGCCCGTCCTCGACGATGCCGAGCACCGGACCGTGCAGTTCCTGAGCCAATTGCCGGACCTGGCGACTCGTGTCCTTGACGTCGTCGAGAATGGCCCCAGTCTGGTCGAGCAGCGCGGGCATCCGTTTTTCGGCGCTATCGAGCGCCGTGACAGTCTTGCCCTTCACCGCATCGACCATCTCCCGCGTCGCGCGCACCGTGGCGAGCGTCTGACGGCCCATCTCGGGAAGCTCGCGCGTCAGTTCGACCACGTTCTTCAAGCCGGCCTGGAACTCGCCGTCCGGATCGACGAGCTGGCGGGAAAAGCCGCGCACGTCCTGGAGGATCGGGATCGCCTCGCCGCTCGCGGCCTCGACGATCTCCTTGAGGCCACGTTTTTTCTGGTATTCGATGGCTTCGCCGTTGGCGATGGCGCGCTTGCCGCCGCCCGGCAGTATCTCGACGAAGGGCTGGCCGATCAGCCCCTCCTGGGACAGCGTCACCTTCGAGTCGCTGGAAATGATGCCCGTGTAGCGCTGGTTGAGCGCCAGGGTGACGACGATGCCGAGATTGCCGTTCGCGTCCGCGCCGACCGGCGTCATTTCGCGCACCTGGCCGATCATCAGGCCCTTGAGCTTGACCGGCATGCCGCGACTGATGCCGGCGGCCGAATCGATGGAAAAGCTCACCACGTCGTAGCGCTCGAAGAAGCCCTGGCGAAAGGCGATGGCCGCGATCAGCAGGACGATGCCCAGCAGCACGGGCAGCACGAACAGCAGGGCGCGGCGGCGCAGGGAACCCGGCAGACGCAACAGGGGGGGCCGGCTCATGATCCCGCCTCCATGTCGAGAAAGGGCAGCACACCGGGCGGCGGCTCGACCACGTCCACATGGACCACGACGCGGAACGGATGGCGGCTGGCGTAATCCCTGACCATGCGCCCGACCTTTTCCTGGTCGGTGCGATGCCAGCCGGAGAACACGGAATCGAGCACGAGAATGTCGGGCATCATGATGTGGGCCTGCCCGAATTGTGCCGCAAGCAGCGCAAGCTCGTCGAGCTGCGCCGGATACGCAGCAGACGATCCCTCCGAGTATCTGGCGAGCACGCCACGCCCCAGTTCCAGCAGCCAGGTCCATTCGTCCAGGTCGTCGCTCGCCGTCTCCCAGAGGGGCAGCATCCAGTTCTCCTCTATCGTGTGGTCGGCGAGGAAGCAGGCCTGCCGTTGCACGCAGAAAACGCTGCCGCCTACCGCGCCGGACGGCAGCCGTTGCGCCAGCGCATTCCATGCCGGACCGCGGGCGAAGAACTCCTCGACCTTGCGGTCGATCTCGTCCCGGTCGTGCAGGGTGAGGGAGAAGTGGCGCGGGGGGGACATGGCAATCCAGTCGGCTATACGGGCGTGCGGATCAGGCCGAACAGCAGAACGCCGTAGAACAGGTAGGCGAACAGGGCGTTGAACAGGGTCATGAAGAAGAAGGAACGCAGCAGCGAACGCGCCAGCGGATTGCGAATGCCCTGACCGCGCCCGCCTATCCCCACGCTGCCGTGGTAGCAGGAAACCGTGCCGATGATGGCGCCGAAGATCACGCTCTTGATCAGGGTATAGCAGAAATCCGCGACATCGAACTGGCCCGCCAGCTGTTCGAACAGCTGGTCGAAGGTGGTATCGATGAACAACGGGCTGCCGAGCATCGCCCCCATGGCGGCGAGCAGCTGGAAATAGAGAGTCAGCATCACCGCGGCGCAGATCGCCGCCAGGATGCGCGGCACCACCAGGTAGTCGAAGGCCGAGAGTCCCAGGTTGTCCACATAGCCGGCCTCCCCACTTCTCCAGAGGGCATTGAGGCGCGAGGTGTTCTCGGTGCCCACCTTGAGCAGCAGCACCACCGCCGCCAGCATGGCGCCGCCTTCGCGGAAGATCACGATCACCAGCACCTGCATCGCGGCGCCGCTGTCGGCGGCGAGGACGGTGAGCACGTAGGCGACGATGATCAGGCCAAGGCCCGTGGCGCGCATGGTCAGCACGCCGATGCCCTGGAGGATGCAGTTGTTGAACTGGTGCAGGAAGGCGAGCGCATACGGCGGCCGCGTCATCCGCCCGATGCGGCTCAGCGCATAGAGGAACAGGATCGCGTAGCCGCGATATTCGCGCAGCAGCGCGTTATCGACGATGAGCGTCAGAGCCTTCATCGCGCCTGCCTTCCATGAGCGGCGGCTTCCAGCCGAACACGCGCAGCGCCGAATGACCCTTGATCGGCTGCGCGCCGAGATCGACGAGGAAATCCGGATAGCCGACCGCCGCCGCGACGGCCTCCGAGCAGATCACCGGATAGCCGAGGCCGCGCGTCAGCCCTTCGATGCGCGAGGCGGCGTTCACCGTGTCGCCGATCGCCGTGAAGTCGTGGCGCTTCTTCGAGCCGATGAAGCCGATGATCGCCTCGCCGCCGTGGATGCCGATGCCGCAGGCGAGGCGCGGGCCGAGCTCGCGCTCCCAGGCCCGGTTGAGGCTGTCGAGCCGGACGAGCATTTCCTGGGCCGCTTCGAGGGCGGCCCGCTCCGGCGACGGCAGGCGCTCGGGCTGGCCGAACAGGGCCATGATGCCGTCGCCGATGAGTTTGTCCACCACGCCGCCGTGGCGGTGGATCGCCGCGGTCATGGCGGCGAAATACTCGTTGAGCAGGGCGACGACGCGCTCCGGCGGCAGCGTCTCGCTCAGCTGCGTGAAGCCGCAGATGTCGGCGAACAGCACGCAGACGTTCGCCTTGGCGCCGCGCTGGTCGGGGGAAATCTCGCCGCTTTGCAGCCGCCGCATCAGTTGAGGGCTGACGTAGCCGGAAAACGCGCTTTCCAGCCGGCCGCGCTCCAGCCAGGTCGCGTAGGCGTCGAAGGCGGCCCGCAGCAGGAAGGCCGTCCAGCCGACCGCCAGCAGGGAAACGGCCGGCAAATGGACCAGTTGGGACATCAGCCAGAACGAGGCGACGCCGACCGCCGCGCTCGCCGCCAGCAGCAGGACGAACTTGCGCGTGCGCGTGGTGCCGAACCAGAACAGCGCGCCCGCCGCGAGCAGGGCGAACGCCTGCCAATCGGCGAGAGTCTTGACCAGGCCGTGGTTCATCAGCGAACGATAGATCTGGGCATGCACCAGCACGCCGGGATTGCGCGGATTCAGCGGCTCGCCGCTCGCCAGCGACAGCGGTGCAAGGTGCCGGTCCTCGTCGCGGAACGCGATGCCCACCAGCACCGCGCGCCCCGCGAAACGGCTGGCCAGCCAGGCCGCGTCGCCGCGCCGGCCGGCCGCGATGACCTCGTGCGCCGGAACGATCTGGTGGAGCGGCCCGGCCGTGTAGTCGATCAGGCCGTGCCAGTCCTGGCGATTGCCCTGGACGGCGGCCATCAGCGCGGCCAGCGGCAGGACCGTGGGATGCGCGGCGCAGGCGGCGTCGGGATAGCGGCGGATCGTCTCGTCGGCGTCGGTGCACAGCACGGCCGAGCCGGAGGCCGACATGCCGGCGGGCAGGCGCGGACCGCGGTCCGCCACCGCCTGGTAGGGCACGTGGATCTCGCGCAGCCGCTTGCCGCTGGCGTCTAGGGTGCGCGCCAGCAGCACCGGGAATTCGCGCGCGGCCAGGCCGATGGCGCGCAGCAGTTCCTGGTCGAAATCGTGATCCGGCCGCTCGCGCGGCACGAAACCATGGAAGGACTTGTCCGGCAGGGCGATGTCGAAGGCCACCAGCTTGGGTCCGGCCTGGCGCAGCGCATCGAGCAGGCCGGCGAGGTGCGGATGGAACAGGGCGAAGGGCTCCGCCGCGGCGTCCATGAAGGCCTCGTCGAAGGCGACGACCGTCACGTCGTTGGGCGCGGGTCTGGGATGGAATTCCCGGCCCAGGCGCATCTGCCAGTCCAGGAAGGGATACTCGGCCCTCTGCAGGATATCCGCATAATGCAGCAGGCAGGCCGCCGCAACCAGCGCCAGGTAGCCGGCCGCTCTCCCCAATGGCAGCCACTTCGATTTCGCCACGATCTCGATCCGTCATGTGTTGCCGATCACGGCAACGAGGCTAGAATCAAATTCAGGAAAGATATTACGCCGGGCCGCCGATGCGCTGCGGCGTTTTTTGAAGCGGAAGACGGAATCATGAAAAACCTCGTCCTTCTCCTGGCCGCGTCGCTGCTGGCCGCGGCGGCGGCCCAGGCGGCGCCCCTGATCCTGGAAGCGGAAGCCAGCCTGCCGAACGCCCAGGTCACCGAGCCCAGGATGCGCGGCATCACGCGCGGTCCGGCGATCCGGCAGGTCTCTCCCGAGCCCGGCGCCATCCTCAAGTCGCCCTTCAACCTCAAGCTCGCCTTCGAGCCGCGCGGCGGCGCGGCGATCGACATGGCCAGCGTCAAGGTCGTCTATCTCAAGTCGCCGAGCGTGGACCTCATCGAGCGGGTACGGCCGGGCCTCAGCGAACGGGGCATCGAACTCAGCGGCGCCGAGGCGCCCGCTGGCGAGCACCACATCCGCGTCAGCCTGCAGGATTCCGACGGCCGCCAGACGAACGCCATCATCAAGCTCACCGTGGCCAAATAAATGCAATGCCCCTACTGCACCACTGAAATCAGCGACAACGCCCTCGCCTGTCCCCACTGCGCCCACGATCTGTACCTGTTCAAGCCGTTGCTGTGGAAGATCGAGGCGCTGGAGGCCCGGGTGGCGGAACTCGAAAAGGTGCCACAGCTGAACGCAACTACCGTCCAGGCCGATCCGTTTGAGCCGGCGGCCGCGCCCGCGCCAAGCACCACGCTCGCCGTCTGGGCGACCTACTGGCTGGCGCCGCTGCTGATCCTGCTGCTGGCGCACTTCACGATCACCGTGGCCTACGACCTGAAGACGGTCTATCTGCGCATCGCCTCGCTGCTGATCCCCTTTCCCTTCGCCTTTTATCTGATGCGCGCGCGGCGCCATTTCGGTTCCTGGAGCGCCGCCGCCTTCGCGCTGGGCGCCGTCGCCGCCTGGGGCATGAGCGCCGTCATCGCGCTGGTGGACGGGATCCCGGTCCTGCCGCAGGACGCGCGCGAGTGGCGCGAGTTCATCGAGTACGCGGCCAGCATGGGGCTTGCCTACCTCGCGGGCATGATCCTCGGCGCGCACATGCGCACCCGCAAGGAAAACGCCGAACGCCAGGCGGGAGAACTCACCATCCAGCTCGCCAGGCTCATCACCAGCGGCAGCCAGAGCGCGGAAAAGCTCAATGCCACCATCGGCAAGCTACGCGAACTCAGCAATTCCCTGACGGTCGCCGCCACCTCTGCGGCGGCGGCCTATGCCGGCCTGAAGGGTTTCATCGACGGCTGAGCGCGGTACGCGCCACCGTCCCGCCAGTCCCACGGGGATTCCCTTCGGTCACGCCGACTTTTCGTCTAGAACTTCTCGTCCGGCCGCAGGAAGCGCCACTCCCCGAGGGGCAGGTCGCCGAGCTTCACCTTGCCGATGCGCACGCGCTTGAGACCGGTGACGCGCAGGCCGACGAGTTCGCACATGCGGCGGATCTGGCGCTTCTTGCCTTCCTTGAGGATGAAGCGCAGCTGGTCGTCGTTCTGCCAGCTCACCTTCGCCGGCCGCAGCGCCTTGCCGTCCAGCGAGAGTCCGTGGTTCAGCAGCTTGAGGCCGCGCTCGTCGAGCCTGCCCTCGACGCGCACCAGATATTCCTTCTCGACGTCGCTGTCCTCGCCGATGAGCTGGCGCGCGACGCGGCCGTCCTGGGTCAGCACCAGGAGACCCGTCGAATCGATGTCGAGCCGCCCGGCGGGGGCGAGACCCTTGAGGCAGCGCGGCTGGAAGCGGCGCGGGTCGCCGGCCATCTGCGTGTCCGGGCCGATCAGCACGACAGCGGGCTGGTAGCCGTCCTCGGCCTGGCCGGAGACGTAGCCGACCGGCTTGTGCAGCAGGATCGTCGCCTGGCGCTCCTGCTCGGCGTTCGCCTCTTTCGCCAACTCGATGCGCGCATCGGGCGCGCAGCGCGTGCCGAGCTGGGTGACGCGCTCGCCGTTCACGAACACCAGCCCGCGCTCGATATAGGCATCGGCCTCGCGGCGCGAGCAGAGGCCGCGCGCCGCCAGCAGTTTCGAGACGCGCTCGCCGGCCTGCGCCGGGGCCTGGGTCGCCGGCGCGGCGGCCACGGGGACGGCGGCCGCGCGGCGCACGACGCGGATTTTCGGCTTGGCGCCGGAGGGCGGGGCGGTATCATTCATGGTCGCGATTCTATCGCCCTCCCCTGCTCCCGCCCCCCATGCTCAGCTACCGCCACGTCTTCCATGCCGGCAACCACGCCGACGTCCTCAAGCACACCGTCCTGCTCGCGGTGCTGGATTATCTGAACCAGAAGGACAAGCCCTACTGGATGATCGACACCCACGCCGGCGCCGGCGGCTACCGCTTCGACGCCGGGCGGGCAAAGAGCCACGCCGAATACGAGGACGGCATCGGCCGCCTGTGGTCGCGCAGCGACCTGCCGGCGCCGGTCGCCGCCTACGTCGAGGCGGTGCGCGTCGACAACCCGGACGGCCAGCTGCGCCGCTACCCGGGCTCGCCGCTGCTCGCCGCGCGGCGCTTGCGCGCCCAGGACCGCCTGCGCCTGTTCGAGCTGCATCCGGCCGACGTGCGCCTGCTCGGCGACGCCGTCGCCGCCACCGTGCCCGACGCGAAAAAGCGCGTGACGATCCGCCAGGAGGACGGCTTCGAGGGCATCAAGGCCCTGCTGCCGCCGCCGCCGCGCCGCGGCCTCGTGCTCATCGACCCGGCTTACGAGGACAAGCGCGACTACGCCCGCGTCCTCACCGCGCTCAAGGACGGCCTGACGCGCTTCGCCACCGGCACCTATCTGGTCTGGTACCCGCTGCTGCAGAGGAACGAGAGCATGCAGCTCGCCGGCCGCCTCAAGAAGCTCGCCCCCGACTGGCTCAATGTCGCGCTCACCGTCAAGGCGCCGAGCGCCGACGGCATGGGCATGCACGGCAGCGGTATGTTCGTCGTCAATCCACCCTGGACCCTCGCCGCCGCGCTGCGCGAGACGCTGCCCTGGCTCGTCGACGTCCTCGCCGTGGAAAAAGCCGGCGCTGGTGGCACGGTGGAAAGCAGCCCGGACTAGCCGTCCTGCCTTGCGACGGCGCCCGAAAACCCCGCCACCATCCATACTAAAGGAATAGAATCAGCCGTCATGGGGTTATCGAGATGACGCTCACGAAAAAAGCCTTGCTGCTGCTCGTCCCGCTGGCGCTGGCGCTCGCCGCCGTCGCCCTCCGCCCGCGCCAGCCGGAACCGGCCGCGCCGCGCCGCATCGCACTGGTGCAGCTCACCGTCGTGGATGACGAAACGGTGGCCGGCTTCAAGGAGGCCATGACGGCCCTCGGCTATCGGGAAGGTGGCGAGGTCGCCTATCTCTCCAGCGGACCGGTGGGCAGCATCGACCGGCTGGACGAGGTGATCGGCGCCCACCTCCAGGCCTCTCCCGCCCTGATCTTCGTCTCCAGCACCCCGGCGGCCCAGGCCGTCAAGCGCCTGACCGAGGCGCGGCGCGCCCCGCCCGTGGTGTTCGCGCCGGTCAACGACCCGCTCGACGCCGGCATCGTTCCCGACCTGCGCCACCCCGGCGGCCACATCACCGGCATCCGCCTGCCCACCGGCGACGACCTGCGCCTGCAGTGGCTGCGGCGCCTCGCTCCCGGCGTGAAGCGCATCTACCTGCCCTACACCGCCGACGACAAGAGCGCACTCTCCAGCCTGGAGCAGGCCAGCTTCGCGGCGGAAAAGCTCGGCCTCACCCTGCTGCCACAGCCGTTGCCGGGCGCGGCGAACATCGCCGAAGTGATCGAGGCAATGCCGCGGGATGTGGATGCGATCTTCCTGCCGCGCGACAGCCGCATCGAGGCGGGCATCGCCGACTTCGTCACCCTCGCCGAGCGGCGCCGGCTGCCGATTTCGGCGCCCAGCCTGCAGCAGACGCGCGCCGGCGCCCTGTTCAGCTACGGCTTCATCCATCGCGAGATCGGCCAGCAGGCCGCGCAGCTCGCCGACCAGATCCTCAAGGGCGCCCCGGCGGGCGACCTGCCCGTCGAGATGGCGGAAAACCGGCTCGCCATCAACCTGGCGACGGCCGAGCGCCTCGGCCTCGCGATTCCCGACGAACTCCTGCTCCAGGCGGAGTACGTCATCCGCAAATAATCATGCGCCTGCACTCGATCCGCCAGCGACTGCTGCTCGCCTTCACGGGCCTCGTCACCCTCGCGGTGGCGTTGAGCGGCATCGCGCTCGGCTGGCGCAACTACCGCGACAACCTCGACGAGGACTACGCGCGCCAGCAGGAGCTGGCCAGGCGCGTCGCCGTGCAGGCCCAGGCGCTGCTGCGCCAGGCCGAGATCGAGATGAGCAACACCGTGCGCGTCAGCGACTTCGCGCGCCTCGGCAACGCCGAGCGCGAACGGGTTCTGGCCCGCCTGCTGGCCAAGCGCGAACGCTTCCGCGAAGCCTTCTTCGCCGACCCACGCGGACGGGAGCTGGCGCACCTGTCGAACGTGCGCATCCTGCCGCCCCACGAGGAACGGCACGACACCGGCAGCGAATTCCGCACCGCGCTGCTGAGCCGATCCCCGGCCTACGGCCCGGTGCGCTACGACCCGGGCAACAACGAGCCGATGATGCTGCTCGCCGTCCCGGTGAGCGACGTGCGCGCCGACGCGCTCGCCGGCGTGCTGGCGGCGGAGGTGCGCCTCAAGCCGGTCTGGCAGATGATCGCCGAGATATCCATGGAACCCGGCGAAGACGTCTACCTGCTCGACCAGACCGGCCGCGTGATCGCCCACCGCAATCCCTCGATGGTGCTGCGCGAAAGCCGCCTGCTGCCGCGCATCGACGTGCGCCGCCAGACCGGACTCTCCGGCCGGGAAGCCTTCCTCGCCACGCGCGAGTTCGAGATCGGCCAACAGAAGTTCCTCGTCGTCGCCGAGCGCGGCATCGACCAGGCGATGGCGCCGGCGCTCGCCGACATCAAGCTCAGCCTGCTGGTGATCGTGCTGACCCTGGCGCTCGCCTTCGGCCTGATCGTTTCCTTCGCGCGCCGCGTCGCCGAGCCCATCGTCGCCGTGTCGAGCGTCGCCCGCGCGATCCGCGACGGCGACCTGGAATGCCGCGTGCGCATCGACAGCGCCGACGAGATCGGCGAGCTGGCCGACGCCTTCAACGACATGACGGAGCGTCTGGGCAGCTCGCTGCGCCAGATCGAATCCGAGCGCGCCCACCTGCGCACCCTGATCCGCACCATTCCCGATCTCGTCTGGCTCAAGAACCCCGACGGCACCTATCTCTCCTGCAACCTGGCCTTCGAGCGCTTCTTCGGCGCCAGTGAAGCGGCGATCGTCGGCAAGACCGACTACGACTTCGTCGACAAGGCCCTTGCCGACTTCTTCCGCGAACAGGACCGCGCCGCGATGGCCGCCGGCCACCCGGTGACCAACGAGGAATGGATCACCTACGCCGATGACGGCCGCCGCGGCCTGGTGCTGACCACCAAGACGCCGATGCACGACGCCGACGGCAGGCTGGTCGGCGTGCTCGGCGTCGCCCGCGACATCACCGAGGTGCGGGGTGCCCAGGAGGCCCTGCACGAACGCGAGGCGGTGTTCGCCGCCATCGCCGAGCAGACCGACGACTCGATCGCGCTGGTCGATGCCGAGACCGGGCGCTTCGTCGAGTTCAACGCCGCCGCCGCCGCCGGCCTCGGCTACACGCGCGAGGAATTCGCCCGCCTCGGCGTCGCCGACATCGAGGCACGCCAGTCGCCGGAAGCCGTGCGGGAACAGTTCCGCGAGTTGAGCTTCCGCGGCCACGTCGTCTTCGAATCCCAGCACCGCCGCAAGGACGGCGCGGTCCGCGCCGTGCGCGTCAGCGCCACGCCCCTCGAACTGCGGGGCAAGCGCTATTTCGCCTCGATCTGGAGCGACATCACCGAGCGCAAGGCGGCCGAGGCCGAGCTGCTGCTGCACCGCGAGCACCTGGAAAAGCTCGTCCAGGCGCGTACCGCCGAACTGGCCGAGGCGAAGGAGGCGGCCGAGGTGGCCAACAGCGCGAAGAGCAGCTTCCTCGCCAACATGAGCCACGAGATCCGCACGCCGATGAACGCCATCATCGGCATGACCCATCTGATCGGCCGCGGCCCCCTCTCCGCGCGCCAGCGCGGCCAGCTCGACAAGGTGAGCGACGCCGCGCGCCACCTGCTCCACCTGATCAACGACATCCTCGACCTGTCGAAGATCGAGGCCGGCAAGCTGGGCATCGAAAACGCCGAATTCGAACTGGAGCGGCTGCTCGACGGCGTCGAGAGCCAGCTCGCCGAGCGCGCCGAGGCCAAGGGCCTCGAACTCGTCACCGACATCGACGCCGGCCTGCCGCCGCTGCTGCGCGGCGACGCGCTGCGCATCGGCCAGATCCTGCTCAACTTCGGCAGCAACGCGGTCAAGTTCACCCAGTACGGCCACCTGCTGCTGCGCGTGCGCCAGGAGGAGCGCGCTGGCGACCGGCTGCGCCTGCGCTTCGAGGTGCGCGACACCGGCATCGGCATCCCCGCCGATCAGCAGGCCAGGCTGTTCCAGCCCTTCGAGCAGGCGGACGCCTCCACCACGCGCCGCTACGGCGGCTCGGGCCTCGGCCTGGCCATCTCGCGCCGCCTCGCCGAGCTGATGGGCGGCACGGTCGGCATGGAAAGCGTGCCCGGCGTCGGCAGCACCTTCTGGCTCAGCCTGCCGCTGGAAGCGACCCAGGGCCAGCCCAGGCATCGCCTGGGCCGCCCCGAGCTGGAGAATCGCCGCATGCTGGTGGTGGACGACCTGGACGAGGCGCGCGACATCCTCGCGCACCTGCTGGCCGGCATGGGCCTGCGCGCCGACACCGCCGCCTCGGGCGAGGCCGCGCTGGGAATGATCGAGGCCGCCGACCAGGCCGGCGACCCCTACGAGGTGGTCTTCCTCGACTGGCGCATGCCCGGCATGGACGGCATCGAGACCGCCCGGCGGATCGCCGCCCTCGACCTGCGCCATCCGCCCCTGCGGCTGATGGTCTCCGCCTTCGGCCACAGCCTGCCGCAGGAGAGCCTGCCCGTCGGCACCTGCGCCGGCGTGCTGACCAAGCCGATCCACCCCTCGCCGCTGTTCGACATGCTGGCCACGGTGCTCGCCGGCCAGACCGCCGCGCCCCCGCCCGGCCCCGCCATGCCGACCGACGAGCTCTTCGCGCGCCTGCGCGGCGTGCCGGTCCTGCTCGCCGAGGACAATCCGATCAACCAGGAGGTCACGCTCGAACTGCTGCGCGAGATCGGCCTGGCCGCGGACCTCGCATGCAACGGCGCGGAAGCGGTGGACATGGCCCGCCGCAGGCCCTACGCGCTGATCCTGATGGACATGCAGATGCCCGTGCTCGACGGCCTGCGCGCCACCGCGGCGATCCGCGCGCTGCCCGCCCACGCCGCCACGCCCATCCTCGCCATGACGGCGAACGCCTTCAACGAAGACCGTGCCGCCTGCCTTGCCGTCGGCATGAACGATCACATCGCCAAACCCGTGGACCCGGACGCCCTCTTCATGACCCTGCTCAAATGGCTGCCCGAATCGGCCGCCCGTCCCGATGCCGCGCCCGCCGCCCCGGAAAAACTCGGCGCTGACGGGACGGTGGCCGCCGACCGCATCGCCGCGCTGCGCGGCCTGCCTGATCTCGACATCGACGCCGGGCTCAAGGTCGCCCACGGCAACGCCGAGCGCTACCTGCGCCTGCTGCACCTGTTCGCCACCAGCCACGGCGAGAGCATGGCGCGCATGCGCGCCGGCTACGAGGCCGGCGCCATCGAGGATGCGCGACGCGAGGCGCACTCGCTCAAGGGCGCCGCCGCCACCCTCGGCATCGAGGAAATCCGCCGCCGCGCGCAGGAGGCCGAGGAGGCCATCAAGGCATCCGCGCCGCCCGCGCGCGTCGCCGAGCTGGCGGCGGAACTGGAGCGGGCCTACGCCGCGCTGGCGCGCCGCATCGAGACGATCGGGAGCGACGGCGCGCCGGCGGAGGGGAGCGGCGATGCCGACGCGGAGCCGGCGCGGCAGGCGCTGGAGCGGCTTGAAGCCCTGCTGGCGGTGGACGATCTCACCGCCAACGACTACCTGCGCGAGCGGCGTCCGCTGCTGGCTAGCGCGCTCGGCGCCAGCACCTGCGCCGACCTCGAACGCCTGATGAAGCGCTACGAGTTCCCCCAGGCCCTCGCGCTGCTGCGCGCGGCGCGGCGCTGATCAGTCCGCCAGCTCGGGACGGTCGCGGAACAGTTCGAGCGCCTCGGGATTGGCCAGCGCCTCGCTGTTTTTCACCGGGCGGCCATGCACCACCTCGCGCACCGCCAGCTCGACGATCTTGCCGCTCTTGGTGCGCGGAATGTCGGCGACCTGCAACACCTTGGCCGGCACGTGGCGCGGCGTGGTGTTGGCGCGGATGGTCTCCTTGATGCGCTTGATCAGCTCCTCGTCGAGCGTCGAACCATCCTGCAGCTTGACGAACAGCACGACGCGCACGTCGTGGTCCCAGTCCTGGCCGATGACGATGGATTCGAGCACCTCGGGCAGCTTCTCGACCTGGCGGTAGATCTCCGCCGTGCCGATGCGCACGCCGCCCGGCTTGAGCAGCGCGTCGGAGCGGCCGTGGATGACGAAGCCACCGTGCGCCGTCTTCTCGGCGAAGTCGCCGTGGCACCAGACGCCGGGGAAGCGCTCGAAATAGGCGGCGCGGTACTTGGCGCCGTCGGCGTCGTTCCAGAACCTCACCGGCATCGACGGGAAGGGCCGCGTGCACACCAGCTCGCCCTTCTCGCCCGCGATCGGCTTGGCCGCGTCGTCGAAGACATCCACCGCCATGCCGAGTCCGGCGCACTGGATCTCGCCGCGCCACACCGGGCCGAGCGGATTGCCGAGCACGAAGCAGGAAACGATGTCGGTGCCACCGGAAATCGAGGCCAGTTGCAGATCGGCCTTGATCGACTGGTAGACGTAGTCGAAGCTGTCCGGCGCCAGCGGGCTGCCGGTGGAAAACATTGCGCGCAAGGACGAGAGGTCATGCGTCGCGCCGGGCTTCAGTCCTATTTTGGCGCAGGCGTCGATGAACTTCGCCGAGGTGCCGAAGTGGGTCATGCCCTCGGCCACCGCGTAATCGAACAGGATGTTGCCGCGGCCGACGAAGGGCGAGCCGTCGTAGAGCAGCAGCGTGGCGTCGGAAGCGAGACCCGAGACCAGCCAGTTCCACATCATCCAGCCGCAGGTGGTGAAGTAGAACAGCTTGTCGCCGGGCTTGACGTCCGACTGCAGGCGATGCTCCTTGAGATGCTGCAGCAGCGCGCCGCCGGCGCCATGGACGATGCACTTCGGCACGCCGGTGGTGCCCGAGGAATAGAGGATGTAGAGCGGATGGTCGAAGGGCAGCTGCTCGAATTCGAGCTCGGTCTGCCAGCGGTAGGGATCGACGAAGGCGCGCAGCATGGTGCCGCCGCGGATCGCCGCGACGTCGTGGCCCTCCTTGCGCGTGTAGCGCGCGACGATGGTCTTTTGCACCGAGGGCAGGCCGTCCGCGATCTCCTTGACCTTGTCGAGGCTGTCGAGGGTCTTGCCGTTGTAGTAGTAGCCGTCGGCGACGAACAGCAGCTTCGGATTCACCTGGCCGAAGCGGTCGAGCACGCCCTGCACGCCGAAGTCCGGCGAGGCGGAGGTGAACACCGCGCCGATGGCGGAGGCCGCCAGCAGCGTGATCAGCGTCTCGGGCATGTTGGGCATGTAGGCGGCGACCACGTCGCCGGCCACGACCCCTTCGTTCTTCATCGCCAGCGCGAGGCGCGCGACGCGGCGGTAGAGGTCGCCGCGCCCCATGCGGCGCATCAGCTTGTCCTCGCCCCAGAACACCAGCGCGGCGCCGTCGTCGCGGCGGCGCAGCAGGTTCTGCGCGTAGTTGAGACGCGCCTCGGGGAACCAGCGGGCGCCGGGCATCTTGTCGCCGTCGGCCAGCACGACGCCGCCCTTCTCGCCGCGCACCGCGCAGAAATCCCACAGCAGGGACCAGAAGGCCTCCGGCTGTTCGATCGACCAGCGGTGAATCCGGGCGTAATCGGCGGGCAGGCCGGCGCGCGCGGCGAAGGCGGTCAGGTTGGCGGCGGCGACGCGCGCGGCCGAGGGTTGCCACATCATCTGGTCAGTCATGCTGGTAGATTCCGCGAATGGAGTCTGGCAAAGGCAGGGACTTGCCGGTACGAGGGTTCCACCAGACGATCTTGGAGGCGCCCTCGGCGTAGAGCGTGTCGTCACCGACGCAACGCATTTCGTAGTAGGTGGGCAGGCTGCTGCGCCCGGGCTTGCCGATCAGGGTCCTGACCTCGACGGTGGCCGGGAAGGCGATCGGGCGGAAGAAGGTGCAGCTCGCGTTGACGATCACCGGCCCTTCGTCCACCGCGACGATGTCGGCATAGCCGAGCGAGGCCAGCCAGTCGATGCGCGCCTGCTCGGCGTAGCGGAAATAGACGGTGTTATTGACATGGCCGAGGGCGTCCATGTCGCCCCAGCGCACGGGGATGAGGGAAGTGTGAACCAGCTGGCGGGGATGTTCCATCGGTGCGCATGATCCATGAAAAGACAGGGCGGGACTGTCGTTGCAAGGACAGTCGCCACGAATGATCCAATTATAATCACGCTCTATCGCCGACCGCGGACGGACCGGACGGCGCCGGCGCCAAGGAGAGGAGAAGACGATGGAACGCGAAGCGATGGAATTCGACGTGGTCGTGGTCGGCGGCGGACCGGCGGGCCTGGCGGCGGCGATCCGGCTCAAACAGCTCGACGCGGGCATCAACGTCTGCCTGATCGAGAAGGGTGCCGAAATCGGCGCCCACATCCTCTCCGGCGCGGTGATGGACCCGCGCGCACTGAACGAGCTGATTCCGGACTGGAAAGACAAGGGCGCCCCGCTCGACACGCCGGTCAGCGAGGACCGCTTCATCATCTTTTCCGAGACGGGCGGCTTCAGGGTGCCGAACGCCCTGCTCCCCGGCTGCTTTCTCAACCACGGCAACTACATCGTCAGCCTGGGCAACGTCTGCCGCTGGCTGGCCCAGCAGGCCGAGGCGCTCGGCGTGGAGATCTACCCGGGCTTCGCCGGCGCGGAAGTGCTCTACAACGAGGACGGCTCGGTGAAGGGCGTCGCCACCGGCGACATGGGGGTCGGCCGCGACGGCCAGCCCACCGACGCCTACCAGCCCGGCATGGAACTGCTGGCGAAGTACACCCTCTTCGCCGAAGGCTGCCGCGGCCACCTTGGCAAGCAGCTCGAGGCGAAATTCGACCTGCGCAAGGGCGCCGACCCGCAGGTCTACGGCATCGGCATCAAGGAGCTGTGGGAGATCAAAACGGAGCAGCATGTAAAGGGCTTGGTCATGCACACGGGCGGCTGGCCGATGGCTTCCGACACCTATGGCGGCGGCTTCGTATACCACCTCGAAGGCAACCTCGTCGCAATCGGCTACGTGGTCGGCCTCGCCTACAGCAACCCCCACCTGTCTCCCTTCGAGGAATTCCAGCGCTACAAGCTGCATCCGCTGGTGAAACCCTTCCTCGAGGGCGGCAAGCGCATTGCCTACGGTGCGCGTGCCCTCACCGCGGGCGGCCTGCAGGCGCTGCCGAAGCTGATCTTCCCCGGCGGCGCCCTGATCGGCGACGACGCCGGTTTCCTCAACGCCGCCCGCATCAAGGGCTCGCACGCCGCGCTGAAGACCGGCATGCTGGCCGCGGAAGCCCTCGCCGAGGCGCTCGCCGCCGGCCGCAGCGGCGATGAGCTGACCGCCTATCCGCAGAAGTTCCGCGAGTCCTGGCTGTTCGAGGAACTGCACCGCACGCGCAACTTCAAGCCGTGGATGAGCAAGGGTCTGTGGCTGGGCTCGCTGATGTTCGGCATCGACCAGCAGGTGTTCCGCGGCAAGGCGCCGTGGACGCTGCGCCTCACGGCCGACCACCTGAAGCTGAAGAAAGCAGCGGACTGCGCGCCGATCGCCTACCCGAAGCCGGACGGCGTGATCACCTTCGACCGGCTCTCCTCGGTGTTCCTGTCGAACACCAACCACGAGGAAAACCAGCCCTGCCACCTGCGCCTGAAGGACGAGACGGTGCCGATCCGCACCAACCTCGCCCTCTACGACGCACCCGAGCAGCGCTACTGCCCGGCCGGCGTGTACGAGATCGTGCGCGACGCCGACGGCGCAAACCCGCGACTGCAGATCAACGCGCAGAACTGCGTGCACTGCAAGACCTGCGACATCAAGGACCCGACGCAGAACATCACCTGGGTGGTGCCGCAGGGCGGCGAAGGCCCCGTGTATCCAAACATGTAACGGCTTCGCCGCCTCCCGCCCCCGCGCGGCGAAGGTACCGTTCGCCAGGCACGTGATCAGGCGAGCTGCAGGCTGTTGAGCACACCATTCACGGCACGCTCGAAGAGCGGCTCTTCGGCCACAATGCGGGCCATGCCGGTCCTGAACTGGTAGGCAAGCGCCTCCTGCGATATCGAAGTCGCCCGCGGCGAGCGTGGGTTGGTGAAGAGGTAGATTCCGCGCTGCGGGCTGACCCAGGAGAGGCGGGTCCGCACCGCCCCTCCCTCGTGCTGCCTGAATTCCACCCAGTCGCCACGCCCGAGTGCCGCCACCTGCTGCAGATACAGATCAGCCGCAACGGCGGCCGACGGATTGGCACCGACGAGGGCGACTTCCTCGATCTGAACGTCGTTCTCGGTGATGCGCGTAATGAACAGTTCGCCCTCCGGATTGACGCTGTACTGGTCGGCCGGAGATGCCGAAGACGTTACCTCGGCCGGCGCTGGCGCCTCGGTCGCGACCGCAGGAGGCTCTCCGCCATTCAGGCCCGCCTTGACCGCAGCGGAATGCATCGCCACCAGTTCATCGAAAAACCGGCCCCGCTTCTCCTGCTGCAGATTGATCGCATCAAGCCCTGCATGCAGGGCGCGAAGCAGGCCGGGCAAGGTGTTCACCAGCTGCTTGCGCTCGTCGCTGTTGGTCTTTGGTGCGACGCTCCAGATGAGATCGTCAATCATGGAGGTCGCGCTCAGGTAGGCATGGTGCTCCTCGCCGTGGCGGATATAAAGCTCCTTCAGCACATGCTGCCAATGATCGAGCAGGAAGCGCTGCACGCCCTGCGGAACGCCGGACGACAGTCGCCGCGACACCGCCTCGCCGGCAACGACCCATGCGATTTCCTCGGTTTCGCGTTTTCGCATCAGCTCCGCCGAACGTCCCGCGATCCCCTCCGCCATCGCATCGCGTTCGGCAATGACGGCATTGAGCAAATTGAGTGCATCGGTGAAAATCTGCACATCACGCTCGAAATCGCCCTGGATGCGCTCGGCAATGAAGGCGATTTCCTGGAAGAGCGGATCGTCCTGGTCGACCGTATCGCCCCAGGCCACTGCCGCCCGTGAAATGCCGTCGAGCAGCCTGCGTGCCGGATGGGCCTTGCTCGAGAAAAAGGACTTGTCGAGGAGCGCCACCTTCAGCACGGGAATCTGCAGCCGCCCCACCAGCGCCTTGATCACGTCGGGAATCTTGGCGTCGTCGAAGATGAAATCGAACAGCATGGCGACGATGTCGATGGTGATGGCATCGAGCTGACCGACGCCCTGGGCTTGGCTGTTCGCCTTGATGCGGTGCAGGGCATTCATCGTGCCGAGCGCCTGGCCAAGGTCGGGCAGGCCGTCCGAGTTCCCCTTCTCGTTCAGCAGCCTGTCCAGACGCTGCATATCGGTCAGGGAATCGATGAACGCGCTCTTGATGCTCGCAGCCTGCAGGCTCGCCCCCCCCGCAGGACTTCCGCTGGCGGCAGGTGCCGGTGCAGCTGCGCCAGGCGACAACCCGGCGGCTTGCACAAGCACGAGATGATTCAGGGCGCTCAGCAGGTCGCCTCCGACAGCCGACTCTCCCTGCGGGGACGAAACGGGCGATTCCTGCTTGGCTGCAGGCCGGGGAGCCGACGGTGCGTTCACCGGCTTGCGGTAGGCGGAGCGCAGGTCGGGCAGGACGTTCCAGCGCACCATCTCGCTGTTGAGGTCGGCATAGACGGCCTGCAGCGCCCTGGAGACGTGCTGCTCGATCTGCTTGAGCAGCACCAGTTTGACCTTGACGCTGCCCTCGATCTCGTCGCAGGCACGCTTCAGCGCGTCGCAAACGGCCTGCGGACTGATGGGGTTTTCCTCGTCCTTCAGCTCATTCCGGCCAAGCAGCATGGCGACGCGCTCGCCGAGCAGGGACAGTTCATCCTCGTTCTGCTCGCGCAGGCGGGTCGCCAGTTCCTGCATGGCGATGCTTTCGGCAAGGTCGTCCTCCTCGACCAAACGCAACTCCTGCGCCGAAACGGAAAGTGACTTTACGGCGGTGTCCATCTCGCCGCGCATCTTGTGGTTGAAGACCTCGACGAAATGGCGCGAGAAGGCAGCTTCCATCTTCGGCCACTTTTCCTTGGCCTTGCCGCGCACCTCGAGATAGAGCTTCTGCATCTCGCGGTCGTAACTGGCTTCTGCCATCTGGAACAGGTCTTCCTCGACATCGGCCAGCATCTCGCGCAGGGAGCCGGACAGCCGCTTCATTGCCAGTTCCCGACAATCATTGAGCATGCGGCTGGATTCGGCCGCACTCAGCTGACGCCGCTCATTCAGATTGACGACATTGCTCAATGCACTCGCAGCCATGCTTGCCTCCATTCGCAGTCGTGCCGCGCAACCGCGCGGCGACGGACATTCAGACCGATGCCGAAATGGCAGCGGCCGTCAGGCGAACGTCACCGGGATGGAGGCGCGGAAACAGGTCGGGCGAAATTGGAGAGGAGGCGCAGTCCGGACGAATTCGCCCGGCGATGCTTTGACAGAAAGAAAGGCACGGCTCATTGTGACCCCTATCCGGCAACTCCGCTGCCATAGAACTTCCCTCTATCGGGATGTCCCTTAGACCGGTTGTTTTGCGCCCCCAGCTTTCGATGGGTTTGCCCTTATCAGATTCAATGATCCATTTGCCTCGGCGACATCTGGATCGTTTCCTTGAGGCCTTCGAGCCGAAAGACCTCTGGAGCCGCCGTGAAATACTTCACGGCTTTGCGTAATCAATAGCACGCGAAAATTCAATGCGCAACTGTCTCAAACGCCCGACAGTATCGCGTTTGGCAGCCTCTTCTTCATGATTTCACGTGTTTTTTTCATGACCGCCCGGAAAGGTGGCGCAGAAAATTTAATCGAGTTTCCCGCTGTCGCCTGACCGAACCCCGCGGGCCGCAGGGGCTTATTCAAGTTTGCGCCGCAACATCCGTAGTTCACAGGGATGACTCCCCTGATATTGCCCGCCCTCGAGTGAAGCCGCGTTTCCGATCCCTGTTGATCCTGGCCCTCACCATGCCGATGCTGGCCGCCGGCAGCCTGGCAGGTTGGCTGTCGTTCAGCAACACCGAGCGGGCGGTAAACGATCTGGCCGATAAATACCGCCATGAGGTCATTGGCAATGTCACGGCAGATCTGAATGCCCACTTGGCGGGCGTGCAGAGGGTTGTCGAACTGAACGCCCGGCAAGGCTGGGACCTGTCGGATTTGAAAGGCTTGCAAAGACGCCTGTTCAATCAGTTGCTGGCTTTCCAAACGCCCACCCAGATTGCCGTCGGCACGACGGAGCGCGTTTTCGTGGGCGTAGAGCGCCGTCCGGACGACAAGGTCATGCTCAGCCACTCGGACCTGTCCACGGGATATGGCCTCAATACCTACGCCGCAACCCGCCATGGCGAGCCGCACGGCTATAGCGTCAGCGTGCCGGACTACGATCCGCGCCAGCAGCTCTGGTACAGGCGCGCGGAAAACGCGCTGGGCACGATTTGGACCGACCCCTTCTATTACCCTGGCGAGAAAACGCTGCAGATCGCCGCGGCACGCCCGGCATTCGATGCCCTCGGCCAGTTCTCCGCGGTCTATGTCGCCGCCATGAACCTGGAGAAAACAAGCCGCTTCCTGAGGGAGTTGTCGCTCGCCGGCGGCGCACGAGCATTCATCATCGACCGCAAGGGCCTGCTGATCGCCTCATCCCTGGATGAACCGCTGATCCGGGACGAAAGCTTGTTCGACCGCCTGCCGGCAATCGAAAGCCGCGACGCCGTCGTCCGGAAAATCGCCGGCCGCATCAGGACTGCCGCGGCAACCCTTCAGGCGCCGCTCGAGCGGCAGGAAATGCGCATCGAAGCCGAGCAGGATGTGCATTATGTCGAGGCGCGTCCCTACCGCTTCGACGAGGGAATCGAATGGCTTGTCGTTGTCGCCATCCCGGAATCCGGCCTGATCGGCCACGTGAAGGACGGCAACAGCACCACCATGTTTCTGCTGCTGGCGCTGACCCTGCCAGCACTGGGTCTCGCCATCCTCATCGCCCACTGGATCGACGTGCCGGTCAGTCGCCTGTCGCGGGCCGCCGAGGCGATCGCCTCAGGCCGGTTGGACGAGTCGATCGAAATCACCCAGCCGCGCGAACTCGCTTCGCTGGGAGAATCCTTCAACGCCATGACGGCAAGGCTGCGCGAGAGTTTCGCGGCGCTGGAGCAATCGAAGCAGAAGCTCGAAGAGCGGGTCATCGAGCGAACACGGGAGCTAGACGGGCAGAACAGCGCCCTGATCGAGGAAATCCACCGGCGCGAAGCGGCCGAACACGGCATACGGCGGGAACGCGATTTCACGCGGCGGGTGATCAATTCCCTGCCGGGCATTTTTTTCCTGGTCGACGAGGAGGGGCAGGATGTCCTCTGGAACACCAACCTGGAAACCGTCACCGGTTACGACGGCGAGGAACTGGCCAGCCTGAGCCTGTTCAGCCTCTTCGACGCGAACAGCCGGATCGCGTTGCGGCACAAGTTGCAGGAAGCCTTCGCGCAGGGCCACGCCGAATGCGAGGCGATCATCGTCGCCAGGGACGGCCGGCGCATCCCCTTCCACATCAAGGGGGAGTGCATCGAGATGGATGGCAGTCCGCACGTGATCGGCATGGGTGTCGACATTACCCAGCGCAAGCGCCTCGAGGACGAGTTGCGCCGCCTGGCGACAACCGATGCGCTGACCGGCGTCGCCACGCGCGGCCACTTCCTCGACAGCGCGGAACTCGAGATAGAACGCACCCACCGCTACCAGAGGCCGCTCTCGGTGATGATGCTGGACATCGACCACTTCAAGTCCATCAACGACAGCCACGGCCATGCCGCAGGCGACATGGCGATTCAGAAGGTCGTCGGCGTCCTCAAGCAACTGCTCCGCGGCGAGGACCTGGTGGGGCGGCTGGGCGGCGAGGAATTCGGGGTATTGCTGCCCGAGACCGACAGTGCGCGCGCCGTCATCGTGGCCGAGCGTATCCGCGAACAGATCGCAGCGCTGCATATCGTCAGCGGCGAAAGCAGGATATCGCTCACCGTCAGCATTGGCGTAACGGAATACCAGCGCTTCGACACGGGGATCGATGGCTTGCTGTTGAGGGCCGACCTGGCCCTCTACTCAGCCAAGCACGGCGGCCGCAATCGCACCGTCCTCCGCGTCGCCGCCCGGGAAACGGAGGCGGCGTAGCCCTTCCGCGGATGCCCGCTTCCTTACAACGCCTCTTCAGGCACGGCCAACGCGCCGGCACCGCCTCTGACCACGGTGGCGGCCAGGCCGGGCGCCTGGGACAGCAGATGGTCGGCAAAGAAGCGCGCCGTGCTGATTTTCGCCTTGTAGAAACCGTCGTCGCCGGCGCCTGAACCAAGCTGCCTCTGCGCCACCAGAGCGGCACGCGCCATCTGCCAGCCGCCGCTGACGATGCCCATCAGGCGCAGGAAGGGCACGGCGCCGACATGAACGCCCTTGATGTCCTGGCTGAAGTTCGTCGCGACATGGGTGGCCGCCTCGGCCAGCGCCTGCACGCCGCGCGAGAAACCGGCATGGATGGCGGCGAATTCCTCGCCCGGCTGTTTCGCCAGCGCCTCCTCGACCTGCTTCATGATCCCGATGACGGCCTTGATGGTGGCCCCGCCCTCCCGGGCGATCTTGCGGCCGATGAGATCGTTGGCCTGGATGCCGGTAGTGCCCTCGTAGATGGTAGTGATGCGGGCGTCGCGCAGGTACTGCGCAGCGCCGGTTTCCTCGATGAAGCCCATGCCGCCATGGATCTGCACGCCGAGCGAGGCGACCTCGATGCCGGTCTCGGTACTCCAGCCCTTGACGACCGGGATCATCAGGTCGACGAAGGCCTGGTTGCGCTTGCGCTCCTCGGCGTCCGGATGGCGCGCGGCGGCGTCGTGCGCCGCGGCAACGACGTAGGCCAGGGCGCGCATCGCCTCGGCCTGCGATTTCATCAGCATCAGCATGCGGCGGATGTCGGGGTGGCGGATGATCGGCACCGGGCCGGAGCCGTCGGCCAGGTCGCGCCCCTGGATGCGTTCCCTGGCGTACTCCAGCGCACGCTGGTAGGCGCGGTCGGCGATGGCTACGCCCTCGAGGCCGACGGCGAAGCGCGCCGCATTCATCATCACGAACATGTACTTGAGGCCTTCGTTCTCCTTGCCGACGAGGTAGCCGATGGCGCCGCCGTTGTCGCCGTAGGCCATGACGCAGGTCGGGCTGGCATGGATGCCCAGCTTGTGTTCGATGGAAACGCAGCGCACGTCGTTGCGGGCGCCCGGCGAACCATCGGCATTGAGCAGAAACTTCGGCACGACGAAGAGCGAAATGCCCTTCACCCCCTCGGGCGCATCCGGCGTGCGCGCCAGCACGAGGTGGATGATGTTGTCGGTCATGTCGTGCTCGCCGTAGGTGATGAAGATCTTCTGGCCGAAGACCTTGTAGGTGCCATCGCCCTGCGGCACGGCGCGCGAGCGCACCAGCGCCAGGTCGGAGCCGGCCTGCGGCTCGGTCAGGTTCATGGTGCCGGTCCAGCTGCCCTCGATCATTTTCGGCAGGTAGGTGGCCTTCAGCTCCGGCGATCCGTTCAGCGTGATCGCCTCGATGGCACCGGTGGTGAGCAGCGGGCACAGCGAGAAGGCCATGTTGGACGCCTTCCACATCTCCTGCACGGCGGCGACCACCACCTTGGGCATGCCCTGCCCGCCGTATTCCGGTTCGCAGCCGATGCCGTTCCAGCCGTTCTCGACGAACTGCCTGTAGGCCTCCTTGAAGCCAGCCGGCATGGTGACCTTGCTGTCATGCCACTTGGCGCCCTCGTGGTCGCCGGAGCCGTTGATCGGCGACAGCGCCCCGGCGGCGAACTTGCCGGCCTCCTCGAGGATGGCATCGACGGTGTCGGGGGTTGCTTCCTCGTATCCCGGCAGCTTGCCGACCTGCTCGATGCCGGCCAGTTCGCGCAGGACGAATTGCATGTCACGCAAGGGGGCGGAATAGGTGCTCATGTTCTTTTCTCCTTCAGATAGCGATCGTCATCGAACGTGCTCACCCAGCTCGGGAGATACACGACGAAGAGGGTAATAAAGGCACCGGTGAGCCATGCTTCGGAAAAACCGACGAGCATGAAATACGGCAGATAGTCGCCGAGCAGCGTCTGGCCATCGTAGACCGATGCGGTCCACAGGAACATCGTGGCCATGAGCGCCGTGACGGCGAGGACAACCGCCGCGTTGGCGAAGGCACCGGCAAACAGGTAAACGAAAATATTGCGCGGCAGGAATCGTTCGACCAGTCGCAGGCCGCCCCAGGCCGTGGCGGTCGGCAGCAAGGCCGTCAGGCCGGCGTTCAGGCCGTAGGCAGCCCAGCCTGCGGCGCCGTTGGCGGTCGTCGCGGCCAGCACGGCCAGCATACCGAGAAAAGCCAGCCGGAAACCGAACATGAGCGTCAGTGCGGTGGCGCCGAGGAAATGCAGGGTCAGGCCTGGCTTGACGCCGGCTTTCATGCCCCACAACAAGCTGAGCACGACGATGGCGCCGAACCAGACATGGGACGCGCCGGCGCCGCCGATGCGCTTCCACGGTGCGCTGCGCGCGGCCCACAGAACAACCGGCAGCAGGAGCAGCCAGGCCGCCCATTGCCACGTCTCCGGAAAGAGCCCGTCCGGAAAATTCATGGCCGGTGCTTGAGGCGGTCAGCCCAGCTCCGTCACCAGTTCCGGCACGGCCTGGAACAGGTCGGCCACCAGGCCATAGTCGGCCACCTGGAAGATCGGTGCCTCGGGGTCCTTGTTGATGGCGACGATCACCTTGCTGTCCTTCATGCCGGCCAGGTGCTGGATGGCGCCCGAGATGCCGATGGCGATGTAGAGGTCCGGCGCGACGATCTTGCCGGTCTGGCCGACCTGGTAGTCGTTCGGCACGAAGCCGGCGTCGACCGCCGCGCGCGAGGCGCCGAGCGCCGCGCCGAGCTTGTCGGCCAGCGGCTCGAGCACGCTGCGATAATTCTCGCCGTTGCCCATGCCGCGGCCGCCGGAGACGATGATCTTCGCCGCCCCCAGCTCGGGACGCGCGCTCTTGGTGAGCTCGCGGCCGACCAGCTTGGAGACGCCGAGGTCGGCCCCCGCCGCCAGCGGTTCGACGGCGGCCGAGCCGCCCTTGCCGCAGGCCTCGAAGGCGGTGCCGCGCACGGTGATGACCTTCACGGCGTCGGCGCTCTTCACCGTCGCCAGCGCGTTGCCGGCGTAGATCGGGCGCACGAAGGTGTCAGCGGATTCGACGGCGACGATGTCGGAGATCTGCGCCACGTCGAGCAGCGCTGCCACGCGCGGCAGCACGTTCTTGCCGAAGGTGGAGGCCGGTGCCAGGATGTGCGTGTAGCCGGCGGCATTGGCATGGACCAGCGCGGCTACGTTCTCCGGCAGCTGCTCGGCATAGGGCGCGGCGTCGGCGATGCGCACCTTGGCGACGCCGTCGAGCTGGGCCGCTTCCTGGGCGACGGCAGCACAGCCGCTGCCGGCCACCAGCACGTGGATTTCGCCGCCGAGCTTCTTCGCGGCGGTCAGGGTGTTCAGCGTCGCCGCCTTGAGCGACGCGTTGTCGTGTTCGGCAATGACCAGAATGTTCATCAGATCACCTTCGCTTCGTTCTTGAGTTTGTCCACCAGCTGCTTGACGTCGGCCACCTTGACGCCGCCGGCGCGCTTGGGCGGCTCGGCGACCTTCAGCGTGGTCAGGCGCGGCGCGACGTCGACGCCGAGGTCGGCCGGCTTCAGGGTGTCGAGCGGCTTCTTCTTGGCCTTCATGATGTT
>JANJVS010000179.1 GCA_024709955.1 Rhodocyclaceae bacterium
GTTCACGAAGTCGTCGAGGGCGAGGGTGAAGCCGCGCGCCTTGAGTTCGGTGCAGCGCGCGACGATCTGCGGCGTGACCTCGACGGTTTCGAGCACTTCCAGCACGATCTTGTCGGTCGGCAGGATTTCGAGCATGTCGGAAAGCAGCAGGCTCTCGTCGCAGTTGATGAAGCCCTTGTAGGGGCCGAGGGCCTGCTCGATGCCGAGATCGGCGAAGGCGCGGTTGATGACGTTGGCGGTGGCGCCGAGGTTGTCGAGGACGTTGGCCTCGTTCTTCTGGCTGCCGCTCCTGAACAGCAGCTCGTAGGCGAACAGCTCCTGCTTGCGGTCGAGGATCGGCTGGCGGCCGATGAAGATTTCTTCAGTGTCCATGGCCAAATTCCACTTGCAGGCCGGGCCAGGCGCCTTCCAGCGCGGCGCGGAATTCGGCCTGGATGCGCGCCAGGGCGGCGGCGTCGTCGGCCTCGAAGCGCAGCACGACGACCGGCGTGGTGTTCGAGGCGCGCGCCAGGCCGAAGCCGTCGGCATATTCGGCGCGCACGCCGTCGATGGTGATGAGTTCGCGCGCGCCGGGGAACCTGCCGTCCTTCTTCAGCCGGGCGATCAGCGCGTGGGGCTCGCCCTCGTTCATCTTGAGGTTGAGCTCGGGCGTGGACAGGGCGTTGGGCAGGTGCTTGAGCGGCCAGTTGGCATCCGTCCAGCGCGAGACGATCTCCAGCAGGCGCGCGCCGGCGTAGAGGCCGTCGTCGAAGCCGTACCAGCGCTCGTTGAAGAACATGTGGCCGCTCATCTCGCCGGCCAGCGGGGCGCCGGTTTCCTTGAGCTTGGCCTTGATCAGGGCGTGGCCGGTGTTCCACATCAGCGGCCGGCCGCCCTGGTATTTGATCGATTCGGCCACCCAGCGCGAGCACTTGACGTCGTAGATGATCGGCGCGCCGGGATTGCGCGCCAGCACGTCGGCGGCGAACAGCATGAGCTGGCGGTCGGGATAGATGATCTCGCCGTCCTTGGTGACGACGCCGAGGCGGTCGCCGTCGCCGTCGAAGGCGAGGCCAAGCTCGGCGTCGGTCTCGCGCAGGGCGCGGATCAGGTCGGCGAGGTTCTCGGGCTTCGAGGGATCGGGATGGTGGTTCGGGAAGTTGCCATCCACAGTGCAGAAGAGTTCGACGACTTCGCAGCCCAGGCGGCGGAACAGGGCGGGGGCGAGTTCGCCGGCGACGCCGTTGCCGCAGTCCACGACGATCTTCATGGGGCGCGCGAGCTTGACGCCATCCACACTGTTGGCGATGCGGTCGAGATAGGCGGCGCGGATGTCGGCGCGGCAGAGCACGCCCTGGCCCTGGGAAAAGTTATGCGCAGCGGTACCCCCTGGGGCGGCGCTGGCCTCATTTTCCTCAATACGCTGGCGCAGCGCCTGGATGCGTTCGCCGTGCAGCGTTTCGCCGCCGAGCACGATCTTGAAGCCGTTGTAGTCGGGCGGGTTGTGGCTGCCGGTGACGGAGACGCAGGAGCCGGTCTGCAGGTAATGCGCGGCGAAGTAGGTGACCGGGGTGGGCACGCAGCCGATGTCCACCGCGTCGGTGCCGGTGGCGACGATGCCCTCGGCCAGCGCGGCGGCGAGGACGGGGCCGGAAAGGCGGCCGTCGCGGCCGATGGCGATGGCGCGCAGGCCGAGCGCGCGCGCCTCGCTGCCGAGGGCCTGGCCGATCAGGCGCGCGGTCTCGGGCGTCAGCGATTTGCCGACGATGCCGCGGATGTCGTAGGCCTTGAAGATTTCCGGCGCGAGCATGTGCTTGTCTGCCTCCCTGTGGTCGCGCCGATTATCGCATGGGCATCAGTGCAGCACCTGCGGCGCGTCGCCGATGCTGGAGGGCGGCACCGGGGAGGCGTGATGCACGATCATGCGCCAGCCGAGGGCGCCGCGCACATAGACGTTGGTGGCGGCCACCGGCGCGGCGAGCTGCTTGTCGCCGACCACGCCGATCTGCTCGACCACGCTGTGCACGGCGGCGAAGGGGCCATGCACGGTGGACAGGGCGAGCAGCTGCACCTTGAGACGGCTGCCGCCCTCGAAGATGCGGCGCCAGGCCTCGCGCACCGTGGCGTAGCCGGTCAGGCGCGGTCCGCCGGGATGCACGCAGACGATCTCCTCGTCCTCGGACCAGACGGCCATCATGGCGTCGAGGTCGCCGCGCTCCAGCGCCTCGTAGAAGGCGGTTTCGGCTTCCTGTGGCGAGGTGAAGATCGGTTTCTTGGGCATCTCAGGAGGGCAGGGCGGCGATGACTTGTGCGGGCGTCAGGTCTTCGAGGCAGCGCAGGTGGCCGAGCGGGCATTCGCGCTTGAAGCAGGGGCTGCAGTCGAGCCCGAGCGAGAGGATTGTCGCACGGGGCGAGAGCGGCGGGGTATAGACGGGGCTCGACGAGCCGTAGAGGGCGACCAGCGGCCGGTCGAGGGCGGCGGCGACGTGCATCAGGCCCGAGTCGTTGCTGACCACGGCGCGCGCGCCGGCGATGATGTCGATGGCCTGTTCGAGGTCGGTGCGGCCGCAGAGGTCGAGAGCCGCGCCATCGGCCAGGCGGGCGATCTCGGCGCCGATCGGGGCGTCCTTGGCCGAGCCGACGATCCAGACCGGGGCGTCGAGCCGCTGCGCCAGTGTCGCGAAGTGGTGCGCCGGCCAGCGCTTGGCCGGGCCGTATTCGGCGCCGGGGCAGAAGACGACCGGGGCGGCGTCCAGTGGCAGGCCCAGCGCCGCGCGGGCGGCAAGCTGCTGCTCCGGGGTGGCGGTCAGGCGCGGATTCGGCGTCGGGCCGTCGGCCGGGCCGGCGAGGGCGGCGTAGCGATCCACCAGGCGCGGCAGCGCGCTCTTGGCATGGCGCTCGTTGAGCAGCAGGTAGCGCGCCTCGCCGGTGTAGCCGACGCGGCGCGGGATGCCGGCGAACCAGGGCACGAGGGCGGACTTCCAGGAATTCGGCAGCACGTAGGCCTGGTGAAACCCGGTGCTGGCGAGACGGTGGCCGAGGGCGCGCCGGCCGTTCCAGCTGAATTCGCCGTGGGCGAAGGGATTGACGATGGTCGCCGCCACCTCGGGCATGCGGCCGAGCAGCGGCGCGCTCCAGCCCGGCGCAAGCACGTGGATCTGGGCGTCCGGCTGCCGCGCCTTGAGCCGCATCAGCAGCGGCTGCATCATGATCGTGTCGCCGATCCAGGAGGGGGCGACGACGAGAAGCTTATTCACCGGGCAGGGGGACGGAGAGGCACGGCGGCGCCGCACCTGCCGTGGCGGCGCGGCGGGTCAGTGATGACCCTTGGGCCGCTCGCCCTCGAAGCGGTACTTGGTGCCGCAGTAGGGGCAGGCGGCCTCGCCGGCGGCGTTCTTCAGCACGTCGATATAGACGCGCGGATGGCGCGCCCACAGCGGCGCGCCGGGCCGGGGGCAGGCGAGCGGCAGGTCGTGGGCGGTGACGGCGACTTCGCGGGCGGTTTCGTCGATCTGGGACATGGCGGGCCTCGAAAGAAAAGCTTAGACCGGGGCGAGCCAGTCGGCGTGGGCCGGCACCTTGCCGTTGACCACGTCGAAGAACAGGCTCTGGATTTTCGTGGTGATCGGGCCGCGCTTGCCAGCACCGATCTGGCGGCCGTCGAGCTCGCGGATCGGCGTCACTTCGGCGGCGGTGCCGGTGAAGAATGCCTCGTCGGCGATGTAGATGTCGTCGCGCGTCAGGCGCTTCGAGACGACCGTGTAGCCGAGCTCCTTGGCGAGCGTATGCACCGTGGCGCGCGTGATGCCGATCAGCGCCGAGGCGATCTCGGGCTCGTAGATCTGACCGTTCTTGACGACGAACAGGTTCTCGCCCGCGCCCTCGGCGACGAAGCCGTCCACGTCGAGCAGCAGCGCCTCGTCGTAGCCGTGCTCGGTGGCTTCCATGTTGGCGAGGATCGAGTTGGCGTAGGTGCCGGAATACTTGGCGCGGCACATCGAGACGTTCACGTGGTGGCGCGCGTAGCTGGAGGTCTTGACGCGGATGCCCTTCTCCATGCCTTCCTCGCCGAGGTAGGCGCCCCAGGGCCAGGCGGCGATGGCGACGTGGGTCTTGGCGCCCTTGGGCGAGACCCCCATCTTCTCGGAGCCGTAGAAGGCGAGCGGGCGGATGTAGGCGGATTCGAGCTTGTTGGCGCG
>JANJVS010000184.1 GCA_024709955.1 Rhodocyclaceae bacterium
GTGCGGCATGTTCATCTCGACGTCGGCCTGGATCGGGCCGCCGGCCTGCTCCTTCAGGTCGGCCGCACGGCCATCCCAGAACTGCGCGATCGCGAGACTGGAGTTGAACACGGTCGGCGAGTTCACCGGGCCGGCCTTCCAACCATGGCCGATGGAGGTCTTGAGATTGTCGGTGCCGCCCATCGACAGGTTGTGACAGCTGTTGCAGGAGATGAAGCCGGACTTGGACAGGCGCGGATCGAAGTAGAGCTTCTTGCCGAGCTCGACCATGCCGAGGTTGATCTGCTTCGGTGGCTGGATCGGCTTGGCCAGCTCTTCGGCATTCGCGCCGGCGGTGCCGGCGACGGTGCCGATGACTGCCAGGGAGGCGACGAGGGTACGGATTTTCATGTGGGGCTCCTTTGCGATGGGAAAAACTTGTGCAGCGCCGAAAGATACCCCTACAATGAGAGCGGGTGTTGACATAAGTCAATGATTTTATTATAGTTTTTGTCTAACAGGCGTATAGCTGTTTCCTATAGGCGCATTCATGAAGCTATCTTCCCTGCGGTATCTGGTCGCCTTCGCCGATGAAGGCTCGTTCAGCCGAGCGGCCGAGCGCTGCCATGTGAGCCAGCCCACCATGAGCGTCGCCCTCAAGAACCTGGAGGACGAACTCGGGGTCAGCCTGTTCGAGCGCGGCAAGGGCCATGTGTCCCTCACCGACCTCGGCTGGCAGGTGGCGGCCCAGGCGCGCCGGGCGCTCGACGAGACGCGGCGCGTCGAGCAGGTGGCTCAGCTCGGCAAGGATCCGCTCGCCGGCGACTTCCGCCTCGGCGTGATCCACACCATTGGCCCCTATCTCTTGCCCGAATTCATTGGCGCGATGCGCCGGATCGCCCCCGACACCCACCTCTACATCGAGGAAAGCATGACGGCGCTGCTGGCCGATTACCTCAAGTACGGCACGGTGGATGCCGCGATCGTCGCCTTGCCCTTCGACGTGCCGGGTATCCAGGTGCGGCCGCTCTACGATGAACCGTTCCAGGTGGTTGTACCCAAGGGCCACGCCTGGGCGCAACGCAAGAAAATTTCATCCTTCGAGGTACGCGGCGAGGAGGTGCTGGTGCTCAAGGCCGGCAACTGCTTCCGCGAGCAGGTGCTCGATGCCTGCCCCGAGATCAGCCATGCCGACGGCTCGCTGCGCGAGGGCCATTCCATCGAGACGGTGCGCTGCATGGTCGCCTCGGGCTACGGCATCTCGGTGCTGCCCGCCGGCACGCTCTGCGGCATCTACCGCAACGAGATGGTGGTGCCGATCCCCTTCGAGGAGCCGGCCCCCTCGCGGCGCGTCGCCCTCGCCTGGCGCCAGGGCTTCACCCGGCCGCAGGCCATCGAGGCCATCGTCAAGGCGGTGGGCATGATCGACAACCCGTGCTACCGGAATATCCCGGGGCAGTAAAAGTCGGCGCTGGCGGGACGGTGGGGCGGCTTCCGCCGCGGGGTTCGATGCTAAAGTGCGCCCTCTCCGCATCGAACCGTTTGCCGTGCGCCTCTTCCGCCTCGCCAAAATCGCCCGTGTCGGCCTCAAGTTCGGCCTCGACCGGCTGATCCTCGAACACGACCCCAGCGGTCGGCTCGCGCTGCCGTTGCGCCTCGTCGATGCGCTGTGCTTCTGGCGCGACCGCGCCATGCTGGCGGCGCCGCGCGGCCGGCGCCTGCGCGAGGCGCTCGAAGCCCTCGGGCCGATCTTCGTCAAGTTCGGCCAGGTGCTGTCTACGCGCCGCGACCTGCTGCCCGCCGACCTCGCCGACGAGCTCGCCCTGCTGCAGGATCGCGTGCCGCCCTTCCCGGCCGAGGAGGCCGTCGCCGAGATCGAGAGCGCCTTCGGCCGGCCGCTCGCGGAGATCTACGCCACGTTCGAGCGCGAACCTGTCGCCTCGGCCTCGGTCGCCCAGGTGCATTTCGCCACCCTGCCCGACGGCAAGGAAGTCGCCGTCAAGGTGCTGCGTCCCGGCATCGCGCCGGTGATCGCCCACGACCTCGCCCTGCTCGACAGCTTCGCCGGCCTGCTGGAACGCTTCTGGTCCGACGGCAAGCGCCTCAAGCCGCGCGAGGTGGTGGCCGAATTCTCCAAGCATCTCGCCGACGAGCTCGACCTGATGCGCGAGGCCGCCAACTGCTCGCAGCTGCGGCGCAACTTTTCCGCCTCGAAGCTGCTCTTGGTGCCCGAGGTGCATTGGGACTACTGCCATCACGCGGTGATGACCATGGAGCGCATGCGCGGAATTCCGATCGGCCAGATCGACCGCCTGCGCGAGGCCGGCGTCGACCTCAAGGCGCTTTCCCGCGCCGGCGTCGAGATATTCTTCACCCAGGTGTTCCGCGACGGCTTCTTCCACGCCGACATGCACCCGGGCAACATCCTCGTGTCCACAGACCCGGCCAGCTTCAACCGTTACATCGCGCTCGACTTCGGCATCGTCGGCACGCTCAACGAGGTGGACAAGAACTACCTGGCGATCAACTTCCTCGCCTTCTTCCAGCGTGACTACCACCGCGTCGCCACTGCCCACATCGAATCCGGCTGGGCGCCGGCGAGCACGCGCGTGGACGAACTCGAAGCCGCCGTGCGCGCCGTCTGCGAGCCGATCTTCGACCGGCCACTCAAGGAAATCTCCTTCGGCAAGGTGCTCTTGCGCCTGTTCCAGACCTCGCGCCGCTTCAACGTCGAGATCCAGCCGCAGCTGGTGCTGCTGCAGAAGACCCTGCTCAACATCGAGGGCCTCGGCCGCCAGCTCGACCCCGACCTCGACCTCTGGCAGACCGCCAAGCCCTTCCTCGAACGCTGGATGAGCGAGCAGCTCGGCCCGCGCGGCTTCGTCAACCACCTCAAGCGCGAGGCGCCGCAATGGGCCACGCTGCTGCCGCAGCTGCCGCGCCTCGCCCACCAGGCATTGACGCGCGCCAACGCGCAGGACAGCGCCGCCGAGGAAATCGCCCGCCTGCGGGAAGAGGCGGCGGCGAGCCGCCAGCTCGCCCGTATCGCCCTGGCCCTCGCGGCCGTCGCCTTCCTGTTCGCCGCGCTGTAAAAGTCGGTGTGACCGAAGGGAATCCCGCGGGACTGGCGGGACGGTGGGCGCCGCTCAGGCCGGCGGCGGCGCGCTCTCCGGCACCGGCTCCTCGTTCCAGGCGGCGACCTGGTTGGACCAGACCAGGGCGACGTTCTGGCTGTGCATCACCGCCTCGGGCGTCAGCTGCAGGCGGTCGGCGATCGCCTCGACGGCGTCGAAATCGGCCTGTTCCAGTTTTTCGCA
>JANJVS010000194.1 GCA_024709955.1 Rhodocyclaceae bacterium
GAAGAACTTGAGGAACTTTTCGCGGATCTCCGCACAACTCATTGCGCTTTTCATGGGGTGGCTCGGCAAGGCAATCGGAAACGGCGAATTCTACGCGAAGCGGCGTGGAATCAGGCGATTGGCGCCGGTCGGCGCGCCGCGTCCCGGCGCCAAAAAGTCGGCGCTGGCGCGACGGTGAGTGCACCGAATGCCAACCCCGGCTTTCGTGGAGGCTGACCGGCGCCAGCCGGTCAAGCGCAGCGGCCGAAACAAAAGTCGGCGCTGGCGCGACGGTGGGCGCGCTCAGTCCGGCAGCTCGGCGCCGGCGCGGGTCTGGCGCGCCTCGTCCAGCAGCCAGGCGACGAAGCGCTCCACCTCGGGCCGCGCGGCGCCGGGGGCGCGCATCAGGTAGTAGGCGCGGGCGGCATGGCGCTGGGCCGTCGCCGCCAGCGGCACCAGCCGCCCGGCCGCCAGCGACTGCGCCACCAGCGGGCCGCGCCCCAGCGCGATGCCGCGGCCGTCCTCGGCGGCGCGTATGAGTTGGTCGTACTGGTTGAACTGCAGCACCGCCTGGGGCCGCGCATCCGCCAGCCCGTTCGCCGCCAGCCAGGGCTCCCAGGAGAACCAGGGAAAGCGCCGGCCGTCGTCGTAGGACAGCAGCGTCGCCGTGGCGAAGTCCGCGGCGCGCAGCGGCAGGCGCAGCCCGACCGCCACGGCCGGCGCGGCGACGGGGAAGACGTTCTCCCCGAACAGATGCACGGCCCCCGCCGCCACGCTGCCGGGATCGTCGTAGCGCAGGGCGAGGTCGATGCCCTCGCGCTCCAGGTCGACGAAGCGGTTGTCGGCGGAGATCAGCACGTCGAGGTCCGGCTCCAGCGCCTGGAAGGCGGCCAGGCGCGGCACCAGCCAGAGCGAGGCGATGCTGACGGCGGCGGTGATGGTGACGCGCGGGCGCCGGCGCGGCGCGCGCAGGCCGGCGCAGACCCCGGCGAGACGCTCGAAGCTTTCGCTCACCGCGCGGAACAGCAGCTCGCCCTCGGCGGTGAGCGCGAGCCGGCGCGTCTCGCGGCGGAACAGCTTCACGCCGAGCTGCTCCTCCAGCGTCTGGATCTGGCGGCTGATGGCCGACTGGGTGAGGAAAAGCTCGGCGGCGGCGCGGGTGAAGCTCAGGTGGCGCGCGGCGGCCTCGAAGCCTTTCAAGGGGTCGAGGGAGGGCAGCTTGCGCAGGTCTTCATGCATGATTTTTTCTCATGAATCAAATGCCGATTTCTCGTTTGTGCGCCACCTTTACAGGACATACAGTGCAGGCACGAAAGACGGAAATTCCATCAATGCAACCAACGCATGGAGGATAGGCAAATGGCAAGCATCAGGCAAGAGACGCGCATCGAACTCGGCCGGCGCGAACTGCTGGCCCTGTGCGCCCCCGGGGCGCACAGCCTCGCCTGCGCGGCGGGCGAGCTCTGGATCACCTTCGACGGCAGCCGCGAGGACGCCATCCTGCGCGCCGGCGACCGGCTCGAAGTCGCCGACGGGCGCGGCATCGTGGTTTCCGCCCTGCGGCCGGCGACGCTGCTGCTCGCGCCCCATCGGCCGACGGGCGCCTGCCTGCTCGGCGCCGGGCGCGGCCTCTGGGCGGCCGCGCGGCGGCTGCGCTGGCGCTTCCCGGCTCTCTCTTCCCTCCCGTCCACTCAACTGCGCTAGGAAAAAATCATGCCCTACCTCGACATCCGCATCGCCGCGCCCTGTCTGCCGGAAACCGTGCGGAAGTTCGCCACGCGCCTCACCGACCTCACCGCCGACCTGCTCGCCAAGCGGCGCGAGCTGACCGCCGTGTCGCTGCAATGCGTCGCCCCCGGCCACTGGTACGTGGGCGGCGCCTCCCTCTCGGAGGTCGGCGGCACGAGCTTCTTCATCGAGGCGAACGTCACGGCCGGCAGCAACAATGCCGAGCAGAAGGAGGCCTTCGTCGCCGCCGCCTTCGCCGCCGCCGAGGACATCCTCGGCCAGCTCGACGCGGCGAGCTACGTCATCGTGCGCGAGGTGCCGGCGGACGCCTGGGGCTACCAGGGCAGGACGCAGGCCCGGCGCCAGGCTGAGAGGAGCGCGGCATGAACCCCGCCCTGCTGATCGTCGACATCCAGAACGACTATTTCGCCGACGGCGCCCTGCCCCTCGTCGGCAGCGCGGCGGCGGCGGCCCAGGCCGGCCGGCTGCTCGCGCATTTCCGCGCGCAAGGCTGGCCGGTCGTGCATGTGCGCCACGTGTCCTTGCGTCCCGACGCGGCCTACCTGCGGCCCGCCACGCCGGGCGCGGAAATCCATCCGGCGGTCGCGCCGCAGGCCGGCGAGCCGGTGATCCTCAAGCATTATCCGAACAGCTTCCGCGCCACGCCGCTGCTGGAGACGCTGCGCGCGCTGCCGGCCGAACGCCTGGTGGTCGCGGGCATGATGACGCACATGTGCATCGACACCAGCGTGCGCGCCGCGTCCGATCTCGGCTTCGCGTGCACGCTGGCGCACGACGCCTGCGCGACGCGCGCGCTGCGCTTCGGCACGACGGAGGTGGCGGCGGAACAGGTGCAGGCGGCCTATCTCGCGGCCCTGCACGGCTTGTTCGCGACGGTGCGCGCGACGGACGAGATCGTCGCCTGACTACATCTCCTCCGCCCGCCAGAGGTCGGGGCGGTCGGTGAACACGGCGGCGCAGCCGAGGGCGAACAGGCGCTCCGCCTCGGCGCGGGTATTCACCGTGTAGCAGGCCCAGGGCAGGCCGGCGGCGGCCAGCCGCGCGGCGGCGGCCGGCGCGTGGCCGGCGTCGAGATGCACGGCGGCGGCGTCGAGGCGGGCGCAGACGACCTGCCAGTCCGCCGGCAAAGCCTCAAAAAGCATGGCGAAGGCGGCGTCGGGCAGCGCGCACCGTGCCGCCAGCGCCGACTTTTCGGAGAAGGAGGAAACCACGCCCTTGCCGTCCCAGTGGGCGGCGAGCCAGGCGCCGACGACGGCGCCGGTCTCTTCCTCGTGGCCGGCGGCGGGCTTGAGCTCGACGTTGGTCCACAGGCCGAGGCGGCGGCAGTCCGCCATGGCCTCGGCGAGCGTCGGCACCGCCGGATCGCCGGCGCGGATCGCGGCGAAGGCCAGTTCGGCGACGCGCCCCCGGCAGCGCGTGCTGCGGTCGAGGGTCTCGTCGTGCATGAGGATGGGCACGCGGTCGGCCGTCAGCATGACGTCGAACTCGACGGCGCGGCAGCCGAGCCGCGCGGCGGCTTCCAGGCCGGCGCGGGAGTTCTCCATCGCCAGCGCGCCGCCGCAGCGGTGGGCGACGATGCGCGGGTAGCGGATCAACGCCTGGCCGTCTTGGCGACTTCCTGCGGCGCGAAGACCGGCGCGGCGCGCAGCACGGCGGTGTCGAGAGCCTCCTTGGCCGGCTTCTTGTCGCCCCAGACGAACTCGATCTCCTCGTTGAGGATGGCGCGGATGCGGCTGCGATCGTGGCCGTTGCCGTTCCTGGTGCGCGCGGAATCGCGCTGGCTCATCGACAGGCGGCGCTCGGCGCGGTCGAGCAGCGCCGGATCGACGCCCGACTCGCGCAGCGCCTGCACGCCGGCGGGCGTCATCGGCAGGTAGCCGGTGGCGCGCACCCACTCGCCCTGCACCTCGGGCTTGAGCAGGAAGGCGACGAAGCGGGCGATCGCCTGCAGCTCGGGCTTCTTGTCGGCGGCGAGCACCCAGAGCGCGACGCCGTCGGGCAGCACGTTGACCGGCCGCGCGCCGTAGACGTCGTCGTAGTGGGGCAGCACGGCGACGCCGAGGGGGAAGTCCGGCTTTTCCCGCGCCAGCCGCGCGTAGAGGGCGGATTCGCCGGTCAGCATCGCGCATTCGCCGCTGGCGAAGCGCTCGTCGCCCTCGCGGCCGGGGCCGGAGTAGATGAAGTACTTGCTCTTGTACCAGCTCGTCAGCAGGGCGATGTGCTTGACGTTCACCATGTTGTTGAGGGCGAGCCGCTCCTGCCGGCCCTCCCTGGCCACCAGCGGCTCGCCGTGCTGGGACGCGACGTTCTCCACATGCACCCAGGCGAAGCGCGAGCTCGTCAGCGGGCACTTGAAGCCGGCGTCGCGCAGGGCGCCGGCGGTTTCCTGCAGCTCCCACCAGGTCTTGGGCGGATGGTTCGGGTCGAGCTTCGCCTTGGCGAAGGCCTCCTTGTTGTAGAACAGCACCGGCAGCGACAGCGCCATGGGCAGCGCCTGCATCTTGCCGGCGAGGTCGTCCACCGCGTCGACCATCTGCGGGTAGAACTGCTTGATGTCGAAGCGCTGCCGGCCGGCCTCCATCACCTGGTGCAGCGGGCGGAAGCGCGGCCGGGTGTCGAACAGCGTCGGGGCGTCGTCCTGGTCGAACAGCGCGAGCTGGGGCAGGCGCGCCTTGTCGGCCACGCCCTGGGCGTCCTCCAGCACGATGCGTCCGGCGCCGCTCTTGAGCTTGGCCTCCTCGTCGTTGAAGCGCAGCACCAGCGTTGCCAGCTTGTCGAGCGGCGCGCCGGAAAGGGCGTGGCGCAGCACGAGCTCCTGCGGCGGCTGCGGCGCGGGCGGCGTCTTGGCCGGCTTGGCGGCCTTGGCCGGTTTGGCGGGCTTGGCGGCCTTGACCGGCTCGGCGGCCACGGCGCCGGGCGGGCAGGCGAACAGAAGAGCGGCGAGGAGCGGAACGGGCAACAGTTTCATGGGCCGGACCCTGGATGGCGAGGAGCGCCAGTGTATATCGAGAGCCCCTGCCCGCGTTGCGGGCCGGAGGCTTCTCCTTTACCCTACGGCTTCCGCCAGCCCGCCGCCCGCCATGAACCGTCCGCAAGCCGTCGCCCTCGCCATCGCCGCCGCCAACCTGGCGCTGATGCTGCTGTTCCCGCCCCACGACTACCTGAGCTTGCAGCGCGGCAACGTGCCGACCTTCGACGGCTTCTACTTCGTCTTCGCCGGCCAGGCGAACCGTGTCATCAACGCCGACTTTCTCGCCCTCGAAGTCATCGTCGTGCTGATCAACGCCTGCATCGCCTGGCTGCTGCTGCGCGAGCGCCCGCTCGGCAAGGCCATGCCGGGCGGCAACCGCTACCAGCGCGGCGTGCTCTGGCTGGTGGCCCTCAACCTGATGCTGGTGGTGCTGTTCCCGCCCTTCCAGAACTACACGGCGATCACCCGCGCCGCCCTGCCGACCTTCGAGGGCTTCTATTTCATCTTCGCCGACAACTCGCAGCGCCAGCTCGTCGCCGCCATCCTCTACCTGGAAGTGGCGCTGGTGCTGGCGAACGGCGCGATCCTCTGGCTGCTGTTCAAGGGCCAGGGCGCCGCCAGGCTCTCGGCCGCCGAGCTGCGCGCCCTGGCCGGGCAGGTGCGCGACGCCCAACGGAAATAAAGATTCCGGCGCCATTGCCGTAAACTCCGCAGAGCGCTGCCTGTCCGCCCGTCCCGCCACCACCGCCCCATGCGAAAAGCCGCCCGAACCCTCATCCTCGCCCCGCTCTGCGGGCTCCTGCTCGGCTGCGACCAGCTCGGCCTGGAAACGCCCGCCCAGGCCGCCGCCGCCAAGGAGGCGGAAGGCCGCGCCATCGGCGGCGCCTGCCGCCACAGCGGCCGCGCGCTGGAGGACTGCTACACCCTGAACCCGAAGGCGCAGAAGGCCGCGGTGTTCACCGGCTGGCGCGACATGGACGCCTACATGCGCGAGAACAACATCGAGATCGTGGCGCCGACCGTGCCGCGTCCCGACCCGCTGGCGAAGAAGAAAAAGCCCGCCGAGGGCGAGCCCGCGGCGGCCGAGGCCAAGGGCGAAGCCAAGGCCGAGGAGGCGCCGGCGAAGAAGGAAGCCGCCGCCCAATCCCGGGCGGACACGCCGCCCCTGCCCGCCGGCAAGGGGAAAATGGCCTGACGGCCATCCGCGGGTTTCCGCTCCGGGCCCGCTCCCGCAGGAACCGGCACCGCCGGATTCCTGCCGGGGAATTGATTCCAGTCAATGACCATCTATTACCAAAGACTGGATAGTGGATGGCATTCCGGCCCGCGTGCCGGCCATGCCCACGCCGCGATGAAACCCAGCGTCCTTTTGTTCCGACTGCGTACCGGCATGCGGCTGCTGGCCGGCGGGCTCGCGCTGGCGGCGTGCCCGCCCGCGCTTGCGGCGGCGCCGACGCAAATCGACATCGGCGTGCTGACCATCCGCTCCGCGGAACAGACGCTCGCCGCCTGGCAGCCGACCGCGGACTATCTCTCGCGCACCGTGCCGGGCCACCGCTTCCGCTTCGTGCCGCTGGAAATGCACGAGCTCAACGAGGCGACGGCGCAGGGCAGGTTCGAATTCATCCTGACCAATCCATCCCACTACGTCTTCCTCGAAGCCGAATACCGCGTCAATCGCATCGCCACCCTGGTCAACGCCTGGAACCTGCGCCCGCTCAAGGAGTTCGGCGGCGTCGTCATCGTGCGCGCCGACCGCCGGGATCTGCGCGAACTGGCCGACCTCAAGGACCAGCGCGTCGCCGCCGTCGGCCAGCAGTGGCTCGGCGCCTATCAGTCCCAGGCCGGCGAACTGCTCGCGCGCGGCATCGACCCGGCCGCCGACCTGCGGATCCATTTCACCGGCGAGCCGCAGGACCTGGCGGTGCTTGAGGTGCTGGAAGGCCGCGCCGACGCCGGCTTCGTGCGCAGCGGCCTGATCGAGCACATGCACCAGGAGGGGCGCATCGACCGCGACGCCCTGCGCGTGCTGAACCCGCGCCAGCAGCACGAGTATCCGCACGCGCTGACGACCGCGCTCTATCCGGAATGGCCCTTCGCCATGGCCCAGCGCACCTCGATGACGCTGGCCAAGCAGGTCGCCGTCGCCCTGCTCGAAATGCCGCAGGGCAGCGACGCCGCCTTGCGCGGCGACTACCACGGCTGGGCGATTCCCGCCGACTACCAGGCGGTGCGCGACCTGATGCGCCTGCTGCGCGAACCACCCTACGACAGCCCGCCGGAGCTTTCCTGGCGCGAGTTCGTCAGCCGCCACCAGCTGGCGATCATCGCCGGCCTGTTCGCCGCCCTGGCGCTCGCGCTGCTGCTGGCCGCGCGCTTTCGCGCCCTCAATCGCACCATCGGCCGGCAAATGATCGAAGCCAGGCGCCAGGCCGACGAGCTGGCGGCGGAGAACCACGCGCGCCGCCAGGCGGAAACCAGGCTGCGCCTGGCCGCCAGCGTCTTCGAGCATTCCCACGACGGCATACTGATCACCGGCCCGGACAACCGGATCCTGGAGGTGAACGACGCCTTCAGCGAGATCACCGGCTACAGTCGCGCGGAGGCGATCGGCAAGGACCCGAGCATCCTCAAGTCCGGCCGGCAGAGCGCGGCCTTCTACCACGAGCTCTGGCAGTCGATCGTCGAGACCGGCCACTGGCGCGGCGAGATCTGGAACCGCCGCAAGAACGGCGAGTTCTTCGTCGAGATGCTCGAAATCGCCGCCGTGCGCGATCCCGCCGGCCAGCTCACCCACCACGTCGCGGTGTTCAACGACGTCACCAGCCTGCGCCACAGCCAGGAGCGCCTCGAACACATGGCGCACTACGACCCGCTCACGCAACTGCCCAACCGCGCCCTGCTCTCCGACCGCCTGCACCAGAGCGTCGCCCTGGCCCAGCGCGGCGGCAACCTGCTCGCGGTCTGCTTCCTCGATCTCGACTGCTTCAAGCCGATCAACGACGAGCACGGCCACGAGGTCGGCGACCTGCTGCTGATCGGCGTCGCGCGGCGCCTGGAGATCGTCCTGCGCGAGGTGGACACCGTGGCCCGCCTCGGCGGCGACGAATTCGTCCTGCTGCTCACCGACCTCGCCGACATGGACGAGCTCGAAACGATCCTCGAACGCATCATGGACGTGCTGGAACAGCCCTTCGACATCGAGGAGCACCGGCTGCAGGTTTCGGCGAGCATCGGCATCACCATCTATCCGCTCGACGAGGCCGATCCGGAATCGCTGCTGCGCCACGCCGACCAGGCGATGTACCAGGCCAAGCGCGCCGGCCGCAGCCGCTACAGCCTGTTCGACGCCGGCCAGGACCGCGAGGCGCAGTCGCGCCAGAACGACATGGAGCGCCTGCGCCAGGCGCTCGCGGCCGACGAATTCGTCCTCCACTACCAGCCCAAGGTGGACATGCGCCAGGGCCGCGTGACCGGCTGCGAGGCGCTGATCCGCTGGCAGCATCCGCTGCGCGGCCTGGTGCTGCCGGGGGAATTCCTGCCCCTCGTCGAACAGACGGAATTCATCGCCGAGATCGACGACTGGGTGATCCGCGCGGCGCTGCGCCAGATCGGGCGCTGGCTCGACGCCGGCCTGCGCATGTCGGTGAGCGTCAACGTCTCGGCGCGCAAGCTGCAGTCCTTCGGCTTCGCCGACTCGCTGCGCCGGCTGCTGGAAAAGCACCCCGAGGTGCCGCCCGAACTGCTCGAATTCGAGATCCTCGAATCCGCCGCCCTGAGCAACATCGACGGCGTGCGCGAGACCATCCGCAAGTGCCAGGAACTCGGCATCGGCTTCTCCCTCGACGACTTCGGCACCGGCTATTCCTCGCTCTCCTACCTCAAGCGCCTGCCGGTGAACACCATCAAGATCGACCAGTCCTTCGTGCGCGACCTGCTCGACAACCCGGAGGATCTCGCCATCGTCGAGGGCATCGTCGGCCTCTCCCAGGTGTTCCGCCGCCGCCTGGTCGGCGAGGGCGTCGAATCGGCCGAGCACGGCATCATGCTGCTGCGCCTCGGCTGCGACGTGGCGCAGGGCTATGGCATCGCCCGGCCGATGCCGGCGGCCGACGTGATCCACTGGACGCGCCACTACCAGCCCGACCCGCAATGGCAGGCCTGGGCCGACAAGACCTGGAACCTCGCCGACTTTCCCCTGCTCATCGCCCAGAGCGACCATCTCAAGTGGGTGAAGACGGTGACGCGCATCGTCGAGAGCGGCGTGCGTCCCGGTTCCGCCGACCGCATCGCCGACCACCGCCAGTGCCGCTTCGGCCAGTGGTACCACGGCGGCGGCAGCGAGCGCTACGCCGCGCTGGCGGAATTCGCCGCCATCGGACCGATCCACGAGGAGATCCACCGCGTCGGCGGCGAGATCCTGCGCCTGATGGAGAGCGGCGAGCAGGCGCTGGCGCGGCAGCGCCTGCAGCGGCTGTTCGAGCTGCGCGACCGCATCCTCATCCAGCTCGCCGCGATCCAGGGCGTGGTGGTCGGCGCGACGACACCGACCGGCTGAGCGCCGGCTTTTTGCCGTAGAATCGGCCCGCGTCCTGCCGGTTGGACGCGGTTTCGCGGCATCACCGCCATTCCCCAGTTGCCCCGCCTGAGCCGGCACCCGCTTTTCCGGGCCACGGAAAAGCCAATGGGCGCGCAACGCAACCGGAGTCCATCAGTGAAATTCAGCGATCTCGGGCTGGCGCCCGAAATTCTCAAGGCCGTGCATGAGGCCGGCTATACCGAACCCACCCCGATCCAGGCGCAGGCGATCCCGATCGTGCTCGCCGGCCACGACGTCATGGGCGGCGCCCAGACCGGCACCGGCAAGACCGCCGGCTTCACGCTGCCGCTGCTGCACAGGCTGGCGCGCCACGCCAACAGCTCGCCCTCGCCGGCGCGCCACCCGGTGCGCGCGCTGATCCTCGCGCCGACGCGCGAGCTGGCGATGCAGGTGCAGGAATCGGTCAAGACCTACAGCAAGCACCTCGGCCTGCGCTCGGTCTGCATCTACGGCGGCGTGGACATGAAGGCGCAGATCGCCGAGCTCAAGGAGGGCCGCGAGGTCGTCGTCGCCACCCCCGGCCGCCTGCTCGACCACGTCGAACAGAAAACCGTGAGCTTCGGTTCCGTCGAGTTCCTCGTCCTCGACGAGGCCGACCGCATGCTCGACATGGGCTTCATCCCCGACATCAAGCGCATCCTCGCGCTCTTGCCGAAGACGCGCCAGAGCCTGCTGTTCTCCGCCACCTTCTCCGACGAAATCAAGAAGCTCGCCGACGCGATGCTCAAGAATCCGCAACTGATCGAGGTGGCGCGCCGCAACCAGGTCTCCGAAACCATCACCCACCGCGTGCATCCGGTGGCAGCCGACAACAAGCGCCACCTGCTCAAGCACCTGCTCGAAGATCCCTCCATGACGCAGGTGCTGGTGTTCGTCGCCACCAAGTTCGGCGCCAGCCGCCTGGCGACCTGGCTGGAGCGCGAGGGCGTCAACGCCACGGCGATCCACGGCGACAAGAGCCAGCAGGACCGCACCAAGGCGCTCGAAGCCTTCAAGTCGGGCGCCGCGCGCGTGCTGGTCGCCACCGACGTCGCCGCGCGCGGCCTCGACATCGACGATCTGCCCCACGTCATCAACTACGAACTGCCGCGCGTCGCCGAGGACTACGTCCATCGCATCGGCCGCACCGGCCGCGCCGGCAAGAAGGGCGAGGCGACCTCGCTGGTCGCGCCGGAGGAAATGAAGCAGCTCGCCGACATCGAGCGGCTCACCAAGTTCAAGATCGAGCAGGTCGCCGTGCCCGGCTTCGAGCCCGGCGCGCCGATCCGCCGCGAGCGGGAGCCGCGCGGCCACGGCCACAAGCACGAGCCGAAGGTCGGCCACGGCCCGAAGACACGCGTCGACCGCCTGCCGTCGCCCGCCGGCCACCTGCCGCGCGTGCCGCGCCAGCCGATGATCGCCGCCGACGGCTTCGATTTTTCCAAGCCCTACGAACCGAAGGATGGCGAACCCGCCGCCGCCGCGGAAGCGAAGCACGGCGAGAAATCGGCGCCGGCGCCGCGGCGCCCGCTGCGCCCCGTCGCCGCCCTGCTCGGCGGCCTCGGCAAGAAATAAGGAGCCGCCGATGAAACTCGTCCGCCATGGCGCCAGGGGCCGCGAGAAGCCCGGCCTGATCGACGCGCAGGGCAGGCTGCGCGACCTTTCCGCCCACTGCGCCGACATCGGCTGGGCCGAGCTTTCCCCCGCCGGCAGGAAGCGCCTCGCCGCCATCGACCCGGCGACGCTGCCGCTGGTCCGCGGCAAGCCACGCCTCGGCGTGCCCTTCACCGGCATTTCCAAGATCGTCGGCGTCGGCCTCAACTATCGCGACCACGCCAAGGAAACCGGCGCGGCGATCCCCGCCGAGCCCGTGCTGTTCATGAAGGCCACCACGGCGATCAACGGCCCGTGCGACGACATCGTGCTGCCGCGCGGCTCGACCAAGACCGACTGGGAGGCCGAGCTCGGCCTCGTCATCGGCAGGGAGGCGCGCTACGTCCCGGAGGACAAGGCGCTGTCCTATCTGGCCGGCTACGTGTGCTTCCACGACGTTTCCGAACGCCACTTCCAGAAGGAGCGCGGCGGCGGCTGGGACAAGGGCAAGGGCTGCGATACCTTCGCGCCGATCGGCCCCTGGCTGGTCACCGCCGACGAGGTCAAGGACCCGCAGCGCCTGCGCGTCTGGTGCGAGGTGAACGGCGTCATGCGCCAGGACAGCAATACCGACCAGATGATCTTCTCCTGCGCCCACCTGGTCAGCTACATCTCCCAGTTCATGACCCTCATGCCCGGCGACGTGATCTGCACCGGCACGCCGCCCGGCGTCGGCCTCGGCATGAATCCGCCCCAGTTCCTCAAGGCCGGCGACGTCGTGCGCCTCGGCGTGGCGGGTCTCGGCGAGCAATGCCAGAAAGTCGTCGCCGGCCGGAGCTGACGTGGCGCAGTCGGTCCATGTTTCCCTCGTGGCCCACGCCGCGAACCCCGCGCGCTTCCACCAGCGCGTGGACGCGACGCTGACGCGCGCCGCCGGCGGCGGGCTCGCCGTCGCCTACGCGATCCACGGCCTGAATCTCGACCTGCGCGTGCCGACGCCGCACGCGCCCGCCCCCGCCGACGCGCTCTGGAAGACCACCTGCTGCGAGCTGTTCCTCGGCGCCGTCGGCCAGGCCGGCTACCGCGAATTCAACTTCTCGCCCTCGGGCCAGTGGGCCGTCTACGACTTCGCCGACACGCGGCAGCGCGACGCCGCTCCGTGCGACTGCCCGCCCCCCGCCCTCTCCTTCGACCGCGACGCCGACCTGATGAAGCTGAGCGCGACGCTGCCCGAGGCCGCCATCCCGCCCCGCTGGCGCAAGGCGGACGTCACCCTGCGCATCGCCGTCGCCGCCATTCTCGAAGCCGAGGGAGGCCATCTGGGCTACTGGGCACTCGCCCACCCGCCGGGCAAGCCCGACTTCCACCACCACGCCGGCTTCGTGCTGAGCCTCGGCGCGCTCGGTTTCCGTCCCTCGCACTGGCCATGAAGCCATGAGATTCGGGCTGGAACGCCTCGTCGCGGAACCCGCGCTGCGCCGCCCCCTCGCCGGCCGGCGCGTCGCCCTGCTCGCCCATCCGGCCTCGACCACGCGCGAGCTGACCCACGCGCTCGACGCACTCGGGAATCGGGCCGCCCTGCCCGAAATCAAGCTCACCGCCGCCTTCGGTCCGCAGCACGGCCTGCGCGGCGACAAGCAGGACAACATGATGGAGTCGCCCGACTTCCTCGATCCGGCCCTCGGCATCCCGGTGTTCAGCCTCTACGGCGAGGTGCGCCGGCCGACCGCCGCGATGATGGATACCTTCGACGTGCTGCTCGTGGACCTGCAGGACCTCGGCTGCCGCATCTACACCTTCATCACCACGCTGCGCTACGTGCTCGAAGCCGCCGCCGCCCACGGCAAGGCGGTCTGGGTGCTCGACCGCCCCAACCCCGCCGGCCGTCCCGTCGAGGGCACGCTGCTGCGCGCCGGCTGGGAAAGCTTCGTCGGCGCCGGGCCGCTGCCGATGCGCCACGGCCTGACCATGGGCGAACTGGCGCGCTGGTTCGTCGCCACGCTCGGGCTCGACGTCGAATGCGAGGTCATCGCGATGGAAGGCTGGCAGCCCGACGCCGCGCCCGGCCACGGCTGGCCGCTGCTGGAACGCAGCTGGATCAACCCGAGCCCGAACGCGCCCAACCTGTCGATGGCGCGCTGCTACGCCGGCACGGTGATGCTCGAAGGCACGACGCTCTCCGAGGGGCGCGGCACGACGCGTCCCCTCGAACTCTTCGGCGCGCCGGACATCGACGCCGCCGCGCTGCTTCAGGAAATGTCGGCGCTGGCGCCACGGTGGCTGGCGGGCTGCAAGCTGCGCCCCTGCTGGTTCGAGCCCACCTTCCACAAGCACGCCGGCCAGCTCTGCCAGGGCATCCAGATCCACGTCGAGGACCCGGCGCATTACGACCACGCCGCCTTCCACCCCTGGCGCCTGATGGCGCTCGCCTTCAAGGCGATCCGGCGCCTGCAACCGGACTACCCACTGTGGCGCGACTTCCCCTACGAATACGAACGCGACCGCCTCGCCATCGACCTGATCAACGGCGGCCCGCTATTGCGCGAGTGGGTGGACGATCCGGCGGCGACGCCCGCCGACCTCGACGCGCTGGCCGGCCCGGACGAGACGCTCTGGCGCGCGGCGAGCGCGGCCTTCCGCCTCTACTGATCCCTCCTGCCGTTCCCGACTCCCACGGGGATTCCCTGCGATCACGCCGACTTTTGGCAGATCGGAGGGCGAAAAAAATCCCCGCGCGAACAGGAGGATGGGTTCGCGCGAGGACAAGGGGGTAAAACGAATCGCCGCCCCAGTAGCCTGCTCCGGGCGGAATCGACCGATCCCGCCGCCGCAAGTCCCCGCTAGCGCGGCAAGGTCGCCACGTACTCGGCGATGCGCTTGATCTGGACGTGATTGGGGACCTCGCCGCAGCCGCGCAGCACGTCCTCATGGGCGCTGCTTTCGATGTAGCGCTTGGTCTTGATGTAGATGTCGTCCATGCGCATGCCGGCCAGCGGCGGCACCTTGGCCGTCTTGCCGCTCTTGCCGTCCGCGCCGTGGCATTCGCCGCAGTTGTATTCCTCGTAGAGCTGCCGGCCCTCGGCCACGACGGGATTCTCCGCGGCCAGGGCAACGCCGCCCAGGGTAGAGCCCAGCACAACGATGAAACAGGTAAGCCTTGTTTGCATGCCGTTCATGTCCGTCTCCCATGATGAATTGGTAAACATGAGGTTCAGGCGCGGTCACTACCCGGAAACCGGTACGCCTTGGGCAAGGGTAGGCCAGAAATACGGGAAATCAAGAATTTTTTATATTTTTCAAATACTTAATTAAAGTAATACGCTCCAGCGCCATGGTCTTGCTATGGATTTAGGCGATGATGGCCGTCCCTGGCCGGCAGGCCGCGATTCAGGCCATGCGGGCCTTGGCGGCGGAATGGACGGCCCGGCGAAGCTCGGGAAAAGAGCGCCACATCGGCCTCCCCGGCGCGCTACCAGCCCAAAGTGGTAGCTAGCGAGACTGTCATGTTCGCCAGGCCATGGCTCCGGCGATTCACCGAATTCCGCAAGTCGCCGCGCGGCGACCGGGCATCGCTGCCGCAGCCACCGTCCCGCCGGCGCCGACTTTTATTCCGGCCGCTGCGCTTGACCGGCTACCGCCGGTCGGCCTCCACGAAAGCCGTGGTTGGCGTTCGGCACGCTCACCGTCCCAAGACTCCAACGGGGATTCCCTGCGTTCACGCCGTCTTTTGTTGCCGGAACGATCGATGTCCTAGCGCAGATTCGCGCGTATGAAATCCCCCGCCGCCTCGGCCGGCAGCGGCCTGCTGTAGAGGTAGCCCTGCAGGTAGTCGCAGCCGTGGCGCACGAGGAAGTCGCGCTGGCCCGGGGTTTCGACGCCCTCGGCGACGACCTTGAGGCCGAGGTTGTGGGCGAGGGCCAGGGAGGCGGCGCTGATGTCGGCGTCGCTCCGGTCGATTTCGATGTCGCGCACGAAGCTGCGGTCGAGCTTGAGCACCTGGATCGGCAGGCGCTTCAGGTAGGCGAGGGAGGAATATCCGGTGCCGAAGTCGTCGATGGCGAGCTGGACGCCGAGCTCGCGCAGCGCCTGCAGCTGGTCGATGGCGCATTCGGGATTTTCCATGGCGGCGGATTCGGTGATCTCCAGTTCGAGATCTTCCCCCTTGAGTCCGTGGCGTTCCAGCGCGTCGGCGACGCGCCGCACCAGGCTCTGCGTGCGCAGCTGGTGGGCGGAGAGGTTGACCGCCATGCGCAGCCCGCCGATGCCCGCCTGCCGCCAGGCGCCCAGCTGGCGGCAGGCCTCGTCGAGCACCCAGGTGCCGAGGATGTCGATCAGGCCGGATTCCTCGGCGATCGGGATGAACTGCAGCGGCGAGACGTCGCCGCGTTCCGGGTGGCGCCAGCGCACCAGCGCCTCGACGCCGAAGCAGCGCCCGTCGGCGGCGCGCACCTGCGGCTGGTAGTGCAGACTCAGCAGTCCCTCCTGCATCGCCTGGCGCAGGTCGTTCTCCAGGGCCAGGCGCTCGCTGGCGGCGGCGTTCATCGCCGCTGTGAAGAACTGGACGTTGTTGCGGCCGTGCGCCTTGGCGTGGTACATGGCGGTATCGGCGTTCTTCATCAGGCTGGCGCCGTCCTGGCCGTCGTTGGGCGCGATGGCGACGCCGATGCTCGGGCTCGAATGCAGCACCGCGCCCTCGATGGCGTAGGGGTCGCTCAGCGCGCGCAGGATCTTGTCCGCGACCGGCGCCGCGTCCATGTCGCCGCCGAGGGCAGTGAGCACGACGACGAACTCGTCGCCGCCGAGGCGGGCGACGATATCGCTCTCGCGCACGCAGGCGCGCAGGCGCCGCGCCACCTCGATCAGAAGCTGGTCGCCGACGTGATGGCCGAGGGTGTCGTTGATCGTCTTGAAGCGATCCATGTCGATGAACAGCACCGCGGTGCGCAGCCGGTCGCGCTGCGCGGAGAGCAGCACCTGGCCGAGGCGGTTCTCCAGGTTGTAGCGGTTGATCAGTCCGGTGAGTGCGTCGTGGTGGGCCAGATAGTCGATGCGCGCCTCGTTGGCTTTGCGCTCGCTGATGTCCGAGTAGGTGGCCAGATAGAACATCACCGCGCCCGCCTCGTCGCGGATCGAGGAGATCGAGGTCCATTTCGGATAGACCTCGCCGCTCTTCTTGCGGTCCCACAGCTCGCCCTGCCAGAAGCCCTTGTCGCGCAGCTCGCGCCACATTTCCTCCAGCGTCGCGGGCGGCGTGCGGCCGCAGGCGAGTATCTTCGGGTCCTGGCCGGCCACCTCCGCCAGCGCGTAGCCGGTCTGCCGCGTGAATGCCGCATTGACGTTGAGGATGCGGTTGCGGCGGTCGGTGATCAGCATCGCCTCGCCGCTGTTGTCGAAGGCGTTGGCGTAGAGCCGCAGCCTTTCGGCGACGCCCTCCGCCTCGTGCTTGGCGGCTTCCAGGGCGCGGCGCGAGGCGGCCAGGCTCCGCACCATGTCGCCCATGGCGTTGGCGAGTTGCCCCACCTCGTCGCGGGCCGTCGCGACCGCCGGGGCGTCGAGGTGGCCGGCGGCGATGCGGCGGGACCAGTCCAGCAGGCCGGCGAGCCGCGTGCTGGTGCGTCCCGAGACGAAGGAGGCGATGAACAGCAGGGCGAGGCCGCCGAGGATGCCGATCGCGATGGTGGCGCGCAGGTTCCTTTCGGCCGAGCCGAGCAGGTTTTCGCGGCTGGCGGCGATGTCCTCGAAGGCGTGGCGCGTCAATACGCGCAGGGAATCGCGGATCGCCGCCAGGTGCCGGCTTTCCGTCTCGAACACCAGGACGAAGGCCTGCTCCTTCTCGAATTCGCGGCTGAGCCGCACGGCCTCGTCGACGCGGCCGAAGTAGTCCTCGATGGCCCGCGTCATGGTCTCGATCTCGTCCAGCACCGCGGGAGCCTGCTCGGCGCACAAATCGCCAAGCCCCGCCAGTTCGGTCGCGAGCGCGCGTTTCTGGTCGGCCAGCGCCTGGCCGGTGCGGTCCATCGCCTCCGCGCTCTCGGTCGCCAGATGCTTGAAGCTGAGGACGCGCACGTTGGCGATCGTCTTGTCGGCCTCCTGCAGGCGGCGCAGCAATTCGCTGCCCAGCGAGGAGGACTCGCCGACCGCCACCACCGAGCCCTGCAGCACCAGGGCGGAGGCGATCAGCGCGCCGATGCCGATGGCGCCGACCACCAGCATCGGCACGATCAGCTGCTTGAACAGCGAACAGTTCCTGAAGAGGGCCGGCATGCCGTTGCGCGCTAGCGCGGCTCCGAGTCGAAGCCCTCGGCGCGGAAGATCTCGCGCGCCGCGCGGCCGCGCAGGAAGCCCAGGAAGGGCGCCAGCTCGGCGTTGTCGGCGGCCGCGTCGAGCGGCGCCAGGTAATAGCGGATCGGCTGGTGCCAGCTCTGGTTCACGGCCAGGGTTTCCCGCAGCCGGTCGGTCAGGTTCGACTTGAACAGGATGCCGGCGGTGCCGGCATCGGCGGCGGCGAGGGACTCGGCGAGCAGCTCGATGTTCTTGCGCGTCTCGATCTTGTCCTTGACGCGCTCCCAGAGGCCGGCCGCCTCCAGCGCCTGCTTGGCGTAGCGGCCGAAGGGCGCGTTGCTCGGGTCGCCGATCAGGATCTTCCGCACCCGCGGCATCGCCAGCTCATCCCAGCGCTCGATCCGCAGCGGACTGCCGGCGGGCACGGCGAGGACGAGGGCATTGCCCCACGGACTGGCGACGTTCGCCCGCGCCACCAAGCCCTTGTCGACGACGTAGTCCATCCATTCCGCATTGGCCGAGACGAAGATGTCCGCCGCCAGGGCGCCACCGGCCAGGCCCTTGGCCAGCAGTCCCGAGGACTTGCAGATGTAGCCGATCTCCACCGCGCGGTTCCGGCGGTAGAGGTCGCCGACCCGCTTCATCGCGTCGCAGGTCGAATTGGCCAGGGCGAGCCGCAGCTCGCCGGCCATGGCCGCCGGCAGGCAGCACAGGAACGCCAGCGCGGCCAACAGCCGCCGGCCGCTCCGGTTCGCATGGCTCATCGTCGATCCCCCTGATGTCTTCTTCGTCGTGGAGACGCCGGGTGGCCCCTCCCCAGGCGCCGTCCCGGCGTGGCCAATATACCGCAAGCCGAAATCCGGCCAGGGTGAAATTGCCTATGGCACCCCGAGGCGAATCTATCGCCGTCAGCCGCCGGGCAGCGTCGCGCGCCCGCGCTTCGGCTCGAACTGTTCGCCGGCGGGCAGCAGGTGCAGGCGGATGCCCTGGGCGCCGACCATGTCGCTGTCGTACTGGTTGAGCCGGGCGCGACGCGCGTCGAAAATCTTGACGAAGCTGTCGCCCAGCACCTCCCAGCGGCCGTCGGGATGCTTCAGCGCGGCCGATCGCCGTCCTCGTACTGCTTGCGCAGGCGCGCCAGGCCCTGGCGGAAGGCCTCGGCGTCGCCGTAGTCGAAGAAATGCGGATAGCGCTCGTGGGCGGCCTTGAGGCGGCGCGCGTGCTTGATCGGACACCAGTACTGCTCGGTGCGCGCGGCCACCTCGCGGGTGTAGGCGGCGACGCCGTTGCCGTAGGAGCAGTAGAAGCAGTTGAACTTCTCGATGGCGTTGAGATAGGGCAGGCCCTCGCGGTCGAAGACGATGTAGTCGGCGCGCCGCACCTTGGGAATCTTGTAGATCGGGAAGCAGACCGCCTGGTAGAGCGTGACGAACAGGTCCATCAGCAGGAAGGGAATCCAGCCCGCGTAGATCACCGGGGCGGTGAGCAGCACCAGCAGGCGCGTGCGGCGCAGGAAGCGGAACAGCCCCATCTTGTAACGCCGCTGCTGGCGCAGGAACTCGCCCGCCAGTTCGGCGCGCTTCTGCTCGAACTCCTCGCGCCGCTGGCGGTACTCCTCCTCGATCTCGTCCTGCAGGGACTGGAGGCGGAGCAGCAGTTCATCGAGGTGCTGTTTCATCGGAAATCACCGTGGTTGTGGAAGGTTGCCGCTACCACCAGTGACCACCGAGGCGCCAGCGCGGGGCGGAGCGTACAGGGAAAGCGTCGAAGCCGCCAGACGGCCAGGGCGCCACGATGTCCCAGGTCGGGCGCGGCGCCGGCTGCATCGCGCGCAGGCGGCGGATACGTTCCTCGGTGGCGGGATGGGTGCGCAGCCAGGAAGGTTCCGGATTACCCCAGCCCGGCAGCAGCAGTCCGCGCCAGGAGCGCCCGGCGCGGTCGATGCGCGCGAGCGCGCTCGCCAGCCCGAGCGGATCGCCGGTGAGGGCGGCGGCAGAAAGATCGGCGTCGAACTCGCGCACGCGCGAAAGGCCGAGCTGCGCCAGCATGGCGATGTAGGGCGCGGCCCAGAGTAGCAGCAGCGCCGTCCAGTTGATCTCGGCGGCGCCGGCCAGCCACCAGGGCAGCGCGAGCAGGAGCAGCAACTGCCCGGCGAGGGCGTAGAGGCTGGTGAGCCGGCTGACGAAATCGGCGAGCCCCATGACGCGCAGATCGCCATGGGCGATGTGGGATACCTCGTGGGCCAGCACGCCGGCGATCTCGCGCGGCGCGAGGGCGCGCAGCAGTCCGTCGGTGAGCGCGATCGCGGCGTTATCGCGTCGACCGAGGGCGAAGGCGTTGATGAGCGGACTGGCGACGTAATGCAGCGCCGGCACCGCCGGCAGCCCGGCGCGCGCGGCGATCTCCTCGACCAGGCGCCAGAGATCCGGAGCCTCCCAACGGCCGATCGGCCGCGCGCCGTACAAGCGCAGGCCGAGGCGCATGCCGGCCGCCGGCTCGATCAGCAGCGCCAGCAGTCCCGCGCCGAGGGCGATCCACAAGCCGTCTCCGCCGAGCAGCAGCATGCCCGCCAGGGCGTTGATGCCAAGCAGCGTCGCGACCAGCAGCAGCGACTGCAGGCGGTTGGCCCAGGCGTGGCGCCGCCAGACTTGGGTGTCCATGCCGGCTCCTGACCGCTAGCCGAAGCCGCCGCGGCGCAAGCGGGCGCGCAGCGCGTCCATTTCCTCCAGTAGATCGGCCACCAGGGCGGCGAGTTCCGGTACCGCGTCGAAATCGCGCTCGATCTGGCGCATGCGCCGCGCGCGCGCCAGGGCGGCGCCGGAAAAGCGCCAGATGCCCGCGACGCTCTCGGCGTGCGGGAACAGGCCGGCGTCGAGATGGCGCATCAGCCAGGCGGGCTCGACGCGGCAGGCGGCGGCGACCTGTTCAAGGGTCAGCCAGCTGTCTTCCATGAGAGTGCCGATCAGAATCTCGTCGTCGCGCATGGTTCAGCTCCTCCGCGGGCGGCGCGGGTCGAAGGCCAGCTCGCGCGCCATCGTTGCATAAAGCTCGCGCGCCCGCGGCGTGTCGGCCGGCGGCAGCACGATGCGGATGTCGAGCAGCAGGTCGCCCGGCGGATTGCCCGGCAGCCCCTTGCCGCGCACGCGCAATTGGCGCCCGTCCTGGGTACCTTCCGGAATGCGCAGCTTGAGCGCGCCGTCGGGCAGGTCCACGGCGACCACCGCGCCGAGCGCCGCCTCCCAGGGCGCCACCGGCAGGGTCATGCGCAGGTCGGCGCCGTCCACCGCCAGGCGCGCATGGGGGCGGAACTCGACCTCCAGCAGCAGGTCGCCGGCCGGCGCGCCGCCCGTGCCCGGCGTACCCTGCCCGGCGAGACGGATCACCTGGCCAGGCCGCACGCCTTGGGGAATCCGGACATTGAGGGTGCGCGTATCCACCGTCACGCGACCGCCCGCGTCGAGACGCGGCACGCGCAGGTTGATCTGCCGCGTCGCGCCGTGCAGGCTGTCCTCGATGTCGAGCAGAACCTTGGCGTGATGGTCCTCGCCGCGCGCGTGGTAGTCCTGCCGCGCGCGGAAGGCGCCGCCCATGCCGCCCCCCATGCGGCCGAACAGCTCGGCGAAGAAGTCGCTGAACTCGGCCGCCTCGTGGGGCGAGAAGCCGCGGCCGGAGAACTCGAAGCCGGCATCCCAGCCCGGCGGCGGACGAAACTCCTGTCCCGGCCGGTAGCCCTGGCCGAGCTGGTCGTAGGCCGCGCGCTTCTCCGGATCGGCAAGCACCGCGTGGGCCTCGTTGATCTCCTTCATGCGCTGTTCGGCGTCCGGCTCCTTCGAGACGTCCGGATGGTATTTGCGCGCCAGCTTGCGGAAGGCGGTCCTGATCTCCTCCGCCGTCGCATCGCGCCGGACGCCAAGGGTCTGGTAATAGTCCTTGTATTGCATCTGCGCTTCCCGGTTAGAGAAAAAGGCTGCGATATAAGTAAGGATACTCGGGCCCGCTTCAAGCTCTTGAACTTCCGCGCCGCAATCCCATATCGGCGACGTGGGCGCCGGAGCACAGCGCCATTCGTGATCCGAAAGGAGGAATCATGTTCCATCGCAGCCTGTTTCCCCGCGACCTGTTCGCGGAACTGGACCGCCTGCAGCGTGAGATGCAGCAGGCCAACGAGTATTCGCCAAGCATCCGCGGCAGCGGGCGCGGCGGCTTTCCAGCGCTCAACGTCGGCGGCACGCCGCGGTCCATCGAGATCTACGCCTTCGCGCCCGGCATCGATCCGGCCAGCATCGACGTGCAGCTCGAAAAAGGCGTGCTGACCATCGCCGGCGAGCGCCCGCCCGCGCCCCGCGACGAGAAGACCGCCGTGCATATCGACGAGCGCTTCGCCGGCCGCTTCCGCCGCGTCGTCACCCTGCCCGACGACATCGACCCGAACGCCGTGGCCGCGAAGTACCGCGACGGCGTGCTGCACATCAGCATCCAGCGCCGCGCCGCCGCCCAGCCGCGTCGCATCGCCATCCAGTAAGGAGGACCGGACCATGAACGAAACCGCCAACAAGACCGCTGATCAAGCCACCGCGGCGCCCCGGCCAGAAGCCGCCCTGCTGCCGCCGGTGGACGTCATCGAGGACGCCAACGGCATCACCCTCCACGCCGACCTGCCCGGCGTGCCGAAGGACAAGCTGCACCTCCAGGTGGAGGCCGACACCCTGACCATCGAGGGGGAGGTGAGCCTGGCCATGCCCGAGGACATGGAATCGACCCACGCCGAGGTGAGCCTGCCACGCTACCGCCGCGTCTTCAGCCTGTCGAAGGAGCTCGACACCGAGAAGGTGGCCGCCGAGTTCGACCAGGGCGTGCTCAAGCTGCGCATCCCGAAGGTGGCGCACGCGCAGCCGAGGAAGATCGAAATCCGCGTCGAGTAAGGAAACTCGGCGCCGATGGGACGGTGCACCGTCCCGCGAGCGCCGAGTTTTTGCTTACTGGATCGTATAGACCTGTTTGTAGCGCCCGCCCTGCAGCATGTCGTTGAGTGCGCTGTCACCCATGCCACGGCCGTAGCCGAACCAGACCGTCGTGCCGACCAGGCCGGAGAGATCGAGGCCGTCGGTCAGCGTGATCGGCAGGGGCACGCTCGTGACCGCCGAGACATAAGGCAGGTATTGATCCGTCCAGCCGCCGGGCGTGAAGAAGAAGAAGTTTCCGCCCACCTGGGCCGCGACGTAGAACGACACGCCGCCAGCCAGATCGCTCGCCGGCGCCGACATGCCGCCCAGGGTCAGGGTACGCGCCGTCAGCGCGCCGCTCGCCGTAACCGTGCCGTCGAGGATGGTCGTGGCTGGCGTCGCCTCCGGATCGAGACTGGCGAGATACATGCCCACGACCCAAGACTCGGTGTAACGGCCGGTGGCGAGCGAGGTGGCGTCGAAGCTCGCCGAATCCTCGAACGAACCCGCGACCATCAGCTTGCCGCTGGCGCTCTGCGCCATGGCGTAGCCGAAATCGTCGCCGCTGCCACCGCCGCCGCTCTTGACCCAGAGATAGCCGCCGCTGGCCGCGTCGAACTCGGCGACGAACACATCCCCTTTATTGAGCGAGGTCAGGGTGAAGCCGCCGAAGCTGGTCTCCGCCGTGTAGTAGCCGCTCGCCACCGGATTGCCGTTGCCGCGCACGAGCAGGCCGTAGACTCCCGCATGCCCGGCCAGCGTGGCGCTCGCCGGATTGCCGGCCTGCTGCGCCCAGAGGAAGTTGCCCGAACCGTCGAGCTTGGCGACGAAGGCCACATAGGAACTCTTCGCCGCCGTCAGGAAAGTGCCGCCGAAGGTGGCGGAGTAGGCGAACTGCCCGCCGACATAGACGTTGCCAGCGCTGTCGACGGCGAGTGCGCGCGCCGAGTCGAAGCTGCCGCCCTGGATGCTGCGCGCCCACTGCCACTGGCCGTCGCGGTCGAGCTTGGCGACGAAGGGATCGCCGGAGGAGGTCACCGTCAGCGTCGAACCGCCGAAGCTCGCCGTGCCCTGCGCCATGGCGGCGACGATGTCGCCGGCGATGAAGACATTGCCGCTGCCGTCGCTGGCGACCGCATAAGCATTGTCGCCATCCTCGCTGCCGCCGCCGCGCGCCCAGGCGAGCTGGTCGAAGGCCTTGTTGATCTTGAAGACGAAGGCGTCACTGCCGGCGGAGTCGCCGCCGGTCGCCGCCAGCGACGCGCCGAGCACGCTGGCGGTCTTGGTGAATGCGCCGGCGACCAGCAGGCTGCCCTCCGCGTCAAGCGCCAACGCCTTGCCGTACATCGAGCCGCTGCCGCCATGGGTCAGCACGCGCGCGAACTGCCCCGTGCCCGCGTCGGCGGCGGCGAGGAAGAACGCGGCCTGGTAGGTCGCGCTCGCCGCCAGTGGATGGCCGTTGAAGTTGGCGCCATAGACGCAGTGGCCGGTGAGGAAGACCTCGTCGCCGTCGGTCGCCACCCCGCCCGCGCCGCAGGACATGCCGCCCGCCGCCACGGCCCAGAGCACCGTGCCGGCGCTGTCGTACTTGGCGAGGAACACGTCGCTATAGCCCGGCGTGCTGGTCAGCGTATTGGCGCCGAAACTCACGCTGCCGCTGTAGGTGCCGGTCACGTAGGTGTTGCCGGCGGCATCCGTCGCCACCGCCGTCGCCGTGGCGGTCGAAGATGCGGCGGAAACATTCGCCTGCCGCGCCCAGGTCCAGGACTGTGTCGCGGCAAGGCCCATGCCCGCCCACAAACCGCACAGGGCGAACAAAATCGATGCGACTGCACGTTTCATATCCACATCCTCCTTTCCATCATCATAGCCCGGCCACGGCGCGGGAGAAGGCGCACCGTGCCGCGATCCGCTACGGCGAGGATTCGCAGCGGCGAGGAGAGCGTACTTTGCTCGACCGCCCTGCTGCGCAGGGGCTTCATCAGAGCGCCTCTTGCTCGACCGCCTTGTAGCGCAGTTGTTCCATCAGCGCCGGCTTTCCGGGTTCAGCCCAGCGTGGTGTCGAGCACCATCATGAGCGCGAAGCCGACCATGAGGCCGAGGGTGGCCGGGGTCTGATGGCCGTTGCGGTGGGTCTCGGGAATCACCTCGTGGGAGACGACGAAGATCATCGCGCCGGCGGCGAGGCCGAGGCCGACCGGGTAGGCGACCGCGAGGCCGCTCGACAGGCCGATACCGAGCAGCGCGCCAACGGGTTCGAGCAGGCCGCTGGCGGCGGCGACCAACACGGAGAGCAGCGCGGAAAAACCGGCGCCGCGCAGCGCCAGCGCCACCGCCAAACCCTCGGGGATGTCCTGCAGCGCGATGGCCGTGGTGAGCGGCAGGCCGACGCTCATGTCGCCCTGGGAAAAGCTCACGCCGATGGCCATGCCCTCGGGCAAGTTGTGCAGGGCGACGGCGAAGACGAACAGCCAGATGCGCCCGCAGCGCTCGTGGCCGGGGCCGCAGGGGCCGGTCTTGTCATGCTCGTGGGGCGTGAAGGCGTCGAGACCGAGCATCAGCAGCACGCCGAGGGCCATGCCGGCGACGACGACGGCGGCGCCGAGGCCCTTGTGACCGAGGATCTCCGTGCCGGCCGCCAGCCCCGGCAGCAGCAGCGAGAAGGCGCTGGCCGCGAGCATCATGCCGGCGGCGAGGCCGAGCAGGCTGTCCTCGACGCGCTGCGGCAGGCCGCGCAGCACCAGTGCCGGCAGGGCGCCGAGGGCGGTGGCGGCGAAGCCCGCCGCGCCGCCGAGCAGGGCGTAGCGCAGGCCGGCGGCGGCCTCGCCGGCGGCGATCTGGAGCAGGCTCTGGACCAGCAGGGCGAGCACCGCGAGCAGCCCGACGGCGAGACCCAGCGCGGCAAAGCCGTGGCTGCGCGCATGGGCGCGGAAGGCGTCGAGCCAATGGCCCGCCGGCGGCGGGACGGTTTGCGCGAGTTCGTTTTGCATGGCCGCAAGCCTAGCGGCTTCGGCGGCGAAAGAAAACGAAAAAAACCCTATCGCGCCGATACCCCGATTCGATTGGACGCCGCCGGCGTTCTCGGCTCAAATGCCGCAAGCCGGCGCGGAACTCATCGCCCGCCGGACGATCCATGGATGGACACAGGGAGGCGATCATGAACGGACAAACGACACACCGGTGGCTCGACAGCTTCATCCATGCCGTCGCGTTCCTCGGCCACGGCCTGGCCGGGACCGGCGCGGAAGACGCGCGCGCGGCGCGGCTTGAGAAATGCCGCGCGCGCCGCATCTGAACCGCATGCGCCCGCTCCTGCTCGCCGCCGCCCTCCTGCCGCTGCTGACCGCCTGCGCCGGCGACCCGGCCCAGGCCGGCTGCGGCCAGCCCGGCGAATGGCGCGCCGCCACGCCGGCGGCCGCGCCGCTGCCGGCCGCCGCGCTGATCGACGACATGGCGCGACGCCAGGCGGTGCTGCTCGGCGAGGCCCACGACAGCGCCGAGGACCACCGCTGGCAGTTGCATACCCTGGCGCAGCTGCACGCGCGCCAGCCGCGCCTGGCCATCGGCTTCGAGATGTTCCCGCGCCGCCTGCAGGGCGTGCTCGACCAGTGGGTCGCCGGCGCGCTCACGGAGCGCGAGTTCCTCGAACGCGCCGAATGGGAGGCGGTCTGGGGCTTCGCCGCGCGCGACTACCTGCCGCTGTTCCACTTCGCGCGCATGCACCGGCTGCCGATGCTGGCCCTCAACGTCGAGCGCGAGCTGACCGACGCGGTCGGTAGGCAGGGCTGGGACGCCGTGCCGGAAAGCCGCCGCGAAGGCGTCTCCCGTCCCGCCGCGCCGGCGCCCGAATACCGCCGGGAACTGCGCGCCGTCTTCGACCACCACCCCGAAAAGGACAAGGACCCTCTGGCCTTCGCGCGCTTCGTCGAGGCCCAGACCCTCTGGGACCGGGCGATGGCGGAAGGCATCGCCGCCCATCTGCGGGGCCGGCCCGACGCGCTGGTGGTCGCCATCCTCGGCGCCGGCCATGTGCGCCACGGCCACGGCGTCGCCCACCAGCTCAAGGCCCTCGGCGTCGAGCGCGTCGGCGCGCTGCTGACCTGGCCGCGCGCGGAAAGCTGCGCGGCCATTCCGCCCGGACTCGCCGACGCCCTGCTGGTCGTCCAGCCGCCGCCGGAAAAGCCGTTGCGCATCGGCGTCTCCATCGTCTCCGGCAAGGCAGCGGAGCCTGGCCTGCGCGTCGCCGAGGTGGCGCCAGGCGGCATCGCCGAGCAGGCCGGCATCAAGGCCGGCGACCTGATCGTCGCCGTCGCCGGCCAGCCGGCGCGCAGGCTGCAGACCCTGCGCAACGCCGTGCAGAACCAGCCGCCCGGCACCTGGCTGCCGCTCAGGCTGAAGCGCGGCGACGCCGAAATCGAACTCGTCGCCCGCTTTCCCGCGGCGCCATGAAGTCGATCGCCCGCGCCCTGATCCTGTTCTGCCTCGCGCTGCCCGCCGCCGCCGCGCCGCGGCTCGAACTGCAGGCGCGCCTCGATCCGGCGACGCGCCAGCTCGCCGCCACCGCGACCCTGGAGGATGCGCGCGGACTCGCGGGCTTCGCGCTCGGCGACGAGGTCGAGATCCTGTCCCTGACGGCGGACGGCCGTCGCATCGCGTCCCGGTCGATCCTGCGCCAGGGGCGTGCCTGGCACCCGCTGCCGACCGGCACGCGGCGCGCCCGGCTCGAATACCGCGTCACGCTGAAGCCGCTGGCCCGGCTCGACCATCGCGCGGCGCTCGCCGACCGCGACGCGGTGGCCGATCCGGAGGGCAGCTTCCTGCCCGCGGGCGCCGGCTGGTATCCGGAGCCCGGCGGCTATTTTTCCTACCGGCTCGACCTCGAACTGCCCGCGGGACAGAAGGGCCTCGCGCCCGGCGAGCTGCTGAGCGAGAGGGACGACGCCAGCGGCTACCGCGCCGCTTACGAGTTCGCCCAGCCCAGCGAGGGCATCGACCTGATGGCCGGCCCCTACGCCGTCGCCGAACGCGCCCTCGTCCTGCCGGGCGGCCGCCAGGTCCGCCTGCGCACCTGGTTCCATGCCGAGCTGGCGCCACTGGCCGCCGGCTACCTGGAAGACTCCGCGCGCCACATCGAACGCTACGACAGGCTCATCGGCGACTATCCCTTCGGCATCTTCAGCGTCGTCTCCAGCCCGACGCCGACCGGCTTCGGCATGCCGGGCCTGACCTACCTCGGCCGCGAGGTGCTGCGCCTGCCGTTCATCCGCGCCACCTCCCTCGGCCACGAGATCCTGCACAACTGGTGGGGCAACGGCGTCTATCCGGACTGGACCGCCGGCAACTGGTCCGAGGGTCTCGCCACCTACCTCGCCGACTACGCCTACAAGAAGGACGAGGGCGAGGAGGCCGCGCGCGCGATGCGCCTGGCCTGGCTGCGCGACCTCGCCGCCGTGCCGGCAGGCGGCGACGGCGCGCTCAAGGACTTCACCTCGCGCCGCCACGGTATTTCCTCCATCGTCGGCTACAACAAGGCGGCGATGGTGTTCCTCATGCTGGAGGACGAGATCGGCCGCGCCGCCTTCGTGCGCGGCCTGCGCCTGCTCTGGGAACGCAAGCGCTTCGACGGCGCGAGCTGGGCCGACCTCGAAGCCGCCTTCGCGGCCGCCGCCGGCCGGCCGCTTCGGGACTTCTTCCGCCAGTGGGTGGAGCGCCCCGGCGCGCCCGCCCTCACCCTCAAGTCCGCCGTCCTCGGGGGCGACCGGCTGGAGCTCGGCATCGAGCAGCGCGGCGGCTACGCGCTGGAAATCCCGCTGCGCCTGGTCTTCGCCGACCGCGTGGAGACGCGCAAGCCGCGCGTCACGGGCCGCGAAACCCGGCTCGTCCTCGACCGGGCGGCTGGCGCGCAAAGCGTCGAACTCGACCCCGACTACCGGCTCTGGCGCCGCGTCGATCCCGCCCTGCTGCCGGCGATCCTGCGCGAGGTCTTCGTCGCGCCGCGCGCCGCGCTGCTGGCGCCGGGCGCGGACGCGGCGACGCGCGCCGCCGCCCTCGCCCTCGCCGGCCGGGTGCTCGACGCCAGGCTGACGGCGGCGGCCGACGGCGACGCGGGCCTGCCGGGCGCGCCGGCCCTGGTGATCGGCCTCGACCCCGCCGTGGATGCCTGGCTGAAGCGCCACGGACTGCCGCCGCGCCCGGTCGCGAGCGCCGGCAGCGCCCGGGTCTGGGCCGGCCGCGACGCGCGCGGCATTCCCTACGCGGTGGTCGCCGCCCGCGACCACGCCGCCCTCGGCGCCCTCGCGCGCGCCCTGCCCCACTACGGCGGCCAGAGCTGGCTCGCCTTCGACGGCCCGCGCGTCACGGCCAAGGGCATCTGGCCGCCGCGCGCGGAAGCCATTGCCGTTCGTTGAAAGTCGGCGCTCGCGGCACGGTGAACGATAGCCATCCAAACCTGGCGGCAGACGACACGATTTACCAAGACTATCGACCGCATTGCCAAAGGCAATTGGCGACGCCGCCGGGCTTTCCCTATGCTGCGCGCCATTCCATCGACGCGACGCAAAGGAAATCCCCATGAAGCACTCGACACTCTCCCTGGCCGCCGCCAGTCTCTGCGCCCTCCTGGCCGCCCTGCCCGCGGCGGCGGCGGAACACGCCCTCGAAGTCGATCTCGCCGGCATCAAGGACGCGCGCGGCCAGGTGCGCGTCGGCCTGTACGCCGACGCCAAGACCTTCCGCAAGGAGGAGCAGGCCCTGGCGGTGAAGACCGCGCCAGCCGCCGCCGGCGCGGTGCGCGTGCGCTTCGACGGCCTCGCGCCGGGCCGTTACGCGATCATGGCCTACCATGACGAGGACGGCAACGGCCAGCTCAACCGCCGCCTCGGCATGTTCCCCACCGAGGGCTACGGCCTGTCGAACAATCCGAAGGTAATGGGCCCGCCGGCCTTCGACGACAGCGCCTTCGAACTGCCCCTGCCCGGCGGCGGGCTGCGCATCGAGATGCGCTACTGAGGCATCGCGTCAGCCGGCATCGAGTTCCGCGCTGGCGCGCCGGCGGCACCCAGGCCGTCCTGTACGCGCGCCGCGATCGCGAACAGCTGCCGGTGCTCCCGTTCCATCTGCTCGATGCCGACCTGGCAAGCGGCGATCGAACTTCGCGGCGACGCGATCATGCTCGTTCCTGGAGCAACAAGCCGGTGAAGTTGTCGAGGGCCTTGGCGATCTGCAGCACCTCCTCCGAAGGGAACTGCCGCAGCACCTCGTGAGTGCGGGTATCGACCACCTTGACGACGCTGTGGTGAGTTGCCGTGTCGAGGGAAAACTCCAGATGGGTGACGAGGGACTGCACGGTCTGGTTGATGCGGCCGATCGCCGCCCGGATGCTCTCGGTATCCGCCTCTTCCATGTCTGCGGTGGGCGGCTGAATGGTTTCGGCCGGGTTTGCCGGCCTGCTCGTCGCGGCGTGGGCGGGCAGACTTTCCGCGCCACCGAAATTCCGAATCGTTTGGATCACCCCAGCCCCCCCTCTGTTCGATTGCCGTCCGCTGACCGGCTGCCCGCGCCGCATGCCGTGTCGTGTCGGCACCACATCGGCATGACGGGCGAAGCGGCGAAACCGGCGCCATGATCTTGATTTGGATCATGGCGGTCAATAATGCGAGAGGACTAGCCGGGACTAGCGAGAGGACTAGGCGCCGGCAGTTCGCGCTCCGTGGCGCGCCGAGCCCGGCGGATCGCCCCAACTTAAGGCTCGACAATCAAAACAAATGAAATTTCTGCTCGTCGACGATCACGCGCTGCTCCGCCACGGTCTGCTCCTGATGCTCGGCAAACTGCCGGGCGAACATGAATTCATCGAGGCCGAAAGCTGCGAAGCTGCGTTCGCCGCCACCGCCGACCACGCCGACATCGACCTGGTGCTGCTCGATCTCGCCCTGCCCGGCATGAACGGCCTCGACGGCCTGCTGCGCCTGCGCCAACTCCGCCCCTCCGTGCCGGTCGTCCTGCTGTCCGCCAACGACAGCTCCCACATCATCATCGAGGGCCTGCAGCGCGGCGCGCGCGGCTTCATCCCCAAGTCATCCAGTCCCGACATGATGATGGCCGCGCTGCGGGTGGTCCTGGCCGGCGGCACCTACGTGCCCCCCCTCGGCCTCGCCCGCCGCGCCGAAACGGAAGACAGGCGCGCCCTGACGACGCGCCAGCGCGAGGTGCTGGCGCTGCTGGCGCGCAACCGCAGCAACAAGGAAATCGCGGACGCCCTCGGCATGCGCGTGAACACCGTGCGCGTGCATGTCGCGGCCATTCTCAAGGCCCTCGACGTCGAGAATCGCAACGACGCGGCGCGCGCCGCCCTCGGCCTGGGGCTGACCGGTCCCTGAGATTCGGGCGGCGAGGAACAAGGCCGTCCCGCCATCCGCTGCGGCGAGAAAAACGTCATTCGCTTGGCCACCCGATAGCACGATTGCTTCATCGGCGCCATCCGTTCACTCCCCTGCCCGGCGGCGGACTGCGCATCGAGATGCGCTACCAAGGACGCAGCATATCCGGCCAATACATCACATCCACCTAGCCTGATCGATACCCCACTTTTCGTAGGACTCGTTCGAGACGATCTTATCGGCGGACTTCGCCAGGTCGACGAGCTTCGGCGTCAGGTAGTAGTTCTTGCCAACGTGAAAGATCGTCTTGACCACCGGCTGCAGCAGCTTGTCCGGGTTGATCTCCTTGACGATGCCGAGCTGGCCGCTGTCGAGCCGTACCAGCGAGCCGGCGGGATAGATGCCGATGCTCTTGATGAAGGCCTGCACCAGGGCCGGGTTGAAGTGGAACTTGCCCCATTCGAACAGCTTGCGCAGCGCGTCGGTCGGCGGCATGCCCTTGTGATAGATGCGCACCGAGGTGATGGCGTCGTAAACATCGACAATCGCCATCATCTGTCCGTGGGCGCTGATTTCGTTCCCCTTCAGGCCGCGCGGATAGCCGGTGCCGTCGTAGCGTTCGTGGTGCTCGATCGCCGCGTTCATGGCGATCCGGCTGATCGCGCCCTTGGCCTGGGCAAGCACGTCGGCGCCATGCGCGGCATGGGTCTTCATGACGACGAATTCATCGTCGGTCAGCTTGCCCGGCTTGTTGAGGATGCCGTCGGGCACCCGCGCCTTGCCGACATCGTGCAGCAAGGCGCCGAGGGCAAACTCGCGGATCTCCGCATACGGCAGCTTGAGCGCGCGGCCGAAGGCCACCGCCAGCGCGGACACCGAGACGGAATGCTGAAAGGTGTATTCGTCACGCGTCTTGACCTGGGAAAGCGGCAGCAGCGCATCCGGATTGCGGAAGATCGAATTGAAGATGCCATCCACCAGAGGTTCGCACTGCTCGACCTCGATCTGCTTGCCGAGGCGGATGTCGTGCATCATGCCGCGCACCAGCTTCTGCGTCTCGCCGTGCAGTCTGCGGGCGCGTACCAGCTCCTCGGCAAGCGTGACCGAGGGAATCGTCGTCCCGTCGTCGGCGGCGACGATGGCCTGGAGTTCCTGCTCCAGTTCCGCGCGCGATTCCTCCAGGGTCTGTGCGTCCTTGAAATCGGAACCCCGCCGCGTGTCGATGTAAATCTCGCGGATGCCCGCCTCCAGGATCTGCATCACCGTGTCCGGATCCTTGACCTTGAACTGGTTGGCGAGAAATGGATGGGCCATCCAGCCGCAGTTGAGGTCATGCACGAACATGCCGACCCGCAACTGGTCCACCGATATTTTCTTGATCGTTCCGACCATGGCCCTCCCCTTTCAGGCTGTGACGGTGAATAAACGGTGAGAGCCCCGCTCAACCGCTCCAGCGGCAGGCCATGAACCTACCGAATATCCGTGCATTGGCAACGATGGACAGCCAGCCATTTGCGCGGCGTCCCAAAACAACCCGCTCGCGTTCAAAACCACTTTCAGCATGGCCCCCGAAGGGTGTGGCTTGATTCAGGCTCATCTTGGCCAGCCGTTAACTTGTCCCGATCAGGCCAAGCTCTTCTAATGCGTCTGCACTCATGTCCTGCTCCCGTGCCTGCGCCATGAAGTTAGCCAACAGCTTGTCCGTCCCGACGATATGGTTCAACAACCAGGAACGCAGGAAGGCAAAACGGTGACAGACGACCGGCAGGTAGCCGGATGCCGAGATCCGGTCCTGCAGCAGCCTTGCGGACACAAGCAAGGTCTGATGTTCGGCCTTGTGTGCGGCCAGCTCCGGATAGCCGATAAGCTCCATCAAGAGTTCCTCACGATGAAAATGATCCTCGGTGTGCTCTACGAGAGTCTCGAATGCCGTTCTGATGGCACATATGTCGCGACTGGCAAAAAGCGTGCGGAAAAGATGGTTGCAACATGCCACCAACTCCCGATGGTCCTCATCGATCTCCGGTACGCCGCATATCAGCCTCTCATCCCACTCGATGTATTCCATCGTGAGTCCCCCCGCCGCAGTGGCTTCGAAGCAAGCTTAGCCCCCGCATCGGACCGGCACAATTCCCAAAAGTCATAAGCACGAACAGCTCGCCCACTGATTTCGCGCCCGCGCATGGTTTGCCAGGCAGCGTCTGCCTCTGACGCTACTCAAGGAAGGCGACCGCGGCGGCAGTGTCGGCCTCGGGTCGATGATCCATGGGGACGCTCAACGGCACGCGTTTAGCGTCAGCGAAAAACGGAACGGGCGGACTTTTCCCGTTTCCTCGCCCCTGCAGCCGCGCCGGGTCGGTGCGCAGCAAGTTTTTTATGTCTTAAAAATTTTTAGCGCTACAATGAGTTATGACAACTTTTATTGAAAGTTGTCGCATTCATGTCTTTAGTTAGAAGGCTATTGAAGGCTGAACCGGTTGGGTCGCGTGCCGGACGGCCGTCGTCTAAGCGCGCCAATTTTCCACCCCGTCAGGCATGACGCCTGCTGTTCTAGGAGGTCAACCATGAGCACTGCCGCCACCATCGAAAACACCGCCGCGTCCGAAGCCCCCGCGCAAGCCCCCTGCGCCAAGAGCATGGAAATGGACGAGCGGAAGGCCTACACCGCCGACCTCGTCAAGAAGCATGCCCTGGCGGCCGCCGGTATCGGCCTGATTCCCATGCCAGCCGTCGATTTCGTCGCCCTGACCGCGCTGCAAGTGAATCTGCTGCGCAAGCTTTCCGACTTTTATGGCATCGCCTTCACCGAGGAAATCGGCAAGAAGGTCGTCGGCGCCCTGGCCGGCGGCTACGCCCCGGTCGCCCTCGCGCTGCCCGTCGCCAGCCTGCTCAAGGCGATCCCCATCGTCGGCCAGACTACCGGCATCCTCGCCATGTCGGCCGTCGCGGGCGCCTCCACCTATGCCGTCGGCAAGGTGTTCGTCCAGCACTTCGAGTCGGGCGGCACCTTCCTGAACTTCGACCCGGCCGCCGTGCGCGAGTACTACCGGGAGCAGTTCAAGGAAGGCAGCAGCGTCGTCAAGAACGCTTCCGAATAAGCGCGTTCGCCTGATTCCCCCCGCCGTCTGATCGGTCTCCGAGGTGTCCTTGCGGACGCCTTGCGGAGGGGGAGAGGTGCGTCCGAAAAACACCGATATCGTCCAAGATGGGGAAGACGACCTACGTCTATTCGGGCATCGGCACTCAATGGCCGGGGATGGCCGCCGGCCTGCTGGAGAGCGCGCATGCGCGCGCCGGCTTCGCCGCCGCGCTGGACGAAATCGACCGCATCTTCGTCCGCCAGGCCGGCTGGTCGGTCCGTGACCTGCTGCTAGACCCCGGCTTCGACGGCATGGCTCAGCCGGCGCGCAGCCATGCCGCCATCTTCGCGCTCCAGACCGCGCTGACCCATGCCCTGGCTGAACACGGCCGACGCCCCGCCGCCGTCCTCGGCCACAGCGGCGGCGAAGTCGCGGCGGCCGTGGCGGCCGGCGTCCTGTCGCTGGAGGACGCCGTCGCCCTCGTGCTCGCCCACGGCGAGCTGATGGACAGCACGCCGGCGGGCGCCATGCTGCACGTCGAGCTGGCGCCCGCCGAGCTCGAAGCGCGGCTCGCGCGCCACGCCGGCCGCATCGAGCTGGCGGTCCGCAACAGCACAGCAGCCGCGGTGCTCGCAGGCGACGCGGACGCGATCGATCGCCTGACGCAGGAACTGGCGGGCGTGGGCATCGCCTGCCGCCCCTTGCGCATCCGCGTGCCCTTCCACAGCCAGGCCGTCGAACCGGCGCTCGACCGTTTCCGCGCGCGATTGGAGAAACTCGCTCCGCGCGAACCGAGCATTCCGATCTACTCCGCCTGGCGCGGTGGCCTGGCCGCCGCCGGCGACTTCGATGCCGCCTACTGGGTGCGTCACGTGCGCGAGCCCGTGCGTTTCTACGAGGCCGCCCAGGCCATGCTCGCCGACGGCGTCGGCTGCTGCGTCGAGATCTCGCCCCATCCGGTGCTGCTGCAGCACATCGCCGCCATCGCGCGCAACCCGGACCTGCACTGCGTCGCCACGCTGCATCGCGAAATGGGCGCCGCCCCGCTGCACGAATGGCTGGCCGAGGCCGACACCGCGCCGGCGCACGGGCATCTCGACGCAACCGGGTTGACCGCAGCGCTGCACGGCATCTTGTCCGAACTGCTGCCCGGCACGACATTCCCCGCCGACTGGCAGGACCTGACCTGGAGCGAACTGGGACTCAAGTCCGTCCAGCTCGTCGCCCTCGGCAAGCGCGTCACCGCGCATTGCGGCGTCGCGCTGCCCGTCACCCTCGCCTATCGCTGCCCGACCCCGGCCTCGCTCGCGGCCCACCTTGCCAAAGGCGGCGTAGCGGAGCACAAACCCGCGACGAGCCAGGCGGCCGCGCCCGACACTCCTGTCGCCATCGTAGGAATGGCCTGCCGCTTCCCCGGCGGCGCGAACACGCCGGCGCAATACTGGTCGCTGCTGACCAGCGGCCGCGACCCGATCCGCGAGATTCCCGCCGACCGCTGGCCGGCCATGGACTACTACGCCCCGACCGTCGGCACGCCGGGCAAGAGCGTCAGCCGCTGGGCCGGCTTCCTCGCCGACTGTGACCTGCAGGGCTTCGACGACAAGCTGTTCCGCGTCTCGCCGCGCGAGGCGAGCGCCCTCGACCCGCAGCAGCGCCTGCTGCTCGAAGTCGCCTGGGAGGCGCTGGAAAACGCCGGCATCCCGCCGCTCTCGCTCAAGGGCAGGCGCGTCGCCGTCTATCTGGGCATCTCCACCGACGACTACAAGACCGCGAGCTTCTATACCCCCGACCTCGCCGCCATCGACCCCTACGCGGGCGCCGGCGCGCTCGGCTGCACCGCCGGCGGGCGCCTGTCCTACTTCTTCGGCTGGCAGGGTCCGAACCTCACCATCGACACCGCCTGCTCGTCCTCCCTGGTCGCCCTGCACCAGGCGCGCCAGGCGCTCCTCGCCGGCGAATGCGAGCTCGCCGTGGTGGCCGGCGTCAACCTGATGCTGACGCCCCATCTGTTCGTCTATTTCAGCCAGGTCGGCGCCCTGTCGCCGACCGGCCGCTGCCACACCTTCGACGCCGCCGCCGACGGCTATGTGCGCGCCGAGGGCTGCGGGGTACTGGTGCTCGAACGCGAGGCCGACGCGCTGAAAAACCGGCGCCGGCCGCGCGCCCGCGTCGCCGGAAGCGCGGTGAACCAGGACGGCGCCAGCACCGGCTTCTCCGCCCCCAACGGCGCGGCGCAGACCGAGGTGATCGCCGCCGCCTGGCGCGCCGCCGGTGCGCGCGCGGGCGAGATCGCCTACGTCGAGGCCCACGGCACCGGCACCCCCATCGGCGACCCGATCGAGCTCGAATCCCTGGCCGCCGCCGCGCCGGGACGCACGAGCGCCGATCCGCTGCTGGTCGGCTCGGTGAAGTCCCACATCGGCCACCTCGAAGCGGCAGCCGGCGTCGCCGGCGTCGTCAAGCTGGTGCTCGCCCTCGAACACGGCGAACTGCCCGGCAACTTCGGCTTTACACAACCGAACCCGCGCCTCGACTGGCAGCAACTGCCGCTCAAGGTCGTCGACCGCGCCACGCCCTTCCCCGCGCGCGGCAAGCGCCGCCTCGCCGGCATCAGCAGCTTCGGCTTCAGTGGCACCAACGCCCACGCGGTGCTCGAAGGCGTGGAAACATCGCCTGCCACCGTATCACCAGCGCCGACTTCCGGCGTCGTCCCGCCGGATCGTGCATGTTTTGTATTGCAGTTGAGTGCGCACAACGAAGCCGCGCTCAAGGCCCTCGCCCAAGCCACCGCAAGCGCGCTGAGCAACCATCCGGCGCCGGCCGACTTCGTCTGGAGCAGCAACACCGGCCGCCAGCCCTTCGCCCAGCGCCTCGGCGTCGCCGCCCGCAGTCCGCGTGATCTGGCCGACGGCCTCGCCGCCTGGGCCGCCGGCCAGCCCATGCCGCCGGCCGCGCGCGCCGCCACGGGCCAGGGCGACGCGCCACCCCTGGTCTTCGGCTACACCGGCCAGGGCTGCCAGTATCCGGGCATGGCCCAGCAGCTCTACGCGACCGAGCCCGTGTTCCGCGCCGTCGTCGACCGCTGCGATCAGCGCTTCGCGGAATTGCGCGGCCGTTCGCTCAAGCACTTCCTCATCGACCCGGCCAGCAGCGCCGAGGAGCTCGAAGCCATCGAGCTCGCCCAGCCGGCCGTGTTCATGGTCCAGGTGGCGCTCACCGAGCTGCTGGCGGGCTGGGGCATCCGGCCCGCGCGCATCGTCGGCCACAGCGCCGGCGAGGTGGCGGCGGGCGTCGCCGCCGGCGTGCTGACGCTGGAGGAAGGCATCTCGCTGATCGAGGCGCGCAGCCGGCTCATGGGCGCCCACCCGCCCGGCGGCAGCATGGCTTCGGTGCCGGTGGACGAGGCCACCGCCCGCGCCGCCATCGCAAGCGCCGCACCCGACGAGGTCTTCGTCGCCGTCATCAACAGTCCGGAAACCGTGGTGCTCTCCGGCGCCAGCGCCGCCCTCGACAAGGTGCTCGCGGCCCTCGGCGCCGCCGGCCGCCAGGCGCGCCGCCTGCGCATTTCCAACGCCTTCCACACGCCCCTGCTGACGCCCGTCGCCGACGGCCTGGTCGCCCATTGCCGCGCGCATCTGCCGGAGATCGGCCGCGCCGGACATACAGAGTGGCTGTCGAGCGTGGATGGCCGCAATCTCGGTTCCGGCGGCACGCCGCCGGAATACTGGGCCGAGCAGCTGCTCTCGCCGGTGCGCTTCCACGCCACGCTGGGCCGGCTGGAGGAACAGACCGGCAGCTACGTCGAGATCGGCCCCGCCGCCGTGCTCGCCGCCCTGGGCAGCGAACGCCCGGCCGGCAAGGACGGCCGCGCCGCCTGGATCGCCACCCAGCAGCGCCAGATGGACGGCGCGCTGACGCTGGCCGGCGCCGTCGCCGCCATCGCCGCGCGCGGCCACCGCATCGACTGGAACGCCCTCGCCGGCGGCCCGCGCCGGCGCACGGACTTGCCGCCCTATCCCTTCCAGCGCCGCCGCCACTGGCGCGCGCCGATCCTGCCCGCGAGCGGCGGGCAGGCCGCATCGCAGCCGACCTCACCCACCGTGTCGTCATCCGCTACGGCGAGGAGAGCGTCTTTTGCTCGACCGCCTTGTAGCGCAGGAGCTTCATCAGCGCCGAGTTTTGCCAGCATCGTCCCGCCGGTTCCAACCTTGTCCGTTCCACCCCAGCCGCAGGTGCCCGCCATGACTTCCGCATCCCCACCGGCCGTGGATTCCGTCCGCGCCCTCATCGCCGAGATCACCGGCTTCCCGCTCGCGGACATCGTCCCCGACGTGCCGCTGCTCGACCTCGGCCTCGATTCCCTGATGCTCGTCCAGCTCAAGGGCCACCTCGAAGCCCGCCACGGCGTGAGCGTCAAACTCGCCGAGTTCTACGACCAGCTCGACACGGCGGAGAAGGTCGCCGCGCTGCTGCCGGCGACGCCGTCTGCTCCAACTGCGGCCGCCGTCCCCGTCGCAGCCGCCGCGCCCTGCGCCATGCCCCAGCCCGCCGTCAGCTTCACGGCGCCCGCCGGTCTGGCCAAGCCCGCCGCCGGTGTCGAAGGCCTGATGGCCATGCAGCTCGAAGCCCTCTCGCGCCTGATGTCCGAGCAGCTCGCCGTCCTCGGCCAGGCGCCCGCCGCCCAGCCCGCCGCCGCAGCGCCGGTCCAGGCCGCCCCCAAGGCCGAGCCGCCGGCGCAGATGCCCAACTTCCGCTCCCTCAAGCTCGATGCCGACGTGCTGACGCCCGCGCAGCAGGCCTTCGTCGCCGACCTCACCCAACGCTACGTCGCCAAGACCGGCGGCTCGCGCCGCCTCGCCGCCGAGCATCGCGGCCCGCTCGCCGACTGGAAGAACACCCTCTCCTACCGCCACACGCTCAAGGAGATGACCTACCCGATCGCGGCGGTGCGCTCCAAGGGCGCCTACTTCACCGATGTGGACGGCAACGAATTCCTCGACATCACCATGGGCTGTGGCATCGTCATCCTCGGCCACGCGCCGGACGCGGTGGTCGCCGCCGTGCAGGAACAGGCCGCGGCGCACTACGCCATCGGCCCGCAGACGCCGCTCGCCGCCGACGTCGCCGAGATCTTCTGCCGCATGGTCGGCATGGAGCGCGTCACCTTCTGCAACACCGGCGCCGAGGCGGTGATGATGGCCGTGCGCATCGCCCGCGCCG
>JANJVS010000199.1 GCA_024709955.1 Rhodocyclaceae bacterium
GATGAAGGGGAAGCACAGCACGTTGTTGACCTGGTTCGGGTAGTCCGAACGGCCGGTGGCGATCAGCGCATCGTCACGCACCGCCTTGACCTGCTCGGGCAGGATCTCGGGCGTGGGGTTGGCGAGCGCCAGGATCATCGGGTTGGGCGCCATCTTCGCGACCATCTCCGGCTTGAGCACGCCGCCGGCCGAGAGTCCCAGGAACACGTCCGCGCCCTCGATGACCTCGGCGAGCTTCCTCGCGTCGGTCTTCTTGGCGTAGCGCGCCTTGATCGGGTCCATCAGCGCCGTGCGGCCCTCGTAGACCACGCCCTCGAGGTCGGTGACCCAGATGTTCTCGACCGGCACGCCGAGCTTGACCAGCAGGCCCAGGCAGGCGAGCGCCGCGGCGCCGGCGCCGGAGGTCACCAGCTTGACCTTCTTCAGGTCCTTGCCCTGCAGGTGCAGGCCGTTCAGCACCGCGGCGCCGACCACGATGGCGGTGCCGTGCTGGTCGTCGTGGAAGACCGGGATCTTCATGCGCTCGCGCAGCTTGGCCTCGATGTAGAAGCACTCGGGCGCCTTGATGTCTTCGAGGTTGATGCCGCCGAAGGTCGGCTCCATGGCGGCGACGATGTCGATCAGCTTGTCGGCATCGAGCTCGTCGAGCTCGATGTCGAAGACGTCGATGCCAGCGAACTTCTTGAACAGCACGCCCTTGCCTTCCATCACCGGCTTGGCGGCGAGCGGGCCGATGTTGCCGAGGCCGAGCACGGCGGTGCCATTGGTGACGACGCCGACCAGGTTGGCGCGCGAGGTCATGCGGCTGGCCTCGCGCGGGTCGGCGACGATGGCGTTGCAGGCGGCGGCGACGCCGGGGGAATAGGCGAGCGCGAGGTCGCGCTGGTTGGTCAGGCCCTTGGTCGGGACGACGGAGATTTTGCCGGGCGTGGGATAGGCGTGGTATTCGAGGGCGGCCGCGGTCAGGTCGCCGCCGACGTCGGGATTCTCTACACTCATGATTGCTCTTCTTTTATCTGACGGAAGGCCGCTATCTTACTCCCGCGCCACCGGCCGCCCCGTTGCGGATTGCCGCAATCCGGCTGTGAGACAATCGCGCACTTCCCGCATGGATGTCCAAGGTGAAACTGCCATGAAACGCGTCGTCTTCAACCAGAAGGGTGGTGTCGGCAAGAGCACCATCACCTGCAACCTCGCCGCCATCGCCGCCGCGCGCGGCGCGCGCACCCTGGTGGTCGATCTCGACCCCCAGGCCAACTCGACGCGCTACCTGCTCGGCGCGGCGGCCGATGGTCTTGAAGCCTCGGTCACCGAGTTCTTCGACCAGATGCTCAACTTCAAGCTGCGTCCCAAGGCGACCGAGGAATTCATCCACGCCACGCCCTTCGCCAACCTCCACGTCATGCCGGCCGACGCCGCGCTGGAGGAACTGCAGGCCAAGCTCGAATCGCGCTACAAGATCTACAAGCTGCGCGAGGCGCTCGACGCCCTCGACTTCGACCAGATCTGGATCGACACCCCGCCGGCGCTGCACTTCTACACGCGCTCGGCGCTGATCGCCGCCGACGCCTGCCTGATCCCCTTCGACTGCGACGAGTTCGCGCGCCGCGCGCTGTACACCCTGCTCGACAACGTCGCCGAGATCCGCGCCGACCACAACGAGGCGCTGGTGGTCGAGGGCATCGTCGTCAACCAGTTCCAGGCGCGCGCCAGCCTGCCGCGGCAGGTGGTGCAGGAGCTGCGCGACGAGGACCTGCCGGTGCTGGAGCCCTTCCTCTCGGCCTCGGTGAGGATCAAGGAATCGCACCAGCAGGCCAAGCCGATGATCCATCTCGACCCACGCCACAAGCTGACCGGCGAGTTCGAGCGCCTCTACGATGCTCTCGAACGCGCACGCCAGCCGGCCAGGCAGAAGAAGCGCGCCTGACGCCGGCGCTCCCGCCAGACCCGCGGGGATTCTCCGCGGTCATGCCGGCTTTTGAACGCGACGCGGCGAATCGACTATCATCGCCTCTGGATCCGCCATCACTTCGACACCGCCATGCAGTCCGCCCGCCTCCTGCCGCCCGTCCAGTCCGCGCCCGCCGCGGACGGCCGCGTCGCGGGCGCGCGACACGCGGCGGCGCTTGCCCAGCGAAAGCGCGCGACCGCCTGCGATTCTTGAGCCCGGCGATCTCCCTCCCTACCCCTTCCCATCCCTGATCGCCGGGCTCCCGCAGGAACCCGCCCGGTGGCGCCTGTCGCCGCCGCCCGACGCTCAAGGAGAAAAGCCATGCCGCATCCCGTCCAGGCCGAGCGCCTGCTCAACGAACTCGATCATCGCCGTCTCACGCTGCTGCGCGAGCGACATCCGCCCCAGGACATTCCGGAGGAAATCGACGAACTGCTGGAAGGGGCGGACACCCTGCCGCCCGCCGCCATGCCGCCCGACGTCGTCACCCTGCAGACGCGCCTCCTCGTCGAGGAAGCGGCCGGCGCGGAGCGCCGCGAGCTGGTGCTTTGCTATCCGCCCGACTCGGATCCGGCCGCCGGCCATGTCTCGGTGCTCTCGCCGCTGGGCGCCGCCCTGCTCGGCCAGCGCGCCGGCGCCACGGTGTGCTGGCCAGCGCCGGACGGCACGGACAAATCCCTGCGCATCGCCGCCATCCTCTTCCAGCCGGAGGCCAGCGGCGACTACACGCTCTAGGCGGGATCAGGCGGCGAGAAACTCCGTCAGCAGGCGTTCGAAGGCTTCCGCCTGCTCGATCACCAGCTGGTGCGAGGCGGCGGGGATCACCTCCAGCCGCGCGCCGGGAATGCCGGCGGCGATCGCCGCGCTGGCCGCCGGCGGCGTGCCCGGATCCTCGGCGCCGACCGCGACCAGCGTCGGCGCGCGCACCGCGCCGAGCCGGCCGCAGACGTCGAGTGTGCGGATCGCCGCGCCCCAGCCGGCGAAACCCGCCACCGGCGTCGCGGCGATCAGCGCGCCGATGCGTTGCATGACCTCCGGATGCGCGTCCCGGTAGGGCGCGGTGAACCAGCGCGCGAGGGTGGATTCGACATGGGCCGTCATGCCCCGCGCGCGCGCCGTGGCGATGCGCTCGTCCCACAGGGCGCCGGCCTCGGGCGGCACGCGGCAGGCGGAGCTGACGACGGCCAGCCGGTCGAGGCGTTCGGGCGCCGCCAGCGCGAAATGCTGCCCGAGCATGCCGCCCATCGAGAGACCGACGAAGTGGGTGCGCTCGATCTCGAGGGCGTCGAGCAGGCCGACAAGGTCGGCGACGAGCAGGTCGAAGCTGTAGGGCCCCTCCGGCGCATCGCTGCCGCCATGGCCGCGCGCGTCGTAGCGCAGCACGGTGTGGCGCGTCGCCAGCTTCGCGGCCAGTTCGTCCCACAGCGACAGGTCGGTGGCGAGGGAATGGGCGAGGGTCACGCAGGGACCGCTGCCCGCGATCTCGTAGCGGATATCGATGTCGTTGGCGCGGATTTTCATGGCGGCTTCCTTAGACAGGTTCGAGCTTGGCGACCGAGAGGGCGAGCCACTTGACGCCGTTGGCGCCGAAGTTGATCTGCACGCGCGCGTCGGCGCCGCCGCCCTCGGCATTGACGATGACGCCGAGGCCGAACTTGGCGTGCATGACGTTCTGGCCGATGCGCCAGCCGCTCTCCTCGCGCCGGCGCGGCGCGGCGGCAAAACTCGGCGCTGGCGGGACGGTGGAGGCGTAGCCGCCGCGGCCGGCGCGCGCGGTGAGGAACTTGAGCAGGCCGCTCGGCACCTCGTCGATGAAGCGCGAAGGCAGGTTGTAGCGCGTCTGGCCGTGCAGCATGCGCGTCTGGGCGTGGCACAGGTAGAGGCGCTGGCGCGCGCGCGTCACCGCGACGTACATCAGGCGGCGCTCCTCCTCCAGGCCCTTGTCCTCGTTGAGCGAGTTCTCGTGGGGGAACAGGCCTTCCTCCAGGCCGCAGATGAAGACGATGTTGAACTCCAGGCCCTTGGCCGAATGCACGGTCATGAGCTGCAGCGCGTCGTCGCCCTCGCCGGCCTGGTGCTCGCCGGCTTCGAGCGCGGCATGGGCCAGAAAGGCGGCCAGGTCGCCGGAAAGCTCGCCTTCCTCTCCGACCGTGCCGGCCTCGGCGACGAAGCCGGCGGCGGCATTGACGAGTTCGTCGAGGTTGGCGAGGCGCTCCTGGCCTTCCTTCTCGTTGCGGTAGTGCTCGCGCAGGCCCGAAAGATCGAGCACGTGCTCGACGAGCTCGGGCAGCGGCAGGCTGGCAGCCTCGCGCAGCCTGACGACCAGCGCGGCGAAGGCGGCGAGCTTGGCGCCGCCGGCGCCGGCCACCAGCGGGATCGCCGCGTGCAGGCTGCCGCCGTGCGCCTTGGCGGCATCGGCGAGTTGTTCGAGGGTGCGCGCGCCGATGCCGCGCGCCGGGAAGTTCACCACGCGGGCGAAGGCGGTGTCGTCGTCGGCATTGGCGATCAGGCGCAGGTAGGCGAGCGCGTGCTTGATCTCGGCGCGCTCGAAGAAGCGCAGGCCGCCATAGACGCGGTAGGGCAGGCCGGCGTTGAACAGCGCGTGTTCGAGGGCGCGGCTTTGGGCGTTGCTGCGGTAGAGCAGCGCGATCTCGGCGCGGGCGTGGCCGTCGTTGGCGAGGGCCTTGACCTCCTCGACGATGAAGCGCGCCTCGTCGCCGTCGGAATAGGATTCATGCACGCGGATCGGCTCGCCGGCGCCGGCCTCGGTCCACAGGTTCTTGCCCAGCCGCGCGGGATTGTTCTGGATGATGGCGTTGGCGGCGTCGAGGATGTTGCCGTGGGAGCGATAGTTCTGTTCGAGGCGGATCAGGTTCGTCACCCGGAACTCGCGCTCGAAGTCGCGCATGTTGCCGACGTCGGCACCCCTGAACGCATAGATCGACTGGTCATCGTCTCCCACGCAGAACAAGGCGGCATTTTCCCCGGCCAGCATCTTCAGCCACCGGTACTGCAGCTTGTTGGTGTCCTGGAACTCGTCCACCAGGATGTGCCTGAAGCGCTCCTGGTAGTGGCGGCGCAGCGGCTCGTTGCGCTCCAGCAGCTCGTAGCAGCGCAACAGCAGCTCGGCGAAATCGACCACGCCTTCGCGCTGGCATTGCGCCTCGTAGGCCTCGTAGAGCTCGACGCGCCGCTTCGTCCAGTCGTCCCAGGCCTCGACGGCGGCCGGGCGCAGGCCGGCTTCCTTCTGGGCGTTGATGAACCAGCAGAGTTCGCGCGGCGGGAATTTCTCGTCGTCCACGTTGAGCGATTTCAGCAGGCGCTTGACGGCGGCGAGCTGGTCGGCCGAATCGAGGATCTGGAACAGCTGCGGCAGGCCGGCGTCGCGATAGTGGGCGCGCAGCATGCGGTTGCACAGGCCGTGGAAGGTGCCGATCCACATGCCCCGGACGTTGATTGGCAGCATCGCCGAGAGCCGCGCGAGCATTTCCTTGGCCGCCTTGTTGGTGAAGGTGACGGCGAGGATGGTCTGGGGGCTGGCTTGGCCGGTGGAAATCAGCCAGGCGATGCGCGTGGTGAGCACGCGCGTCTTGCCCGAGCCCGCGCCGGCGAGGATCAGGGCGTGCTGGGGCGGCAGGGTGACGGCGGCGAGCTGGGGGGAGTTGAGGCCGTGCAGCAGATCGGACATGGCGGGGGGGATTATAGGTCGAGGGCCCCGGCCGACTTTTCGGGCACTTTCGTGCCTAATCGGGCGTTTTTGCGGCAACTTGCCGGCATCAGGGGATAACTGGACGCGATTATAAAGTGGATTGGCACGGCCGCCGCCAGGAACGGCAAGCGCGGCACGGCATTGTTTCCGGCCGGTCATGCGCGCTTCCGCCCCGACGCCCGCACCAATTTGCGGCAGCGCACAAATTTTTCTGGCGAGAAGGAACAAAGCGCCTGCCGCTTGGTCTATCATTCGCATGACGCAGTGCAACATTACCCGGTTGCACCGCGGTCTAGGTTGTTCTATCCGAGCCACCGAGGACAGTCGCGGGAGCCATCCCTCCCCGGCAGACAGGAGAATGAGATGACGCCCCCACCCACCCCGATGCTGCTTAGCTGGCTGGCCAACAAGGCCGGCATTCCCGCCCACCGCGCCGAAGTGCTCTGGCTGGCCGCCCAACGCCATGCCGACAACGCCACGACCGGGCGCGGCAGCCCCGCCTACTGGTCCGTCGCGATGGACCGGCTGCACGAACTCATGGCCGCCGAAAGCCTGCGCGAGGACGCCGCCTCCTTCGGCTGGCGCCGCTGGACCCGCCTCAACAACCACTACTGGCAGGCCCCGCTCGCGGTGCTCGACGCCCTGACGCTCAACAACGAGCGCGGCTGGCGCAGCCTGAAGCCGCTCCAGCTCGGCTGATCAGCGGCTGGCGGCGGCGGCCAAACCGGTCAGTGCCGCCAGGCGCGCGGCCGCCGCTTCCGCCTCCTTGCGATCGGCGAAGCCGGCGAGGAACAATTCATAGCTCCACGCCTCGGCGTCCGCCGGCTTGACCGGCCGGATGCGCGCGGCGAAGCCGGCCAGGCGCAACTGGTCGTAAAGCGCGAGCGCCTCCGCGTTGCTCGCTGCCGTGGCGGCCAGCACGCGCCAGAGTCCCTTGCCCCGCGCCGCGCCGTCGCCGGCGAGGATTTCCGTCTCCCGCGCCCACAGATTCAACTGGCCGGTCTCCAGGGGGCGAACGATGGCCGTGCCGCCGCGTGGCGCGTCGAGATAGGTCATCGGCTCCGCCAGTTCCAGCGTCTCGCCGCCACGCGCAATCTCGACGCGGCCTTCGAGCAGGGCGACCAAATCGCGCTCGCGGCTCGACCGGCCCCAGATGTCGGTGCCGCGGATGCCCACCGTCGCCGTGCCGACACGGATCGCCAGGTCGCGCGCCGCCACGCTCTTGAATGCCCCCGTGGTGTAGCGGAAGGCGCCGGCGACCACATCGAGGGCGCCGCGGAACAATTTCCCGGGTTCCAGGCTGCGCGAATGCAGGGCCAGGCTCGCCGTCTCGCCGAGCTTGACGCGGCTGCCCTCGGCGAGCAGCAGGTAGGCGCGCGCGCCGTTGCCGGTGCGCACGACGTCGCCGCTCAACAGTTGCGTCGCCGGCGTCAGGGGCAGGACAGCGCCAGCGCGCTCCAGCCAGGCGGGCGCCTGCACCGCCTCCACCGTGCCAAGGGAGGCCGCCCAGGCGGTCTGCGCCAGGACGAAAAGAAAAACCGCCGCGAGGCGGCGCCAGGGATTGCTCATGCCGCGACTCCAATGCCGGCCCAGGGCGGGCGCGTATAATTCGCGGCCTTGCCGCAACACGCTACCATCTTCGTCATACACGGGCCATGCAGGAAAAATACCAACCGAACGAAATCGAGCAGGCCGCGCAGGCCCACTGGAACTCGACCCGCGCCTTCAACGTCACGGAAGACGCCAGCAAGCCGAAATACTACTGCCTGTCGATGTTCCCCTATCCCTCGGGCAAGCTGCACATGGGACACGTGAGGAACTATACCATCGGCGATGTGCTGACCCGCAGCCACCGCATGAAGGGCTACAACGTGCTCCAGCCGATGGGCTGGGACGCCTTCGGCCTGCCGGCCGAGAACGCGGCGATCCAGAACAAGGTACCGCCGGCCCAGTGGACCTACGACAACATCGCCTACATGAAGAAGCAGCTCCAGTCGCTGGGTTTCGCCCTCGACTGGGAGCGCGAACTGGCCACCTGCAGGCCCGAGTACTACAAGTGGAATCAGTGGCTGTTCCTGCGCATGCTGGAAAAAGGCATCGCCTACAAGAAGACCCAGGTCGTGAACTGGGACCCGGTGGACCAGACCGTGCTCGCCAACGAGCAGGTGATCGAGGGCCGCGGCTGGCGCACCGGCGCCCTGGTCGAAAAGCGCGAGATTCCTGGCTACTACCTCGGCATCACCCAATACGCCGACGAGCTGCTGGCCGCCCTCGACACGCTGCCCGGCTGGCCCGAGCGCGTCAAGCTGATGCAGGCCAACTGGATCGGCAAGAGCACCGGCGTGCGCTTCGCCTTCCCCTACGAACTGGATGGACAGAAGGGCCAGCTCTGGGTCTTCACCACGCGTGCCGACACCATCATGGGCGTGACCTTTTGCGCCGTCGCGGCCGAACATCCGCTGGCGACGCACGCCGCCAGGAACAACCCGCAGCTCGCCGCCTTCATCGAGGAATGCAAGCACGGCTCGGTCATGGAGGCCGACCTGGCGACCATGGAGAAGAAGGGCATGCCGACGGGCATCTACGTCGAACATCCGCTCACCGGCGCGAAGGTGGAGGTCTGGGTCGGCAACTACGTGCTGATGAGCTACGGCGACGGCGCGGTGATGGGTGTGCCGGCGCACGACGAGCGCGACTTCGCCTTTGCCAAGAAATACGGTCTGGAGATCAAACAGGTGATCGCCGTGGCCGGCGAAACCTTCTCCCTCGATGGCTGGCAGGAGTGGTATGCCGACAAGCAGAACGGCGTCTGCGTCAATTCCGGCAAGTACGACGGCCTGGCCTATGAAGCCGCCGTGGACGCCATCGCCGCCGACCTGGCCGCCAAGGGCCTGGGCGAGAAGAAGGTGCAGTTCCGGCTGCGCGACTGGGGCGTCTCGCGCCAGCGCTACTGGGGCTGCCCGATCCCGATCATCCACTGCGACAGCTGCGGCTCGGTGCCCGTCCCCGACGACCAGCTGCCGGTAAGGCTGCCCGAGGACTGCGTGCCGGACGGCTCCGGCAACCCGCTCAACAAGCGCGAAGATTTCCTGCATTGCGCCTGCCCCAAGTGCGGCAAGCCGGCCAAGCGCGAGACGGACACGATGGACACCTTCGTCGATTCGTCCTGGTACTACGCGCGCTACTGCGTCGACGCCGCCACCCGCACGGCCAACGACAAGATGGTGGATGCCGGTACGCAATACTGGATGCCCGTGGACCAGTACATCGGCGGCATCGAGCACGCGATCCTGCACCTGCTCTACTCGCGCTTCTGGACCAAGGTGATGCGCGACCTCGGCCTGGTCAAACAGGACGAGCCCTTCGCCAACCTGCTGACCCAGGGCATGGTGCTCAACCACATCTTCAGCCGTCGCACGGCGAAGGGCGGCATCGAGTACTTCGCCCCCGAGGAGGTCGAGCTGGTGCGCAACGAGGCGGGCCATGTCACGGGCGCGACCCTCAAGGCCGACGGCTCGACCATCGACTACGGCGGCGTCGGCACCATGTCGAAGTCCAAGCGCAACGGCGTGGACCCGCAGGCGCTGATCGAGGAATACGGCGCCGACACCGCGCGCTTCTTCATGATGTTCGCCTCGCCGCCAGAACAGACCCTCGAATGGTCCGATTCCGGCGTCGAGGGCGCCTACCGTTTCATGAAGCGCGTCTGGTCGCTCGGCCATGCGCTGAAGTCGCAAACCGCGACCGGCGAGGCCGGCGGCCTGCGCCGCGAGATCCACCTGCTGCTCAAGCAGGCCAACTACGACCTCGGCAAGCTGCAGTTCAACACCGTCGCCTCGGCCTGCATGAAGATGCTCAATGCGCTGGAAAAGGCGCCGGCCGACCCGCATGCCAAGGAAGGCTTCGGCATCCTGCTGCGCGTATTGTCGCCGATCGCCCCGCACATCTGCCACACGCTGTGGATCGAGCTCGGCTACGGTCCGGACATCCTGCACGCCGCCTGGCCCGAGCCCCTCGAAGCGGCGCTGCTCCAGGACGAGCAGGAACTCGTGCTGCAGGTGAACGGCAAGCACCGCGGCAGCGTCAAGGTAAAAGTCGGCGCCGACAAGACGGTGATCGAGGCCACCGCCCTGGCCCACGAGGCGGCGCGGAAGTTCATGGAAGGCAAGCCGGCGAAGAAGGTCGTCGTCGTGCCCGGCCGCCTGGTCAACATCGTCGCGTGAGGACGTCCGGCATGCGCGCTCCTGGTTCCGTCACCGCCAACGCGCGGCGGCGACTGCTCGGCGGCGCACTCGCCGCCGCGGCCGTGCTGCTGTCGGGTTGCGGCTTCCACCTGCGCGGCCCGCAGGCGCTCGACTTCGAGACCGTACACATCAACATCCCGGAGCAGACCGAGTTCGGCGCCCAGCTGCGTCGCCTCATCGCGACCACCGGCACCACCCGGGTGGAGGAGGACGCGGCCAAGGCCGAGGCGCGCCTGCAGGTCCTCTCCAACGACCGCGGCCGCGAGATCCTCAGCCTCACCGGCGCGGGCAATGTGCGCGAATACCAGCTCGTGCAGTCGCTGCGCTTCCAGCTGCTCGACCGCGCCGGCAAGGTGCTGATCCCGCCCACCAGCCTGTCGGCGCGGCGCGAATACACTTTCGACGACAGCCAGGTCCTCGGCAAGGAGCAGGAAGAGGCGCTGCTCTACCGCGACATGCAGAATGATCTGGTGCAGCAGCTGATGCGCCGGCTCGGCGCCGCCCGCCGCAGCGGCTGAACCCGGCGCGCCGTCCCGCGTGAACCTGCGTCCCGACCAGCTTGCCGCCCAGCTCGAGCGCCCGCTCGCGCCGCTCTGGCTGCTGCACGGCAACGAGCCGCTGCTGGTGCTCGAGGCCGCCGACGCGATCCGCGCCGCGGCACGCCGCCAGGGCTTTGATGAGCGCGAGACCCTCGTCGTCGGCCACGGCTTCAAGTGGGACGCGCTCACCCTCGCCGCGGGCAACCTGTCGCTCTTCGGCGGCGCCAAGCTGATCGACCTGCGCATTCCCACCGGCAAGCCCGGCCGCGACGGCGGCGACGCGCTGCAGCGCTACATCGCCCACCTGCCGTCACAGACGCTGACCCTGGTCACCCTGCCCGAGGTCGACTGGGCGACGCGCAAGACCGCATGGTTCAAGGCGCTCGCCGACACCGCGACGACACTGGAACTGAACGCGCCCGAGCGCGAGCGCCTGCCCGACTGGGTCGCCCGCCGGCTTGCCGTGCAAAAGCAGTCCGCCCCACCCGAAGCGCTCGCCTTCATCGCCGACCACGTCGAGGGCAACCTGCTCGCCGCCCACCAGGAGATTCTCAAGCTCGGCCTGCTGCACGGCGAGGGCGTGCTGACGCTCGAGCAGGTGCAGGACGCGGTGCTCGATGTCGCGCGCTACGACATCGACAAGCTGCGAGAGGCGGTCATCGAGGGCGACCCGGCACGCTGCGCCCGCCTGCTCGAGGGGCTCGAGGGCGAGGGCGCCGCCCCGCCGCTGGTGCTGTGGGCACTCGCCCACGAGACCCGCAGCCTCGCCACCCTGTGCGCAGGGCGCGACGCCGGCCAGCCGCTGGCCACGCTGTTCAAGGCCGAACGCATCTTCGATCCGCGCCGCCAGCAGACCATGACGCGCGCACTCGGCCGCCTCGCCCAGGGGAATCTGCGTGCCGCGCTGATGCACGCCGCACGCATCGACCGCATGATCAAGGGCCTCGCCCGCGGAGACGTGTGGGACGAGTTCCTCCAGCTCGCCCTGCGCCTGGCGCGCCGGAGCTGAGTCGCGCCGGGTTTCATCCGCATCCGGTTCGATGCTTTAATGCCGGCTCGCACCGCAGCATCCGTCGACGCCGCACCCCACGCCGAACAAGAGCTCCACATGGACATCCAGCACTACATGCAGACCCTGGGCCGCCAGGCCCGCACCGCCTCGCGCATCGTCGCCGCGGCCTCGACCGAGGCCAAGAATGCGGCTCTGCTGGCGATGGCCGCCGAGATCCGCGCGCGCCGCGCCGAGCTGCTCGCCGCCAACGCCCGCGATCTCGAAGAGGCGCGCGCCGCCGGCCTGGAACCGGCACTGATCGACCGCCTGACGCTGGACGAGAAAGGCATCGAGTCGATGGCTGCGGGCCTCGAGCAGGTCGCCGCACTGCCCGACCCGGTGGGCGAGATGAGCGACATCAAGCGTCGCCCCTCGGGCATCCAGCTCGGCAAGATGCGCGTTCCGCTGGGCGTGATCGGCATCATCTACGAGGCCCGCCCCAACGTCACCGCCGACGCCGCGGCGCTGTGCCTCAAGTCCGGCAACGCCGCGATCCTGCGCGGCGGCAAGGAGGCGATCCACGCCAACCGCGCGATCGCCGCCTGCGTGCGCGCCGGCCTCGTCCAGGCCGGCCTGCCCGAGCACGCGGTGCAGGTGGTGGAGACCACCGACCGCGAGGCAGTCGGCGCGCTGATCACCATGCCCGAATACGTCGACGTGATCGTGCCGCGCGGCGGCAAGGGCCTGATCGAGCGCATCTCCAGGGACGCGCGCGTGCCGGTGATCAAGCACCTCGACGGCAACTGCCACGTCTACATCGACGATGAAGCCGATCCCGCCAAGGTCGTGCCCATCGTCGAGAACGCCAAGACCCAGCGCTACGGCACCTGCAACACCGCCGAATCGCTGCTGATCGCGCGCGATGTCGCCGACATCTATCTGCCCGAGATCGGTCGCATGCTCGCCGCCAAGGGCGTGGAGATGCGCTGCTGCGCCGAGTCTCTCGCCGTGCTGCGCGCGGCCGGCATCGCCGGCGCGAAGCTGGTCGAGGCCACCGAGGCCGACTGGCACGAGGAATACCTCGCCCCGATCCTCGCGGTGAAGATCGTGGCCGGCCTCGACGAGGCGATCGAGCACATCAACACCTGCAGCTCGGGGCACACCGAAGCGATCGTCACCGAGAACTATTCCC
>JANJVS010000215.1 GCA_024709955.1 Rhodocyclaceae bacterium
TCCGACATGCTCGAAATCCTGCCGACCGACAAGATCGTGCTGGAAGTGCTCGAAACCGTCGAGGTCACGCCGCAGATCGTCGCGCGCTGCACCGAACTCAAGGCGCGCGGCTTCACCCTCGCCCTCGACGACTTCGTGAACTACGAGGACAAGTGGAAGCCCCTGCTCGACCTCATCGAGATCGTCAAGGTGGACCTGCCGCCGCTGAGCCAGGAGCAGCTCGTCAAGGTCACCGCCCAGCTCAAGCGCTGGCCGCTGACCCTGCTGGCCGAGAAGGTGGACAGCCGCGAGCAGGCCGACTTCTGCCACAAGCTCGGCTACCACCTGTTCCAGGGCTACTACTTCGCCAAGCCCGCCATCATCGCCGGCAAGAAACTCGGCCACTCGCAGCTCGCCATGATCCGCCTGCTCGGCCTGGTCATGGACGACGCCGAGACCATGCAGCTCGAAGCCGTCTTCAAGCACGAGCCCGGCCTGGCGGTGAACCTGCTGCGCCTCACCAACTCGGTCGCCACCGGCGTGCGCACCAAGGTCACCAGCCTGCGCCACGCCATCACCGTGCTCGGCCGCCGCCAGCTGCAGCGCTGGCTGCAGCTGCTGCTCTACACCAACCCGACCGGCGGCGGCAACGTCGCCAACCCGCTGCTGCAGCTCGCCGCCACGCGCGGGCGCTTCCTCGAAACCCTGGCCGGCAAGCTCAAGCCCGGCAACCGCGAATTCGAGGACCAGGCCTTCATGACCGGCATCATGTCCCTGATGCCCACCCTGCTCGGCGTGCCCTTCGAGGAAATCCTCAAGGGCATCCAGCTCGCCGGCAGCGTGCACGAAGCCCTCGAACAGCGCAGCGGCCAGCTCGGCATCATGCTCCAGCTCGCCGAGGCCCTCGAAGCCAGCGACGGCGAAGCCTGCCACACCCTCACCGACCAGATCCCCGGCGCCGACCACATGATGGTCAACACCTGCCTCACCCAGGCGCTGACCTGGGCGAGCAATATCGGCAGGGAGAATGCCTAGAAAACAGGTATCCACGGGAGGGGCTCTTCATATTCGAGGCCAACGAGCTATAGTGGGTTTGCCTCTTCCAGTGAAAGACATCCTCTCATGACCGCCAATTTCGAGCCGACAGATCTCGGCAATCCGCGAATCTTTGACCTGCTGCGTGAGAACAGGTCGGTGATGTTGTCGCTTCGCGATTCAGAACAGAACGTCGTGGATTTGAAACTCGAGATATCCAAGCTGGAAAATGGCCATCTTGAGTTAGTCCTGAAACTGGCAAGCGCCGAAAAGACGATTACTCAGCTAACCGTAAAGCTGGAAGATTCCGAAAAGGAAGTTGCTCGTTTAGGCGTGCTACTCGTGGAAACATTGAACAAGTAGCCGCCGAACTCCATTTCCTAGGTGTTCCGGCGCAGGCTAATGCCGCGTAGCTGCGTTACGTCGGAGCAAAAACCTCGGATGCCGCTCTACACGGCCGAAAAGTCGGCGCTGATGAAGCCACTGCGCTACAAGGCGGTGGAGCAAATGACGCTCTCCTCGCCGTAGCGGATGGCAAGACGGTGATCGCCGCCCGCAAGCGGCTCAGGCAGGCGCCAGTTCCCGCACCGCCTTCAGGCTCTGCTTCATCGCCGCCTCGGCGACCTTGAGGTCGTAGGCCGTTTGCAGGTTCAGCCAATACTGGGGCGACTGCCCGAGCGCGCGACCGATCAGCAAGGCCAGCTCCGCCGTGACCGGCCGGGAGCCCTTCAAGACATGGGAAACGCGCATCGGCGAAACGCCGATGGCGGCGGC
>JANJVS010000130.1 GCA_024709955.1 Rhodocyclaceae bacterium
CGATCGCCCGCCCTTGGCCCAACCCGCAGGGCCGCCGTGCCGTGGTGGGGGGGGGGGGGGGGGGGGGGGGGGGGGGGGGGGCCAAGCCACGCAGGCCGCGCCCCCCCCCCCCCCCCCCCACCCCCCCCGCCCCCCCACGGCACGGCGGCCCTGCGGGTTGGGCCAAGGGCGGGCGATCGCTTCGTTGCGCGGCTTGGGAAGGGAGCGACCATTCCCTGCGCCGCGACGCCTCGCGCTCATCCCGCCCTTGGCCCAACGCGGGGTACGCTACCTACTGAAATAGGCTCTAAGGCGCTTGCCGCCAAGGCGTTGTCCGGACGGCGTTTTCACCGTCCCGCCAGCGCGCCCCGCAGGAAGTACCCTTGGGGTGCCGAGTTTTCCGGCTTCAGAACAACTCGATATCGGCGGAAGCCGACGGCTGCCCAGGCGCCTTGCCGGCGGGCTGGATGCGGTCGAGCTCCACCTGGGATTCGACCATCAGCGACAGCAGGCGCTGGGAGCGCGTCCTGAAGCGCTGCAGGCCGTCGGTCTCGTTCGGGTCCTGGTGGAGGGTCACGAACGAGTGCAGGAACTGGCCGGCATTCAGGGTCTTGCGGCTGATGCGCTCCATCATCTGGGAAACGATGTCCTCGAACTGCATGGCCAGCACGCCTTCCTGGGTCAGGCGGTGCATCTGCTCGGTGACGGCCGAGATATGGCGCGAATGCTCCCGCGCCTTTTCGGTGAGGCCGAGCATTTCCGCGCCGAGTTCCTGGAGGGTTTCCTGGGATTTCTCCGCGAGGCTCATGTCCATCTGCGTGGCCTGGGCCACCTGGGCGCTGACGGTCTGCAGCGAGCCCAGCATGCCTTCGAGGGCCTGGCGGATATCGCTGTTGAAGCCGCCGGTGCGCGCCGCCAGCTTGCGTACCTCGTCGGCGACCACGGCAAAGCCGCGGCCGGCCTCGCCGGCGCGCGCCGCCTCGATGGCGGCGTTGAGGGCGAGCAGGTCGGTCTGCTTGGTGATGTCGCTGACGTCGTTGAGCGTCGCGGTGATCCGCCCCACCTGGCCGCGCATGCCCTCGAAGCTGGCCGCGATGCCCGTGCTGACCTCGCGCAATTCGGTCATCTTCCTGGTGAATTCGGCGATCAGGGTATTGGTCTCGTCGAAGAAGCGCTGCAGGCCGGCCTGCTCGGCGGCCGCATGGCTGTCGTCCGTGCCCGTCATTTCGAGCATTTCGTCGATCAGCGACTTGAGCACCTGGCGCTGGTCGGTGGACTGGGATTCGAGGCCGGTCAGGCTGCCGGAGAGCTTTTGCACCGCGTCGCGGATCAGGCCGCGGGCGTCCTCCATTTCCTGTTCCAGGGCGGTGAATTGCCGGTCGGCATGCTCCATCGCCACGGTGGACAGGGTCTGGTATTCGGCCATGGCCGCCTTGAGCTCTTCCATGTAGCGCTCGTGCCGGGCGTACCAGCGGGCGTGTTCCCGGTGGGAGAGGAACATGCCCGCCGCGAGCAGGACGGCGGGCAGCAGGTAGAGGTGGGGAGAAGGCAGCTGTGCCAGCAGGCTCCACAGCCAGAGGCCGATGCCGCCAAGCAGGGCGAGCCAGGTCAGAACTTGATCAATGCCGATGCGTTTCATCGATCCTCGACGGGCCGGTTGTCGTTGCGATCACCTGTCCGCAATTGCGGGTACGTGTTTCCCGGTGCTGCAACGCATTATAAATAGGGCTTTCGATAGAGTTGCACGCCCCGGCGGTTTGTTACAACTTAACTATCCTGGCGGAATTGCCTTTCAGGCCGGGACGAGGCGCAGCAGGGCCAGTACGGCGAACCCGCTGGCGATGGTCAGCAGGGTGTTGCGCCAGCGGGCGGCGACGGCGATCGCCACCAGGCCGGCCCAGAAGCGCGGGTTTTCGGCGCCGAGGTCCAGCTTGCCGGCCACCAGCAGCAGTTCGGGGACGGTCAGTGCCGTCAGCGCGGCGATCGGCACGAAGGGCAGCCAGCGCACGAACCAGGAGGGCGGCCGGTAGCGCCCTTCGAGGGCGATGAAGGACAGGCGGATCGCGAAGGTGAGCAGCCCGCAGGCGAGCCACAGCGGGAGCCAGTTCACAGTCGCCCCCGTCCGGACATGAACGCGCCGGCGCCCAGGCCGGCGAGGACGGCGAGGAACAGCCCGGTCTTGTAGGGCAGCCCGGCCAGCAGCACGGCCGCGCCGCCGGCCGTCAGGGCGGCGACAAGCCGGGCGCGGCTGTCGATCAGCGGCACGACGATGGCGATGAAGGTCAGCGGCAGGGCGAAGTCGAGGCCGAGATCGGCGGGCAGCTGGGCGCCGAGCAGCACCCCGGCCAGGGTGGCGAGCTGCCAGCCGGCCCAGAGGGCGAAGCCGGAGCCGAACAATATCCAGTGGGCCAGCGGCGAACGCGGCTCGCGCAGCAGGTGGGGAATCGCGGCGGCGTAGGCCTCGTCGGTCAGCAGATAGGCGAGCAGGAGCTTCCAGCGGCGCGGCAGGGCGTGCAGCATGGGGGCGACCGAGGCGCTGTAGAGGGCGTGACGCAGGTTGATGAGCCCGACCGCGCCGACCGCCAGCAGCGCCGGCGCGCCGGCGCCGACCAGCTGGGCCAGCAGGAACTGGGCCGAGCCGGCGAAGACCAGCGAGGACATGAGGAAGGCCGCCAGCGGCGGAATGCCGCTTTGCAGCGCGACCACGCCATAGATCACCCCGAAGGGCGCCACGCCCAGCAGCATCGGCAGCAGCGCGCGCACGCCGAGCAGGAAGGCGGCGGCGGGGCTCATGGCAGGCGGTGGAGCATGAAAATCAGCTCGTAGGTCAGCGTCGGCGCCGGGCCGAGTTCGCGCAGCACGCGGCGCAGTCGCGCCGGCGACAGCGGCGCATGGCCGGGGGCCGGCGTGTCGGCGCCGATCGCGCGCAGCCCGCGCAGGAAGGCGAGCCCGTCGGCCGGGCGGTCGATCCAGTGTTCCATCTCCACGCGGCCGTCGCCGTGCGCCGGCAGGGCCGCCCGGCAGTCCGCGGGCGTCGGCAGCGGGTAGGTACCCGCCGGCAGGCCGAGGCGGGCGTGGGCGGCGCGCCATTCGCGGAAGGTTCCGTCGCCCGGCAGGCTGAGGAGGAGCGCGCCGCCCGGTGCCAGCAGGCCGGCGAGCCGCGCGCAGGCGGCGGGCAGGTCCGTGAACCACTGGGCGACCAGGTTGCCGCAGATCAGGTCGAAGCATCCGGGGACGGCCGGATCGGCGCCATCCATGGCGGCGAAGGCGAGGCGCGGGTATGCGCCGAAGCGGGCCCGGCAGGCATCGACCATCGCCGGCGCGATGTCGGTCGCGAGGATCGTCGCGCCGTCCAGGCGGGTGGCGAGCTGTTCGGTCAGATGGCCGGTGCCGCAGCCGATTTCGAGCACGCGCGGACGCGGCGGCAGGCCGAGGGCGGCGATGCGCTCGCCCAGCCGTCGCGCGGCGTGGCGCTGGGCCGCCGAGTGGGCGTCGTAGCTGGCTGCGGCGTTGCCGAAGCGCACGGCGACGCGCCGCGAAAAGTCGGCGATGGCGGGACGGTGCCCAGCATCCATCATGCCGCCAGCCTTTCGATCCATTGCGCGCACAGCCCGGCATGCGTCAGCGGCAGCAGGTGGCCCGGCGCGTCGACGGTGGCGAGATGGCCGCCGGAAAACGCCAGCGCGCTCATCGCCGCCGGCACGATGGGATCGCCGGTCCCGGCCAGGGCGAACACGTCGGCGCGCCGGGCGGCGAGGGCGGCGCGGCCGTCCCAGTCCGCCAGCGCGGCGAGGCCGGCGGCGAGGCGTTCCACATCGGGCGCGCCGGCGGGGGCATGGCCGCCGCAGCGCGCGTGGAAGTCGGCCAGCACCGCCGCCGGGGCGTGGGCGAATTGCGCCTGCATGCGCGCCAGCACGCGCGGGGCGACGGCGGGGGCGTAGTCCGCCGCCTCGGTGAAGCGCGGGAAGCCGTTGATGCAGAGCAGCCGGCGCCAGGGGATGTCCGCCTGGACGAGCCACCAGAGCGCGCCGAGGGAATGGCCGACGGCGATCACGGGTTCAGGAAAACTCGGCGCCGGCGGCACGGTGGCGGGGGCGCCGAAAAAGCCCCAGTCGAGGGTGGCGACGCGCAAGGCCGGGTCGAGGCGGGCACGCAGCGCATCCCAGACGCCGGCGTCGTAGCCCCAGCCATGGACGAGAACGACGCTCGTCACGGCGCGCGCACCGCCGCGAGCAGGCGCTCGAACTGGGCGTCGGTCAGCGCCGCCGAAAGCGCGAAGCGCAGCCGCGCGCTGCCGGCCGGCACCGTCGGCGGGCGGATCGCCACGGCGAGGATGCCCGCCGCGCGCAGGCGCTCGGCGGCGGCGAGCGCGCGGGCCGCGTCGCCGAACACGGCGGGCACGATCTGCGTGCTGGAGGCCAGCGTGTCGATGCCGCGCGCGGCGAGGGCGGCGCGCAGCGCGTCGCCCATGCGCGCGAGCCGCGCGCGTTCGGCGTCCATGCCGGGCACGAGGTCGAGCGCAGCGTCGAGCGCGCCGAGCGCGGCCGGCGCCGGTGCGGTGCTGTAGATGAAGCCGCCGCAGCGGTTGACCAGCCAGTCGATCAGCACGCGCGAGCCGGCGACGTAGGAGCCGGCGCCGCCGAGCGCCTTGCCCAGGGTGCCCATGACGACGGGCACCTGGCCCGGCGCCAGGGCGGCGAGGCCCTTGCCCTGGGCGCCGAGCGCGCCGGTGGCGTGGGCCTCGTCGAGGTAGAGGAAGGCGCCGTGGCGCTGCGCCAGCGCGGTGAGCGCCGGCACGTCGGCGCGGTCGCCGTCCATGCTGAAGACCGATTCGGTGACGATCCAGCGGGTAGCGCCGGGATGGGTCGCCAGCAGCTCGTCGAGATGCGCGAGATCGTTGTGGCGGAAGCGGATTTGCTTCACGCCGCGCAGGCCGGCATGCAGACTGGCGTGGTTGAGGCGGTCGGCGAACACCAATGGTTTTTCACCCAGCTCCAGCAGCGCCGGCAGCACCGAGCTGTTGAGCTGGTAGCCGGTGGCGAAGATCAGCGCGGCTTCCGTGCCCTTGAAGCGCGCCAGCCTGTCCTCCAGCGCCAGCAGCTCCGCGCTGGTGCCGGTCACGAGGCGCGCGGCGCGGCTGCCGGCGCCGTGGCGGCGCGCCCAGGTGCAGGCGCGCTCGATCAACTCCGGGTGGCGCGCCAGGCCGAGATAGTCGTTCGAGGCGGCGTCGATCAGCGCGGCATCGTGGGCGCGCAGTCGCCGGCGCAGTCCGGCCGCTGCCAGTTCCGCGAGGCGCGGCGCGATCAGGGCGTCGAGAGCGGGCATGATGCGCTTGGCGCCTGTCGGGACCAGGCGGCGACGACTTCGCAAACCGCCGTCGTCAGCGCCGTCAGGTCGGCCGCTTCGATGACGAAAGGCGGGGCGAGATAGACGATGTCGCCGAAGGGCCGCACCCAGACACCGCGTTCCGCGAAGGCCGGACGCAGGCCGGCGGCGACGGGCCGGTCGAGCTGAACCACACCAATCGCGCCGATGGCACGGACGTCGGCGACGCCGGGCAGGGCGCGGCAGGGTGCCAGCCCGGCGCGCAGCTGGCGCTCGATGGCGGCGACCTGCGCCAGCCTCGGTTCGCGTTCGAAAAGGTCGAGGGAGGCGTTGGCGGCGGCGCAGGCGAGCGGGTTGGCCATGAAGGTCGGGCCGTGCATGAAGGCGTCCTCGCCGCGATCCGAGCAGAAGGCGGCGAAAACCTGGTCGGCGGCCACGGTGGCGGCGAGCGGCAGGGTGCCGCCGGTGAGCGCCTTCGAGAGGCAGAGGATGTCCGGCACGGCGTTTTCGTCGCTGGCGAACAGTGTGCCGGTGCGGCCGAAGCCGGTCATGATCTCGTCGGCGATCAGCAGGACATCGTGGGCGTCGCAGGCGTCGCGGATGGCGGCGAGGGTGGCCGCGTCGTGGAAGCGCATGCCGCCCGCGCCCTGCACGCGCGGCTCGACGACGACGGCGGCGATCTCGCGGCCGTGGGCGGCGAGCAGGGCGTCGAGCGCGTCGCGCGTTGCCGCGTCGCGCGGCAGCTCGGCGAACAATTGCGGCACGCGGTAGCCGGCCAGCGCGTCGTGGAAGCCGCAGCCGGGATCGGTGACCGAGAGGGCGCCCAGCGTGTCGCCGTGGTAGCCGCCGCGGAAGGCGAGGAAGCGGCGGCGCTCCTGGCCGCGGTTCCGCCAGTACTGCACGGCCATCTTGAGCGCGACCTCGACCGCCACCGAGCCGGATTCGGAGAAGAACACGCGGTCGAGCCGGCGCTTGCCGTCGCCCGGCAGCAGCGCGGCGAGCCGGCGCGCCAGGCTCAGGGCCGGTTCATGGACGATGCCGGCGAACATCACGTGGGGCAGGGTTTCGAGCTGGGCCGCCACGGCCTGCCGGATGTGCGGGTGGCCGTAACCGTGGCACATCGTCCACCACGAGGAGATGCCGTCGATCAGCTCGCGGCCGTCGGCGAGCCGGATGCGCGCGCCGGAGGCGCCGACGACCGGCAGCGGCGAGGGCGCTGTGGCCATCTGGGTATAGGGCAGCCAGAGGGCGTCGATGCAGGCGGCGGAAGACACGGGGGGATCGCTAGAATGGCGCACAGGATGAGCAAAGCCTATTTTATTACCGCCACCGGCACCGACCTCGGCAAGACCTGGATCGCCGCCGGCCTTGTCGCCGCCTGCCGCGCGCGCGGCGTGCCGGTGCGCGCGCTGAAGCCGGTGATGAGCGGTTTCGACCCGGCCCGGCCCGGGGAATGCGACGCCGCGCGAATATTGGACGCCGGCGGGGCGGCGCAAAAAGTCGGTGATGGCGAGACGGTGGCGGCCATCGCGCCCTGGCGTTTCACCGCGCCGCTGTCGCCCGACCTCGCGGCGGCCAGGGAAGGTAGGTGCATCGACTTCGACGCGCTGGTCGGCTGGTGCCGCCGCGAGATCGATGCCAACGCCGGCCTGCTGCTGGTCGAGGGCATCGGCGGCGCGATGGTGCCGCTCGACGCGCGCCATACGGTGCGCGACTGGATCGCCGCCCTCGGCATCCCGGTGCTGCTGGTGGCCGGCAGCCATCTGGGCGCGCTTTCGCACACGCTGACCGCCCTCGCCGCGCTGCGCGAGGTCGGCGTCGCGCCGGCCGCCATCGTCGTCAACGAGTCAGCGGACAGCGCGGTGAGCCTGGACGACACGCTCGCCTCCCTTGGCCCCCATGTCGGCGGCGTGCCGCTGCTGGTCCTGCGCCGCGACGACGCGGCGGGCCTGGCGCGTCTTGCCGGGCGGCTATCGGCCGGGGATTTCAGCAACCCGTGAGCCCGAGGCGCGCGAACAGCGCCTCGTCGCGCGCCGCCTCCGGGTTGCCGGAGGTCAGCAGCCTGTCGCCGTAGAAGATCGAATTCGCGCCGGCGAGGAAGCACAGCGCCTGCAGCTCGTCGCTCATGTTCTGGCGGCCGGCCGAGAGGCGGATCAGCGAGGCCTGCATGGCGATGCGCGCCACGGCGATGGTGCGCACGAACTCGAAGGGATCGAGCGGCGGCGCGTTTTCCAGCGGCGTGCCGGGAATCGCCACGAGGTGGTTGATCGGCACCGATTCGGGCGGCGGGTTGAGGTTCGCCAGCTGGGAAATCAGCGCGGCGCGCACGCGGCGGCTTTCCCCCATGCCGATGATGCCGCCGCAGCAGATCTTCATGCCGGCCGCGCGCACGCTGCTCAGCGTGTCCATGCGCGCCTGCTGGCTGTGGGTGGTGATCACCTGATCGTAGAACTCGGCGCCGGTATCGAGATTGTGGTTGTAGTAGTCGAGGCCGGCGGCGGCGAGCTTTTCCGCCTGTCCATCGCCGAGCAGGCCGAGGGTCAGGCAGGACTCCATGCCGAGGTCCTTGACGGCGCGCACCATCTCGATCACCTTGTCGAGGTCGCCTTCCTTCGGGCCGCGCCAGGCGGCGCCCATGCAGAAGCGCGTCGCGCCCTTGTCCTTGGCGGCCTTGGCGGCGGTTTTTACCTCTTCCAGTTCGAGCAGCTTGCCGCGCTCGACGCCGGTCTCGCCGTCGCGCCGCGCCGACTGGGAGCAGTAGCCGCAATCCTCCGAGCAGCCGCCGGTCTTGATCGAGAGCAGCGTCGAACGCTGGATGCGGTTCGGGTCGAAATGGGCGCGATGCACCTCCTGGGCGCGAAACAGCAGGTCGGCGAAGGGCAGGGCGAACAGCGCCTCGGCCTGGTCGGTGTCGATGGC
>JANJVS010000133.1 GCA_024709955.1 Rhodocyclaceae bacterium
CGAATTCCCCTCCTTATCGAAGGAATAAGCCGGACCCCGGACAGTAAACTCCGGGCACACGGTAAATCAGGCTCGGCGATGGGTTTCCTTCAGAAAAAGTCGGTGGCAGACGGGTGGACGGCGGTGGTATTCGGCACCGACCGCATCGCCGTCGCGGACGTGGCGCAGCGGCGCGACGCCGACGCGCGTCCGCGGGTCCGTGCCTGCGACAGCTTCGCCCGCGAGGGCACCGACCTCGACGTGCTCAAGCGGCTCAAGAGCGGCAAGCGCATCGGCCGGGCCCACTGCACCACGCTCCTGTGGCACGGCCAGTACCAACTGCTGCAAATGGAGGCCCCCGACAACCTGCCCGCCGACGCGCCGCGCGAGGAACTGCGCGAGGCGATGCGCTGGCGCGTCAAGGAGATGGTGGATTTTCCCATCGACCAGGCCGGCATCGACGTGCTGCAGATTCCGTCCCAGGGCAGCCGCGCGCGCCAGCTGTGGGTGGTGGCGGCGAGCCACGATGCCCTGCGGCCGCGCGTGCATATCTTCCAGGACGCCAAGGCGCCGCTGGAGGTCATCGACATTCCCGAGCTGGCGCAGCGCAACCTGTCCGGCCTGTTCGAGGAGCCGAACCGCGGCCTGGCGCTGGTCGCCTTCGACAACCGCGAGAAGGGCGGCGGACGGCTCACCATCACCTATCGGGGCGAGCTCTACATGACGCGCCACATCGACGTTAGCGGACCCGAACTGGCGGCGCCGAACGCCGAGGCGCTGCACGAGCGCGTGCTGCTCGACATCCAGCGCTCCCTCGACAATTTCGACCGCAACTACAGCGCGATTCCCCTGACGCGCCTGCTGGTGGGGCCGCTACCCGGCGGCGAGGCCTTCATCGAGTATCTGCGCAACAACCTCTCCCTGCCGGTGGCGTCGGCCAACCTGGCCGACGTGATGAACCTCGAGGCGACGCCGCGCCTCGCCGAGGCCGCGCTGCAGGCCGATGCCTGGCTGGCCCTCGGGGCCGCCCTGCGTGAGCAGTGAGATGGTCCAGCAGATCAACCTCTACGATCCCGGCCTGCTGCGCCAGCGCGACTGGCTGGCCCTGGGCAACGTCGTGGCCGCCGGACTGGTGCTCGCCATTGCGGTGGGCCTGCTGGGTGCCTGGGCGCGCCAGGATCTGCCTGCCCTGACGGCGCAGGCGGCCGCCAACGAAGGCCAGCTGAAGGCCCTGCGCGACCAGATCACCGTGCTCGGCCAGCAGGCCGCCAGCCGCAAGCCCGACCCGCGCCTGGAACAGGAACTCGGCGCGGCGCGCCTGCTCCTCGACGCGCGCGGCGAGGTGCTCGCCGTGCTCAAGCAGCGCCTGGGGCCGGATGCCGACTCCTTCGCCGACTACCTGCGCGGCTTCGCGCGCCAGTCGGTCGCCGGCCTTTGGCTCACCGGCTTCAGCTTCGACGCCGCCAGCGGCGGCATGGAAATCCAGGGCCGCACCGTCGATCCGGCGCTGCTGCCGGAATACATCCGCCGCCTCAACCAGGAACAGGCCTTCCAGGGACGCGCCTTCGCCGCCCTCAAGCTCGTCGAGGGCAAGCCGGAGGCGCGTCCCGCCGCGACCGTCGCGCCGGCCTCGGCTCCGGCGGCGGCCGCCGCCGGCACGGCCACGACGGTGCGCGCGCCTTTCCACGAATTCACTCTCACGCCGGCCAAGGACGGCGGCGCGGCCCAGGTGCTGACGCGCGCGCCGGCGCCGGGAACGGGGGGACAGGGCTGATGGCGGCACGGGACGCGCTCAAGGCACGCTGGCAGGAGTGGTCCGACCGCTTCGTGGCCATGCAGCCGCGGGAGCGCCAGCTCGTCGCCTTCGCGCTGGCGGCGGCGATCCTGTTCCTCGGCCACTCGTTCTGGATCGAGCCCGCCCAGCTGCACACGGCGCGCCTAAAGAAGAACATCGCCCAGCAGCTGGAGGAGCAGGGCCAGTTGCGCACCCAGGTCGCGGCCCTGACGGCGGACAACCGGGACCCGGACGCCGCGCGGCGCGTGCAGCTGCAGCAGCTGCGCGAGCAGTTGGCGGCGACCGAGCGCGACCTCAACTCCTTCGACCGCACCCTGGTGGCGCCCTCCCAGGCGCCGGCGCTGCTGCAGACGCTGCTGGCGCGCCATCGCGGCCTGACGCTGCTGAGCCTGACGACCCTGGCGCCCCAGCCCCTGATCGATCCGCGGGAAAAGCAGCCGGCGTCCGCCGGCGCGCAGAGGCCGGCCGCCGAGGAGCCGCCGGCCATGCCCGGCGGCAACATCTACAAGCATGGCATCGAGGTCAGGCTGGCCGGCGGCTACCACGACCTGCTGGCCTACGTGAGCGAGCTCGAAGCCAGCCCGCAGAAGCTGCTCTGGGGCGGCATGCGGCTGGCGGTCAAGAACTACCCCGTCAGCGAGCTGACGCTGACGGTCTTCACCCTGAGCCTGGATTCGACATGGCTGGTCGTCTGATGTCCCTCATATCCGCATTCCTCGTCGCCTCGGCCTGGGCGTCGGTCGGCCATGGGCAGCTGGCCGACCCGACCAGGCCGCCCGCCGCGCTGCTGGCGCCCGCTCCGGACGCGTCGGCCGCCGAGGCGGCGGCGAGCGGCCTGCAGTCGGTGATCCTGCGCAGGCAGGGCAAGCCGGCGGCGCTCATCAACGGCGAGGTCGTCGAGCTGGGCGGCAAGGTCGGCGAGGCCAGGCTGGTCAAGATCGCCGAGGACGCGGTGGTGCTGCGCGGACCGCAGGGCGAGGAGACCCTGCGCCTGACCCCGGCCGCGGAGAAAAAAGTCGGCGCTGGCGGGACGGTGAAGAAGGGCGCTCCGGGCACGGACCGGAAGGAGGGCGGCCGATGAAGGCACTCCTGCTGTTACCGCTCCTCGCGCTGCTGGCGGCGTGCAACTCCTCGCAGCCGCGGCCGGATACCGTCCGCGAGCGCATCGGCGCGGAGCTGGCGAGCGCGGCCACCCAGCGCAAGTCGGCCGAGGCCGCCGAGAAGGCGCTGCTGATGCCGCTGGCGGTCGAGTTGCCGCCGCAGGAGAACGGCGAGCCGCGCTTCGACCTTTCGGTGGTGAATGCGCCGGCGGCGCAGGTGTTCATGGCCATCGTCTCCGGCACGCGCTACAACATGCTGGTCGGCCCGGAAGTGACCGGCAGCATCACGGTCAACCTGCGCGACGTCACGGTCAAGGAGGCGCTGGAATCGATCCGCGAACTCTACGGCTACGAGTTCAGCATCAAGGGCAACCGCGTCGCGATCCAGCCGAACACGCTGCAGACGCGCGTGTTCCAGGTGAACTATCTCGCCAGCCGGCGCCAGGGCGCCACCGAGCTGCGCGTGACGTCGAGCTCGATCGCCACCGCCGGCGCCCCGGGCGGCACGACGTCGACGCCGGTGGCCGGCCAGCCGACGCCCGCCGGCACCGGCGGTCCCACCCAGGCCACCGCCAACACGACGAGCCGCGTCAACACCAGCTCCGACACGGACTTCTGGCGCGACATGAAGACCGCGCTCGACACCATCGTCACCGGCGAGGGCCGCAGCGTCGTGGTCAATAGCATCTCCGGCGTGCTGGTGGTGCGCGCCTACCCGAACGAGCTGCGCGCCGTCGAGCAGTACCTGCGGGCGACCCAGACCGTCGTCGAGCGCCAGGTGATGCTGGAGGCGAAGATTCTCGAAGTGGCGCTTTCGGAGAAGTTCCAGTCGGGCGTGAACTGGTCGAGCTTCGGCGGCAGGAACAACCGGCTCACCGCCGGCGTCGCCCAGCCCGGCTCCCTGTTGCGCAACACCGAGGTGCCCGTGAACATCGGCACCACGACGATGGCCGACGTCGCCGGCAGCTATTCCGAGCTCTACGACGGCAACAACACGGTGTTGGCCGGCCTCGGCGGCGTGATCGCCGCGAGCGCGCTCGGCAACGGCTTCGTCGGCCTGGCCTTCCAGACCGCCAACTTCGCCGCCCTGCTGAGCTTCCTCGAAACCCAGGGCTCGGTCTCGGTGCTGTCGAGCCCGCGCATCGCCACCATCAACAACCAGAAGGCGGTGCTCAAGGTCGGCACCGACGAGCTCTACGTCACCAACATCACGACGACGAGCACCAGCACCACCAGCGGCACCACGGCGACGCCGAGCCTGACGCTGCAGCCCTACTTCTCCGGCATCTCCCTCGACGTCACGCCGCAGATCGACGACGAGGGCAACATCATCCTGCACGTCCATCCGGCCATCAGCAGCGTCGCCGAGCGCAACAAGGTGATCGACCTCGGCTCGATGGGTTCGTTCACCCTGCCGCTGGCGTCGAGCAGCGTGAACGAGACCGACAGCATCGTGCGCGTGCAGGACGGCAACATCGTCGCCATCGGCGGGCTGATGACCCAGGAGCAGAGCAGCGACCGCAGCGGCCTGCCGGGCACCGTCAATTCGCCGGCCGGCGCGCTGCTCGGCCAGCGCGGCAGCAAGTCGGTGAAGCGCGAGCTGGTGATCCTGCTCAAGCCGACCATCATCCGCGACGACCGCGCCTGGGTGAAGGATCTCGAGGAGAGCGGCGAACGGATACGCGCCCTGGGGCGGCCGGCCGTCCCCACGCCGCGGAATTGAGCCACGGGGGCGCCGTGTATCTCGCGCATTTCGGACTGACGCAAGCGCCGTTCGGCATCACGCCGGACACCGAGTTCATCTATCCGAGCACCAGCCACCAGGAGGGACTCAACCTCCTGCACTTCGCGCTGGCGAGCGGCGAGGGCTTCATCAAGATCGTCGGCGAGGTCGGCACCGGCAAGACCGTGCTGTGCCGCAACTTCCTGTCCGAGCTCGGTCCCGAATGGCGCGCCGCCTACCTGCCGAACCCGCAGATGGAGCCGCGCGCCTTCCTGCGCGAGGTGGCCGACGACCTCGGCACCGCCGACGGCGAGCCCGAGGCCGCCCACGTCGTCAAGCGCCTCAACCGCCGCCTGCTCGACCTGGCGCGCGCCGGCAAGAAGGTGGTGCTGTGCATCGACGAGGCGCAGACCATGCCGCGCCTGACGCTGGAAAGCCTGCGCCTGCTGTCGAACCTGGAGACCGAGAAGCGCAAGCTGCTGCACATCATCCTGTTCGGCCAGCCCGAGCTCGACGAGATGCTGGAGGCGCACTCGGTGCGCCAGCTGCGCCAGCGCATCGTCTTCCACCACTACCTGCGCAAGCTCGACGTCGATGAGACCGGCAACTACGTCGAGCAGCGCCTGCGCATCGCCGGCCACAGCGGCGAGCCGATCTTCAGCAAGGCGGCGATGAAGGCGCTGCACCGCCATTCCGCCGGCACGCCGCGACTGGTGAACATCCTCGCCCACAAGGCGCTGCTGGCCAGCTTCGGCGAGGGACGGCGCCTGGTGGATGCGCGCCACATCAAGGCCGCCGCCAAGGATACCGAGGGCGCGACGCGGGACACGGGCTGGTGGCCGTGGTGAGGGCGCGATGAGCATCATCAACCAGATGCTGCGCGATCTCGACGCGCGCCACGCCAGCGAACAGGAACGCGCCGGCCTGCCGCCGCGCTTGCGCACCCTGCCGCCGCGACAGCTCGCGCGCGGCGGCGACTGGCGCATGCTGGTCGCCGGCATGGTCGCCGGCGGCACGCTCGTCGGCGTCGCCGCGGCCTGGTATTTTTCGCCCGGCGCCCAGCCGCCGGCGGCCGCGCTCCCCGCGCCGGCATCCCGTCCCGCCGCTGCCGTCCCGCCAGTCCCGCAGGGATCGCCGGCTGCCGCCGTGCCGGCCGGCGATCCCGCGGACGCGGCCGACATGAAGCTCTCCACCCTGCTGGCGGCCGCCAAGCCCGAGCCCGAGTCCACCGCGCCGGCTCGCGCCCAGCCCGTGGCGCCGCCCGCTCCCGCGCCGAAATCCGTCGCCAAGGTGGCCGAGGCCGCCCCGGCGCCGGCCAGGCCGGTACCTGAGGTCAAGCCCGCGTCGGGCGCGAAACCCGCCGCCGAGCAGGCAAGGCCGGCGCAGCCGGCCAAGGCCGCGGCGGAAACGCCCAGGCCGGCGCCGGAACCGCCCAAGGCGGCCCGCGAAGCCCGTGCGGCAGCCGCTCCGGCCGCCGAGCCGGCCGCTCCGGACGCGCAGATCGACAAGCGGGCCAAGGGCGGCCACGCCCGCGAACTGGCCGATGCCGAATACCGCAAGGGCATGCAGGCGATGAAGCGCGGCGACAGCGCCGCCGCCGCGCCGCTCTTCAAGCATGCCCTCGAACTCGATCCCGGCCATGCGCGCGCGCGCCAGGCCCTGCTCTCGGTGCTGGTCGGCGGCCGCCAGTGGGCCGATGCCCAGCAGGTGGCGCAAAGCGGCCTGGCCCTCGATCCGGCCCAGACCGGCTGGGCGACCATCCTCGCGCGCCTGCAGTTCGAGCAGGGCGACACGGCGGCGGCGATCGCCACGCTGGAGAACCATGCCGTGCATGCCGGCGGCGACGCCGAGTACCAGGGGCTGTTCGCCTACCTGCTGCAGAAGCAGCAGCGCCCGGCGGAGGCCGCGCAGCGCTTCCGCACCGCCCTCGCGCTGCGTCCCGGCGAGGGCCGCTGGTGGTTCGGCCTCGGCCTCGCCCTCGAAGCCGCCGGCCAGGGCGGCGAGGCGAAGGAGGCCTACGCCAAGGCCAGGGAGGTCGGCAACTTGCCGGCCGACATGCTTTCCGTGATCGAACAAAAGCTCCGGTAAAGCAAACGGCTAAGGGCCGGCCCCTTTCGCCGCCCGCGCGGCGACCCAGTTCTCGACGCGCGCCGCGCCGTGGTCCTTGAGCGTGCGCGCGACGGCATCGAGGGTGGCGCCGCTGGTCATCACGTCATCCACCACGATCACGGCGCGGCCGGTGAAATCGGCCGCGCAGGCGAAGGCGCGGCGCAGGTTGCCGCGTCGCGCGCGCCAGGGCAGTCGGCTCTGCGGAAGGGTGTCGCGCACGCGCGCGAGGCTGGAAACGTCCAGCGGCAGGCCGAGGGCGCGGGCCAGCGGGCGGGCGAGCTCGACGGCCTGGTTGAAGCCACGCTCGCGCAGGCGCTGCCGCGACAGCGGCACGGGCACCAGCACGTTGCCCGCCGGATGCGGGCCGGCCAGCATGCGCGCGGCCAGGAACTCGGCGCTGGCGAGACGGTGGCCGAACTTGAGCATCAGCACCAGCTGATCGGCCGGAAAGGCGTAACGCAGCGCGACATGGGTGGCGTCGTAGGCGGGCGGCGACTTGAGGCAGGCGCCGCAGGCCGGCGCCGGGGCGGCGAGCGGCTGGGCGCAGAGGGGGCAGGCATGTTCGCCGAGGCGCGGCAGGTCGGCGGCGCAGCCGGGGCAGAGCGCCTCCCGGCTCGCCATGCCGCAGAGCAGGCAGGTGCGCGGCAACAGGCGATCGAGCCCGGCCCGCAGCATGGGGAAAATTGACAAGTGGCGGGACATTGCGGAAGATCGGGCGCCCTCGATGGCATAAGCGAAGAAATTATCCCATGCAAATGGCAACCCCGGCCACGGCGCCACCCGATCACCGCGCATGCGCGCGCGCCATTCCCAGCAGCGGCCCCGCTACCGGGCCGTTCGCGCGGCGCGACCGCGCGCCGGCCTGATGCGCGCCGAATTCGCCGCCGCCGCCGCGCGTTACGACGAGGCCGCCGTGCTGGCGCGCGAGGTCGGCCGGCGCCTGGGCGAGCGGCTCGACTGGGTGCGCCTCGATCCGTGCCGCGTCGCCGACATCGGCTGCGCCACCGGCGACGGCGTGCGCGACCTGCAGGGCCGTTATCCGCGGGCGCTGCCGCTGGCGGTGGATTTTGCGCTGCCGATGCTGCGGGCGGCACGGGCGAAGAGCGGCTGGCTGGAGCGCCTGCGTGGCCGGGCGCCGCGTTGCGTGAACGCGGATGTGCGCGCGCTGCCGTTTGCCGCCGGCAGCCTCGACCTGGTCTGGTCGAACCTGATGCTGCACTGGCTGCCCGATCCCTCCGCGTTGCGGGCGGCCTTCGCGGAACTCAATCGCGTGATGGCGGAAGGCGGGCTGCTGCATTTCGCCATGCTCGGGCCGGATACCCTGAAGGAGTTGCGCGCGGCCGCCCAAAAAGTCGGCGCCGGCGGGACGGTGGCGGGCTTCCTGGACATGCACGACGTCGGCGACATGCTCGCCGCCGCCGGCTTCGCCGATCCGGTGATGGAAATGGAAATGCTGACGCTGACCTACCGCACGCCGCGCGCCTTCCTCGCCGACCAGCGCCGGCTCGGCGTGCGCGACGGCCTGCTGGGCCGCTTGCCGTGGCGCGCCTGGCGGCGCGTCTTCGCCGCCTGGGAGCGGGCGGACGGCCTGCTGCCGGCGCGCTTCGAGATCATCTACGGCCACGCCTGGAAGGTCGCGCCGCGCACCTTGCCCGACGGCCGCGCCATCGTGCGGTTCAAAAAGCCATGAAGCGCGCGAAGCGGCACGACCACAAGATCAAGCCGCGCAATCCGCTGGCGACGGCGCCGCTCCTGCAGAAGGGCGGCCGGCACGCGCGCAAGGACAAGCGCGCCGACCGCGCCCGCCAGAAGGCCCGGCTGCGCAAGACGCTCAGCGGCGCGGAATGATAGTGATGATGCGGCCCTTGGGCGTCGGTGCCTGGGGCGCGTACTTGCCGGCGAGCTGGGCGCGGCGCTCCTGCTCGCGCCACCAGAAGCGGATGCCGAGCAGCGCCGCGAGGATGCCGGCATAGAGCAGCGGCCGGGACTGGTCGGCCTTGACCAACCAGCTGTAGTGCAGCACGGCGAGGATCGCGATGGCATATACGGTGCGGTGCAGCTCCTGCCAGCGTCGGCCGCCGAGGCGGCGGATCGCGAACTGGTTCGAGGTCGCCGCGAGCGGGACGAGCAGCGCGAAGGCGGCCATGCCGACGGTGATGAAGGGCCGCTTGAGGATGTCGTCGGCGATCGCCCGCCAGTCGAAGAACTGGTCGAACCAGAGGTAGGTCGTCAGGTGCAGGCAGGCGTAGAAGAAGACGAACAGCCCGAGCATGCGCCGCAGCCGCGCCACGAGGTGCCAGCCGGTGAGCTTGCGCAGCGGCGTGACGGCGAGGGTGATCAGCAGCAGGTTGAGCGTCCAGGTGCCGAGGCCGCGCGTCACCGCCTCGACCGGATTGGCGCCGAGCGCGTCCTGCCAGAAGCCCCAGGCGTACCAGGCGAGCGGCAGCAGGCAGAGGGCGAAGGTCAGGGTTTTCAGCAGCGCCAGCGGCATCAGTAGTGCCTCCGCAGGTCCATGCCGGCGTAGAGCGAGGCCACTTGCGCGCCGTAGCCGTTGAACATCAGCGTGCGGCGCTTCCGGAACTCGCCGATGCGGCGCTCCGTCGCCTGGCTCCAGCGCGGGTGGTCCACCTCGGGATTGACGTTCGAATAGAAGCCGTATTCGCGCGGATTCGCCTCCATCCAGGAGCTGAGTGGCGCGTGCTCGACGAAGCGGATGGCGACGATGGACTTCGCGCTCTTGAAGCCGTATTTCCAGGGTACGGCAATGCGCAGCGGCGCGCCGTTCTGGTTCGGCAGCACCTCGCCGTAGAGGCCGAGCACCAGCAGCGCGAGCGGATGGCGCGCCTCGTCGAGGCGCAGGCCCTCGCGATAGGGCCAGTTCAGCACGCGGCTCCCGGTGCCGGGCATGTTCTCTGGCTGCAGGGCGCTGACGAACTCGACGTACTTCGCGCCGCCGAGCGGCTCGGCCTGCCGCAGCAGCACGTCGAGCGGGAAGCCGAGCCAGGGGATCACCATGCTCCAGCCCTCGACGCAGCGCAGCCGGTAGATGCGCTCCTCCAGCGGCGCGAGCTTGCGGATCGCGTCGATGTCGAGGGTGACGGGCTTCTTCACCAGCCCGTCGATCCTGAGTTGCCAGGGGCGCACGACGAGACGGTGGGCATGGCGCGCCGGATCTTCCTTGCCGGTGCCGAACTCGTAGAAATTGTTGTAGCCGGCGACGTGCTTGAGCGGAGTCGGCGTCTCGTCGCTGGAATAGGGGCTGGCGCGCGCGCCGTCGCCCGGGGCGGCGAAACTCGGCGCCGGCAGGACGGTGCCGCCGAGCATCAGCGCCGGGGCGAGGGCGGCGCGCCTGAGGAATTCGCGGCGGCGCGCGTAGTGCTCCGGCGGGGTGATCTCGGAAGGCCGGGGTGGCGTGATGCGCATGGCGAACGCTCCGGGGGGGGATTCCCGGTGGACCGCTTCCCCGCGGGCAAGTTCAATGGGGCATTATTCGCCGTCCGCGGCCTGTGGCGTCAGCGCGCGCGCGAGCAGGGCGCGCAGGCGCGCCGGGCGGAAGGGGCGCGCCAGCAGCAGCCGGCGCGGCGCGCCGGGCGCGGTCTCCGGCGCCGGCACCGGGCCGCTGCTGATGATCAGCGCGGGCAGCCGGCAATTGGCGCGGGTGCACATCCAGTCGATCATGGCCTGCGCCAGCTCGGCGCCGGCGGCGCCGCCCTGGGCGTCCCAGACGATGAGGTCCGGCGCGCCGCGGCTCGCGATCCAGCCCGCGCCCTCGTCGGCGTTGGCGGCGAGGGAGACGGTGCTGCCCCAGCCGTCGAGCTGGGCGAGCAGCTCGGCCTGTTCCTCGGGATCCGCGCAGACCAGCAGGATGCGCGCTTCCTCCAGCGGGTCGTCGCTCGGCAGCTCGCCTTCGCCCTGGCCGAAGGAGGCGGGCGCCAGCGGGATGGTGATGCGGAAGCGCGTACCCTGGCCGACGCGCGAGCACAGCTGGAGCGGGTGTTCGAGCAGGTCCGCGGTGCGGCGCACGATCGCCAGGCCGAGGCCGAGCCCCTTGGCCGCGTCGCGCTCGGGGTTTTCGAGCTGCACGAGCTCCTCGAAGACCGATTGCTGGGCATCGGCGGGGATGCCCGGGCCGGTGTCCCAGACTTCGATGCGCGCATGGAAGGCGCCGGGGCGGCAGGCGACGAGCACGCCGCCGCTCTGGGTGTAGCGCACGGCGTTGCCGACGAGGTTGAGCAGGATGCGGTGCAGCAGGGCCGGGTCCGTCATCAGCCAGCAGTCGCCCACGCGGGCACGCAGTTCCAGCTGCCTGGCTTGCGCGGTGCCGGCGAAGTCCTCGACGACGCGGCGCAGCACTTCGGCGGAGTGCACCGGCCGGCGTTCGACCCGGTACACCTTGCCTTCGAGGCGCGAATAGTCGAGCAGGGTGTCGAGCAGGCCCTGCAGGCCCTGCACGGTATGCACGATCTTGCTGACCCGCGGCAGCAGCGGGCTGTTGGCGGCATCGTGCTCCAGCCGACCCACGAACAGGCCGAGGGCCTGCAGCGGCTGGCGCAGGTCGTGGCTGGCGGCGGTGAAGAAACGGCTGCGCGCCCGCGCGGCGGCCTCGGCCTCGTCGCGTTCGCGGCGCAGGGTATGGGTGGCCTTCTCGATGCGGCGCGCGAGGTCCTCCTGGGTCTGGGCCACCGCCAGCGCCATTTCGTTGATGCCTTCGGCAAGGTGGCCGAGTTCGTCGGTGCCGATGCGCCGGACGCGCAGGTGGGTCTGGCCCGCGCCGATGCCCTCGACGACCTGGCCGATTTCGCCGAGGATGCGGATCAAGTCCCGGGAGAGCAGGTATGCCAGCAGCACGCCGAACAGCAGGATCAGCAGCGCCGCCAGCGAGGCGGTGATGGCGTGGCGGCCGAGTTCGTCGTTGAGGGACTGGTTGCTGATCTTGAGCAGCAATCTGCCCAGCGGCGGGGCCTCGGCGCCCTGCAGCCCGGTGAACAGGTCGTCCTCGCCGTAGTTGGTGGCGCGGATCACATGCCCATGCCAGTGGACATCGTCTTCCGAGAGGAAGGCCGAGCCGAAGCCATCCACCACCACCTCGGCGCTGGGCAGCTGCGTGTCGGGGACCGTGCTCGCGAGCACCAGGCCGCGCGCGTCGAGAATCGCCGCCGCCCGCACGTCGGGCTCGGCGAGCGCGGCGTCGAGCAGGCTGCGCAGCCGCTCATGATCGCCGACGAAGATGTTGTACTCGGCGGCGGAGCCGATCTGCCGCGCGAGGGAGGCGAGGCGGCGGTGCTGGTCCAGGTGGGACTGCTTGAGCTGCTCGGCCACCAGCACGCCGGTGATCAGCAGGGCCACCAGAAAGGCCGGGGCCAGCGCGGCGAGGAGGATGCGGCTGCGGATGCCGAGGGGTTTCATGGCGAGTTCTTGGCGCTATGCGACGGGCCAACAAAAAGGGGCGGCAACCGCCACCCCTTCGAGCAGAACGAAAACGGCGCGGCGCTCAATGCAGCCCGGCGATGTAGTCGGCGACGGCACGGATTTCCGCGTCGGTCATCTTGACCGCGACCATCTGCATCATCTTGTTGGGGTCGTTGGCGCGCTCGCCGAGGCGGAACGCCTTCAACTGGGCCTCGGTGTATTCGGCGAATTGGCCGGCGATGCGCGGGTACTGGGCGGGCAGGCCGGCGCCGGCGGGGCCATGACAGGCGGCACAGGCGGGCAGGCCCTTGCTGGCGTCGCCGCCGCGGTAGAGCTTGCGGCCCAGTTCCAGGGATTCGCGGTTCTTTACCTCGCCGCCGGTCTGCTTCTGCGCGGCGAAATAGGCGGCGAAATCCTTCATCTGCTCTTCGGTGTAGGGGGCGATCATGCCGTTCATGATGGCATTGACGCGCTCGGACTTGCCGTCCGGACCGGCCTTGAAGTTCTTCATCTGCTTGAAGAGGTAGGCGGCATGCTGTCCGGCCAGCTTGGGGTTGGCCGAGGAGGGGCTGTTGCCGTCGGGGCCGTGGCAGGCGCCGCAGACGCTGGAAGCCAGTGGCTGACCCTTTGCCGCGTCGCCCTTGTACGCCGCGGACTGGGCCGCTTCATCGGCCTGGGCGTGCGATGCCAGCGCGATGGCGGCGGCGGAGAAAAATGACATAAGGGAAAGGCGGGTCATCGTGAGACTCCTGGCAGAACAGCTCGGATAACAAACGCGTTATTGTATACCAGCTTGGATTCTTGTTGAGTCCCCTCCTCCCAGGCCCGATCCCCATGCCACCATCACTCTTCCGTCACGCCGTTTTCGAGATTTCCGTCGCCCAGCCCGAGGCCCTGCCACAGGCAGGCGGCGCGGAAATCGCCTTCGCCGGCCGCTCGAACGCCGGCAAGTCCTCGGCGATCAATACCCTCGCCGGCCACACCCGGCTCGCCTACGTTTCCAAGACCCCCGGGCGCACCCAGCTCATCAACCTGTTCCGCCTGCGCAACGGCGCGGCGCTCGTGGATCTGCCCGGCTATGGTTATGCGGAAGTTCCCGAGGCGGTGCGCCGCCAGTGGGTGGGGCTGCTCGAACACTACCTGACGCGTCGCAAGGCGCTGGCGGGGCTGGTGCTCATCATGGACGCGCGCCGGCCGCTGACCGAACTCGACCGCCAGATGATCGGCTGGTTCGCCACCACCGGCAAGCCGATCCACTGCCTGCTGACCAAGGCCGACAAGCTGACGCGCCAGGAGCAGGCCAAGACGCTGGCCGCAGCCCGCCGTGCCGCCGGTGCCGACTTTCCCGGCACGCCGATCACCGTGCAGCTGTTTTCCAGCCTCAAGAAGACCGGTATAGACGAGGCTGAAGCCGTGATCGGCGGCTGGCTGGAGTCGGCCGCAGCCCCGGTGGAGGATGGTGAGTCGTGAAAGTCGGTCCCGACAGGACTGCGGATCGCGCTCAATTCGAGATCAATTCAAGGCCGATGCGACGCACAGTCCACGCAGCCTTTCCGCCGGGCCGCTCCAAGGAAAGGCGGCACGCGCCGCCAGGCGCAATCCGCTCCGCCAGAAAATCGGTGCTCCCCCTGACGAACGAGCGTAGCGAGCCGATAAGTCACCTCCCCCGCGAGGGGGAGGCCGGGAGGGGACGGGCCCAAATCCAGTCTTTTCTTTTGCGCGCCGCGCAAAAGAAAAGACCCCCGGCCAAAGGGGATAAAGCCGGGGGCCTAATACCTCGATGAGCACCGAGGCACCCGCTCAGGGAGGAAAGCGGGGGACGATTCGTCACCGTCCGCTTGATATGATAGATATTCGACAAAAAAGTTCCAGTATTTTTTAAGGCCTAAGACCATGATTGTTAAAGGTGTATTCCCCGGTACGCGCATGCGCCGCATGCGCCGCGACGAGTTTTCCCGCCGCCTGATGCGCGAATCCGTCCTCACCGCCGCCGATTTCATCTATCCGGTGTTCGTTCTCGAAGGCGCGGGGCGTACCGAACAGGTCGCCTCGATGCCGGGCGTCGAGCGCGTCAGTCTGGACCGCCTGCTGCCGGTCGCCGAACGGGCGCTCAAGCTCGGCATTCCCGCCCTGGCGTTGTTCCCGGTGGTCGGGTCTGACAAGAAGAGCCCCGGCGCCGAGGAGTCCTGGAACCCGGAGGGTCTGGTGCCAACCGTCGTGGCGCGACTGAAAAAGGAATTCCCGGAACTGGGGGTGATCACCGACGTGGCCCTCGACCCCTACACCAGCCACGGCCAGGACGGCCTGATCGATCCCGCCGACCCGACGGGCTACGTCATGAACGACGAGACCATCGAGGCGCTGATGAAGCAGGCGCTCACCCACGCGCAAGCCGGTGCGGACGTGGTGGCGCCCTCGGACATGATGGACGGCCGCATCGGCGCGATCCGCCAGGCGCTGGACGGGGAAAACCTCATCCATACGCGCATCCTCGCCTATTCGGCCAAGTACGCCTCGAGCTTCTACGGTCCGTTCCGCGACGCCGTGGGGTCGGCCGGCAACCTCGGCAAGGGCAACAAGTACACCTACCAGATGGACCCGGCCAACAGCGACGAGGCGATCCGC
>JANJVS010000068.1 GCA_024709955.1 Rhodocyclaceae bacterium
GTTGGTGGCGTTGGCGGACTGCACGGCCAGCTCGCGGATGCGCTGGAGAATCTCGCCGGAGGACTGCAGGGCGCCTTCGGCGGTCTGCGCCAGGGAGATGCCGTCGTTGGCGTTGCGGCGGGCCTGGTCGAGGCCGCGGATTTGCGCGGAGAAGCGTTCCGAGATGGCGAGGCCGGCGGCGTCGTCCTTGGCGCCGTTGATGCGCAGGCCCGAGGAAAGACGCCGCAACGACACCGTCAGCGCGGCCTGGGACAGGTTCAGGTTGCGCTGGGCGGTCAACGAAGGGACGTTGGTGTTGAGAAATTGCGGCAAGGCGGTCTCGGGCGTGCGATCGGACGCCGGACGGATGGGCGCGACGACGAACCCGCCAGCCCGGCACATCTATAACGGCCGGTCCCCGGAAAACCTTACCTTGCGGAAGGATGTGGCTTGCTGCGACGCAGCACGATCAGCGGCGCACTTCGGTGGCCAGCGACAGCATCTGGGCGTTGAAGTCGAGGCCGCGTTCGCGCGCGGCGGCCAGGTTAACCTCGAAGCCGATCTTGTTCTGTTCGTTCCGGTTCATGTTGATGAGAACGCCGCGACGCATCGCGCCGGGGCTGTCGGCGATGGTGAGCACGGGCCGGCTGCCGAGGCTGTCGAGCACGCCCGCGAGGTTGCCGAGCGCCGGCGCGGCGATGAAGACGGCGTCGCAGCCGGCCAGGCCGTCGAGGCCGACGCCGCGCCGGACCGCGAGGTAGCGGCGGCCGACGGTCCTGCCCGCGAGCTTGTCCAGCGTCGGGCCGAAGGGGTCGGCGCCGTGGATGCAGAGCGTCAGGGCGACGTCGCCGCCGGCCGGCCAGCGCGTGAAGTTGATGAAGTTGTAAACGAAGGCCGCCTTGAGCTCGTATTCGCCGACCTGGGCCCGGGCGGGCGCCGGCGCGCCGGCGGCCAGAGCCGCCGCCAGCGTCAGGCCCGTCAGGCAGGAGGCGCGGCTGGGCATCGCGGCGTCCTCAGAAATGCCAGCGCAGCTCGGCGAGGAAGCTGCGCGGCACCTCGCTGGCCACGCTGTCCTGGCCGAGGAACTCGAAATGACGCTGGTCGAGCAGGTTGCGGCCGACCAAGCTCAGCTCGACGTCGCGGCGCGGCTTCCAGGCCAGGCGCAGGTCGAGCCGCGTGTAGGCGGGGATGTCGCCCGCCGCGATGCGGCCGACGCGGTAGAGCATGGCGTCGAAATCGAGGTCGTGGCGCAGCCGGCTGTTCGAGTGGAGCTGGAACTGGTGGCGCGGGCCGCTGCCCTCGATCAGGGCCGGCGAATAGGCGTCGGCGCTGCCGGTCCGGGGCCGGGCGTCGATCGACAGCCGCGCATAGCTCGCGCGCAGCCGCCAGTCCGGGCCGGCCTGCCAGACGCCGCTCAACTCGTAGCCCTGGCTGCGGATGCCCATCAGGTTGCGAAACTCGGACGTCGTGGAAAAGGGAAAGCCGGGCAGGGGTTCGAGGGAAATGTAATCGTCGTAGTCGTAACGGAACGCGGTCGCCTCGACGTTGAGGCGGTCGCCGAACTGGCGGCGCCAGCCCAGTTCGTGGGCGGTGAGCCGCGCGGCGGCAAGGTCGGGGTTGCCCTGGAAGGCGATGGCGGTATAGGGCGCCACGTTGGCCAGTCGCAGCGTGAAGTCGAGCTCGGCCCGGCTCGGCATGCGCACCGCGCGCGACCAGGCGCCCCAGACGCCCTGCTGCTCGTCGATCTGCCAGAACAGGCGGGCGTTCGGCTGCGGCTCCGTGCCGGTATAGGGGTTGTGCTCGAACTTGCCGCCCAGGGTCAACGCGACGTCGGGGCGCAGGCGGATCTCGTCCTGCACGAAGACGTTGTAGAGCGCGCTGTCGTGGCGGCCGTGGCGGAAGGAAACCGTGTAGCCGCCGTCGAGCTCGAAGGCCACGCCGCGATAGCCGACGCCCCAGACGATCTCCTGGCGCGCGCCGAGGGAAAAGCGCTGCTGGAACTCGATGTCGCGCGTCTCGATGCGCTCGCGCAGCACGGCGGCGCGGCGCTCGGCGTGGTCGACGTAGGCCTGCAGCTGCAGCTCGCCGCCGGCGGTCCTGCGCTGCCAGCGCAGCAGCAGGTTCGCGCCGTCGGCGGCGATGGCGTCGGCCACCAGCGCGTTGCCCGCCGCGGCGGGATTCACCGTGATGGCCGTCTGGCGGATGTCGCCGTCGTAGGCATCGCCCTGCAGGGTGAGCCGGTCGCCGCCGCCGAGCGCGTTGTCGAGACGGAAGCCGGCGCGCCGCATGCCCCAGCCGTCGTGGGCGTCGTGCCCGGCCGCGCCGGTCGGCCGGCCGCCGAGGTAGGGCATGCGGTCGGTCAGCACATGGGGATCGCGCTCGGTGCGCTTGGCGTAGGCGCGCAGGTGGATGCCGTCGCCCAGGCTCGCGCCGTGGCGCGCGGCCGCCTCGCTTTCGTGGCTGCCGCCACGGACGTAGGCCAGACCACCCTGGGTATCGGCGGCGCTCCTGGTGATGATGTTGATGACGCCGTTCACCGCGTTCGCGCCCCACAGCGTGCCGCCCGGCCCGCGGATCACCTCGATGCGCTCGATGTCCTCCAGCAGGGTGTCCTGCACGTCCCAGTAGACGCCGCCGAACAGCGGCGAATAGAGCGTGCGGCCGTCCATCAGCACCAGCAGCTGGCCGGCCCAGCGGCCGCCGAGGCCGCGCACGCTGACCGACCACTTGTTGGCGTCGATCTGCGCCACATGCACGCCGGGGGCGAGGCGCAGCGCCTCGGGCAGGCTGGTGGCGCCGGAACGGCGGATATCCTCGGCGGTGATGACGTGGATGGCGGCGGCGGTCCGGTCGAGGCGCTGTGCCTTCTTGCCCGCCGAGGTCACGGTCATCTGCATCAGGTCCTCCAGCCGCAGGTCGAGCAGGTTCGGCGGGGCGGCGCTTGCCGCGTCGGCCCGGGCATGGGCGGCAACGGCGCCGAGCAGCAGACCTGCCGCGCCGGCGAGGGACGCAAGGAGGCAGGCTTTCATGTGAAATCGCGTGGCTTGTGGCATGGAGGATGACGGTACGCAGGGGCGCCGGCAACCGGATGGCATGCGTACTTCTCCGCGGCGAGACGCGCTGCCGGGTGGTCGGGCTTAAGTGATAGCGATGGTAGACCAATACCAAGCGCCCGGGCAATCGCGCCCGAATCGGTCAATGGTGGGGCGGGGATGGCCCGCCGTACGGATATCTCCCGACCGCGCGGCTATGGCGCGCGCCGGGACCGGTCCGCCGCGAGGGGGGCGAGGCGAAGCCGCCCCGCCGGCTTGTTGCCGGCAGCGTTCAGCGCGGCGTGATGAAGGGCACGGCGTCGCTGGCGTGTTTCTTCGCGAGCTTGGCCGCCTTCTTCTCCTTGGGCGTCAGCACGGCGGGCTTCTTTTCTTCCTTGTTGCTTTGTCTGATCTTGCCCATGACATTCTCCCGGGAAACGCCGGCGGAGGTGCGGCGCCGTTCGAGTATAGGCCGATGTCGGCGGCGCGACCGGCCACCCGAAAATAAACTCAGCCGCCGGGCTCGGGCTTTTCGTCCGCCGGCGCGGGCGCGTCGTCCGCCGCCGCCGCGGGCCGGGCCTCCGCGCTCCTGGACGCGAGCTTGTGCCGGCGCTTTTCTTCCTGCTTGGCTTTTTTCGCCAGGTCCCTCTGGCGCTTTTCGAACTGGTAGTTTGGCTTGGCCAAGTGATCTCCTTCGTCGGTGGCGGAATTGCTAGCGGTACTTCTTGTAGACGTCGCGCGCGTCCTGGTGGGCGCGGTCGAGGGTGCAGACGGTCGGATCGTCGTCGTGGCCGCTGAAGAAGTCGTCGGCCTGGGCGCGCACCACCATGGCGATCGCCGCCTCGTCCGCCAGGTCGTACTTCTCGACGATCAGCGTGGTGACCTCGTCGAGGTGCTGCTCGTAGCTCATGTGGCCGCGCGGGGCCGGTTTCGCTTTCTTCATGTCCGTCGCGATAGCGGTGAAAGCCCGGACTCTACCCGCTTCCCGCCGCGGACGGGAAGGGAGAGCAAGAATCGGGTGGAAGGCAGTGCCCGCATCGCCGATACTGTGCGTCCCTCCGGAGCCTGCCATGGATACCGCCAGCCTTTTCCGCCTCGTCGTCCTGTCCGCCATCTGGGGCGCCTCCTTCCTGCTGCTGCGCATCGGCGCGCCGGCGCTCGGTCCGGCGGCGCTGATGGAGGCGCGCGTGCTGCTCGCCGCGCTGTTCCTCGCCGGCGTCGCCCTCGCGCTGCGCCGCCCGCTGGCCTGGCGCGTCCACTGGCGCCATTACCTGATCCTCGGCCTGGCGAATTCCGCCCTGCCCTTCCTTCTGTTCGGCTACGCCGCGCTCACCCTGCCGGCCGCGCTGATGGCCATCCTCAACGCCACCTCGCCGCTCTGGGGCGCGCTGATCGCCGCCGCCTGGCAGGGCGTGCCGCTGACGCGCCGCGCCCTCGCCGGGCTGGCCCTCGGCGTCGCCGGGGTCGGCCTGCTGGTCGGCTTCGACGCCGCCGCGCTGCGCCCCGGGGCCGATCTCGCCGTCGCCGCCTGCCTGGGCGCCGCGTTCTGCTATGCCCTGGCGAGCAACTACGCGAAGTCGGCGCCGGCGGTCGAGGCCCATGCCAACGCCCACGGCAGCATGTGGGCGGCGAGCCTCTGGCTGCTGCCCGCCGCATGGTTCTTCCCGCCCGTGGCGCCGCCGACGGCGGGCGTCGCCGCCGCCGTGCTCGCCCTCGGCGTGCTCTGCAGCGGCGTCGCCTACCTGCTCTACTTCCGCCTCATCGACGCCATCGGCGCCGCCCCGGCGCTGACGGTGACCTTCCTCATCCCGCTGTTCGGCGTGTTCTGGGGCTGGCTGTTCCTCGACGAGGCGGTCGGCTGGCATACCCTCGCCGGCTCGGCGGTGGTCATCGCCGGCACCGCGCTGGTCACCGGCTTTTCGCCCGCCCTGCTGCGCGCGCGGCCCGCCCTGGAGCGCGCCTGACATGCCGGCGGACGACCGGACGCGCCAGTACGCGACGGTGGCGCGCGCCATCGAATTCATCCGCGCCAACGCCGGACGCCAGCCGGAGCTGGCCGAAATCGCCGCCGCGGTCGGGCTCGGCACACACCACCTGCAGCGCATCTTCTCCGCCTGGGCCGGCCTGTCGCCCAAGCGCTTCCTGCAATACCTGACCAAGGAACACGCCCTGCAGGCCCTGCGCGATTCCGCCGTCGTGCTCGACGCGGCGCTCGGCGCCGGCCTGTCCGGTCCCGGCCGGCTGCACGACCTGATGGTGAGTTGCGAGGCGATGACGCCGGGCGAGATCCGCGCCCGCGGCGCCGGCGTCGAACTTGGCCACGGCCTGGCGCCGACGCCCTTCGGCGCCGCCCTGTTCGGCTGGACGGCGCGCGGCATCTGCCATCTCGCCTTCGGCGACGATCCCGCCGCCGCCGTCGCCACCCTGCGCCGCGACTGGCCGGCGGCGGAGCTGCGCCGCGACGACGCGGCCGCCCAGGCGCTGGCGGCGCGCGTCTTTCCCGCCGCGCCGGAGCCCGGCCGCCTGCATCTGCTGCTGCGCGGCACGAATTTCCAGATCAAGGTCTGGGAAGCGCTGCTGCGCGTGCCGGCGGGGGCGCTGGTCAGCTACGGCCGGCTCGCCGAACTGGCGGGCGCCCCCGGCGCCCAGCGCGCCGTCGGTTCCGCGCTGGCCGCCAACGCCATCGCCTATCTGATTCCCTGCCACCGCGTGATCCGTTCCGGCGGCGACAGCGGCGCCTACCGCTGGGGCGCGGAGCGCAAGCTGGCCATGCGGGCCTGGGAGGCAGCCGGCCGGGGCGAGGCGCGCGACTGATACCATTCTCGCCGCCGTCGTTTCCTACCCGCCCGCCATGCCCTTCCGCCCGACCGTCTTTTTCGCCCGTCTCCTCCTCTGCCTCGCCTGCGCGCTGACGGTTCAAGCCGCCGATCGGCCCGTCGAGGTCGGCCTCATCCACGTCAACGACGTCTACCAGATCGCGCCCATCGACCCGCAGGGGCCGCGCGGCGGCCTGGCGCGGCTGGCGACGCTGGTGCGCGAGCTCAAGCGCGAGGCGCCGGCCACGCTGTTCGTCTTCGGCGGCGACACGCTTTCGCCGGGCGTCGAATCGGGCCTGTTCAAGGGGCGGCAGATGATGGCGGCCTGGAACGCGCTGGGCGTCGACCTCGCCGTGCCCGGCAACCACGAATTCGACTTCGGTCCCGCCGTGCTGCGCGAGCGTCTCGCCGAGTCGCGCTTTCCCTGGCTCGCGGCGAACCTGACGGCCGAGCCGCCGCTGCCGGCGGTCAAGGCGTCCGAGTTGCGCGTCGTCGCCGGCGTGCCCATCGGCTTCGTCGGCCTGATCACGCCGGAAACGGAAACCCTCTCCAAGCCGGGGCCGGACATCCGCTTTTCCGGTCTGATCGAGGCCGCGCGGCAAGAGGCGGCGGCCCTGCGCGCCCGGGGCGCGGCAGTTGTCGTCGGACTGACCCATTGCGGCCTCGCCGAGGACCGCGCGCTCGCTGCGAGCGGCGTCTTCGACCTGATCCTCGGCGGCCACGACCATCATGTCGTCAATGAGCTCGTCGGTCGCACGCCGGTCTTCAAGGCCGGCTCGGACGCGCGCGACGCGCTGCACCTGCGCCTGCGCTTCGAGCGCGCGGGGGAAACGCACCGCCTCGCCGGCATGGCCTGGGACCTGCTGCCGGTGGACGGTCGCTGGGCCGAGGACGCGGCGATCCTCGCCTTGGGCGCGGAATTCGAGCGCGAGGTGGGCAGCCTGCTCGGCGCGACCGTCGCTACCGCCACCGTGGCCCTCGACGCGCGCGGCGCCACCCTGCGCCGCGGCGAGAGCAACATCGGCAACTACGCGGCCGACGCGGTGCGCGCCGCGCTGGACGCCGACGTCGCGTTGCTCAACGGCGGCGGCTTCCGTGCCGACCGCCTGCTCGGCCCCGGCCCGCTGACGCGCCGCGACTTGCTCGGCCTGCTGCCCTTCCAGAATCCGCTGGTGCTGCTGTCTGTCACGGGGGCGCAGCTGCGCGCCGCACTGGAGCACGGCCTCGGCAAGCGCGTCGAACGCGGCCAGAGCGGCGCCATGCCCCATGTCGCCGGTCTGCGCCTGACCTACGACCCGCGCCGGCCGGCGGGCGGGCGCATCGTCGCCATCACGGTCGGCGGCCAGCCGCTGCGCGACGAGGCGACCTACCGGCTCGCCACCTCCAACTATCTCGCCGGCGGCGGCGACGGCTACGCCATGCTCAAGGGCCTGCCGGTGCTGCGCCCCGCCGAGGGCTCGCCCAGCGAGACCGACGTGCTCATCGAGGCGATGGCCCGCGACGGCCATGACGCTCCCATTGCCCCCGTCGCCGACGGCCGCATCGCGACCGCGCCATGAACCCGCTGCTCCAGGCGCTGCTCGGCTACGCGGTCTTCGTGCTGCTCGCCTGGGCGCTGTCGGAAAACCGCCGCGCCGTGCCCTGGCGCACGGTGGCCGGCGGGGTCGCGCTGCAGCTCGTGCTCGCCGCGCTGATCCTCAAGCTGCCGCCGGCGCGCGCGGCCTTCGCGGCCATGAACGACGCGCTGCTGGCGCTGCAGCGCGCGACCCACGCCGGCACTTCGATGGTGTTCGGCTACCTCGGCGGCGGTCCGCTGCCCTATGCCGAGACGGCGGCCGGCGCCAGCTTCATTCTCGCCTTCCAGGCCTTGCCCATCGTGCTGGTGATGAGCGCGCTCTCGGCGCTGCTGTTCCACTGGCGCGTGCTGCCGCTGCTGGTGCGCGCCATGTCCTGGCTGCTGGAAAAGACCCTCGGCGTCGGCGGCGCGGTCGGCCTGTCCACCGCCGCCAACGTCTTCGTCGGCATGGTCGAGGCGCCGCTCCTGATCAAGCCCTACCTGGCGCGCGTCTCGCGCGGCGAGCTGTTCGTCATCCTCGCCGCGGGCATGGCCGGCGTCGCCGGCACGGTGATGGCGCTCTACGCCGGCATCGTCGGCCCGCGCGTGCCCGACGCCCTCGGCCACATCCTCGCCGCCTCCTTCATCAGCGCGCCGGCCGCCATCGTCTTCGCCGTGCTGATGGTGCCCCCGCAGGGGCTGCCCACCGGCCGCGCCATCGAGCTGCCGCGCGTCGACGCCAGCGGCATGGACGCGGTCACGCGCGGCACGAGCGAGGGCCTGCAGCTGCTGCTCAACATCGTCGCCATGCTGATCGTGCTCGTCGCCCTGGTGGCGCTCGCCAACCAGGCGCTCGCGCTGCTGCCGCACGAGGGTGCGCCCTGGTCGCTGCAGCGCCTGCTCGGCCTCGTCATGGCGCCGCTCGCCTGGCTCGCCGGCGTCTCCTGGGCCGAGGCCGGCACGGCCGGCGCGCTCCTGGGCACCAAGACCGTGCTCAACGAGCTGATCGCCTACCTCGATTTCGCCGCCCTGCCGGAGGACGCGCTCTCGCCCCATAGCCGCGTCGTCATGACCTACGCGCTGTGCGGCTTCGCCAACCTCGGCAGCCTCGGCATCATGATCGGCGGCCTGACCACCATGGCGCCCGAGCGTCGCCGCGAGATCATCGCGCTCGGCCCGCGCACGCTGGTCGCCGGCACGCTCGCGACGCTGTCCTGCGGCTGCGTGGTCGGAATATTGATATGACCCGACCTCCCCCAGCCCCTCCTTCGCAGGAGGGGAGACTTGGTGCTCGCTGCGCTCGATTATTACGGGGAGGGTTGCATGTGTGGCGGAGCGGATTGCGCCTGGCGGCGCGTACCGCTTTTCCTTGGGGCGGCCCGGCGGAAAAGCTGCCAGGACTGTGCTCCATATCACCGTCCCGCCAGCGCCGACTTTTCGCGATGAGAATCTACCTGCCCTGCTTGCTCGCCTGCCTCGCCGCGCCGGTCCTTGCCGCCACGCAGCCGCTGCCGGAAGGCAGCGAGCTGCAGCTCTTCGTCGAGAACGACATGTGGGCGCACACCGACCGCTACTACACCAACGGCATCAAGTTCGGCGTCGGTCTGCCCTTCGAGATCCTGCAGACGCCGGCGGCCGAGCTGCTGCGCGGCCTCGATCCCGACGGCGGCGAGGACGTGCATGTCGGCCTCTTCCTCGGCCAGAACCTCTACACGCCGCGCGACATTTCCGTCGCCGCCGCCCAACCCGGCGACCGCCCCTGGGGCGCCTGGCTCTATCTCGGCGGCGTGGCGCAGCGCGCGCGCGGCAACCGGCTCAACACCGTGGAGATCGACGTCGGCCTGGTCGGTCCCGCCGCCCTCGGCGAGGAGGTGCAGCGGCGCTGGCACCGCCTGATCGGCGCGCGCAAGCCGCGCGGTTGGGACAACCAGGGCGACAGCGAGCCGGCCTTCCTGGCCTCCTTCCTGCACAAGCGCAGGTTCGGCGACGAGAGCGCCAACCTCGTGCTGCACGGCGGCGCGACGGTCGGCACGGTGATGACCCTGGCGCGCGCCGGCGGCATGCTGCGCGCCGGCCAGCGCATGACCGGCTTCGGCCCGGACACCATCGAGCCCGGCGGCGCGATGCTGCACGGCACGCGCGCCTCGGGCGCGGCGGCCCGCCTGGGCAGCGAGTGGTACGTCTTCGCCGGCGTCGACCACCGGCTGGTGGCGCACAACATCTTCCTCGACGGCCCGGTGTTCCGCGCTGGCCCGTCGGTGGACCGGCGCACGCATGTCTACGACCTCTCGGTCGGCTTCAGCTTCCGCATCGACGGCCTGCGCTTCTCCTGGACGCGCATCCGCCGCAGCGAGGAATTCCGCGCCGCCGGCACGGGCGGCGGCAGCCAGCGCTTCGATTCGCTGAACCTCGGCTTCGAGTTCTGAAAGTCGGCGTGACCGAAGGAAATCCCCGTGGGGCCGGCGTGGAGGTGTTGAATTCACGGCCCAGGTAGCCTTTCCGCCGCGCCGTCGCAAGGAAAGGCGGCACGCGCCGAATGGCGCAATCCGACAGATCGAAGAATCAACCCTCCCCGTAATGGACGAGCACAGCTCGCTGGCAGTCTCCCCACCCTTGAGGGCGGGGCTGGGGGTGGGTGGGCTCACGTCCAGCTCAGGGGCAGACCACCGGGACCGTCCGGTCCAGCACGATCTCCTCCGGCGCGACGCGCCCCGCAAGCGCGTAGGCTTCCACGCCCGCCGCGATGGCGGCGCGCAGCGCGCGACCGTAGGCGGGGTCGATGGCGTCCGCCGGGCGCACCTCATGCACGTCGCCGCGCTGGCAGCAGAAGACGATGGCGGCGCGGTTGCCGGCGGCGACCATGGCGGCCAGTTCGCGCAGGTGCTTGCTGGCGCGCGTGCTCACCGCGTCGGGAAACAGCGCCACGCCGTCCGCCACGGCGGCGGTGACGTTCTTCACTTCCACATAACAGGACGGCCGGCCTGCATCCTCCAGCAGCAGGTCGATGCGGCTGTTCTCCGCGCCGTAGCGCACCTCGCGGCGC
>JANJVS010000071.1 GCA_024709955.1 Rhodocyclaceae bacterium
CTGTCGAAATTCCGCGAGATCGAGATCAACGCCAAGGGCGAGACCTCGGTGCATGGCGTGTTCGCCGCCGGCGACTGCACCACCCAGCCCTACAAGCAGATCATCATCAGCATGGGCGCGGGCGCGACGGCCTCGCTGTCGGCCTTCGACTACCTGATCCGCAACTCGGCGCAGTAGGCGGCGGCATGAAAACTCGGCGCCGGCGGGACGGTGATTCACCGTGCCGCCGGCGCCGAGTTCCCCGAGGGCAGCCGATGCGTCATCGGAATTTTCCGATGACCAAAATCATGCGCCGTCCGATTTCCCGCGCGCGGGAGTATCGCTAGCATCCGGGCATACCCATCAGCCCCCTGCCCGGAATGAACCCGATCGACGTCGCCCTGCCGCAGCTCAAGAGCATCCCGTTCTTCGCCGGGCTGCCGGAGGCGCAGTTGGCGCGGCTGGCGCAGGCGAGCTGCGAAAGAAGCTACCAGAAGGACAAGTTCGTCTTCCTCAAGGGCGACCGCCCGACCGGGCTATACGCGATCCTCGGCGGCACGGTCAAGATGGCCTGCCAGTCGCCCCAGGGCGGCGAGAAGATCATCGACCTGCTCGGTCCCGGCCAGGTCTTCGGCGAGGCCGCGCTGCTGCTCGACTGCCCCTACCCCTACCTGACGGCGACGATGACCCAGGCGCGGCTCCTGCACGTGGACGGCGCCGTGCTGCGCGGCCAGGTGCTCGCCTCACCCGAACTCTCGCGGCGCATGATGGCGCGCCTGTCCCACGGCATCTGCACGGTGATGCGCGACCTGGAGGACTACCGGGCGCACACGCCGCGCGAGCGGGTGATCCGCTTCCTGCTCGACCAGCGCAAGCACCCCGAGACGCCGCATAACTCCATCCCCATCCCGGCGCCGAAATACGTCTTCGCCTCGCTCCTCGGCATGACGCCGGAATCGCTGTCGCGCAACATGCGCGACCTCGCCGACGCCGGCCTGATCGAGGTGGGCAAGCGCCGCATCCGGGTGCTCGACCGGCAGCAACTTTCCGGCTATCTGAACTAGCCCGCGTCGGGCAAGCACATGCTTGTCGCCTGCGGGCGACGCCGCCGCGGGCGGCCGCCACGCCGAACGCGCGGCCGTGGCGGGAGATCGCCGATACTAGCGAGAGTGATGCGCCAAGGCGCATGTCCGTCATTCGAGCCAGTCCCATGTCCACATGCGCCGACTCATTCCTTCATGAGGCCGCCGACGCGCCGCCGCTGTCGGCGGAGCTCTGCCGCGACATCGTGCACGCCGTCGGCGAAGGCGTGCTTACCTACGCGAGCCGCGCGCCGCACCGCATCGGCTTCGTCAACCGGGCGGCGGAGGCCCTGATCGGCCATGCCCGCGACGGTATCGTCGGCCGGCACGTCGACGACGCCCTGCGCCTGGCGCCGGGCGCCGGTCCGGTCCACGCCAGCCTGCGCGCGCGCCTCGACGACGAGGATGCCTTCGAGGCGCTCGTCACCACCCCCTGGCGGCCCGCCCCGTTCCCGGTGGCGATCATGGCGGCGCGCCACCTCGACGACGCGGGCATCGTCGTGCTGACTTTCCGCGACATCGGCGCCGAATGGCATGCGCGCGAGGGCCTGCAACTGGCCGAACAGGTGTTCGAATACAGCCCGGAGGCGATCCTCGTCACCGACGCCTCCGGCACGATCCTGCGCGTCAACCCCGCCTTCACGCTGATCACCGGCTATCGCCCCGAGGAAGCGGTCGGCCGCAGCCCGCGCATCCTGCGTTCCGACCGCCACGACGCGGACTTCTACGCCGGGCTCTGGCGCGCCCTGCTGGAGGACGGCCACTGGCACGGCGAGATCTGGGACCGGCGGAAGAGCGGCGAAATCTATCCCAAATGGCTGTGCATCAACGCGGTGCGGCTGCCTTCCGGCGAGTTGCGCTTCGTCGCGCTGTTCGCCGACATCTCCGAGCGCAAGGCGCACGAGCAGCGCATCGACCATCTGGCGCACCACGACGCGCTGACCGGCCTCGCCAACCGCCGCCAGCTGCAGGCGCGCGCGCCGCGGCTGCTGGCCGGCGCGCGGCGCGGTGAGGCCGGCGCCGCCCTGCTGCTGATCGACCTCGACCACTTCAAGCAGATCAACGACAGCCTCGGCCACGACGTCGGCGACCATCTGCTCGTCGAGGTCGCCGGCCGGCTCAACGCCGCCGTGCGCGCGAGCGACATCGTCGCCCGCCTCGGCGGCGACGAATTCGTCGTCCTGCTGGGGCGCATCGACGGTTCGCGCGACGTCGCGCCGCTGGCCGAGAAGATCCGCGCCGCGCTGGCGCGCCCCCACGAAATCGACGGCCACGTCCTGCACGCCACGCCGAGCATCGGCATCGCCCTGTGTCCCGCCGACGGCGCGACCCTCGACACGCTGCTGAAGGCGGCGGACATCGCGATGTACCAGGTCAAGGCGGCGGAGCGCAACGGCTGGCGCTTCTTCGAGCCCAAGATGGACGAGGAAGTGCGCCGCCGCCAGCGGCTCGCCGCCGACCTGCGCGCCGCGCTGGCCGGGCGCCAGCTCGCGCTGCATTACCAGCCGCAGCTGGACGTCGGCGGGCGCCGGGTGATCGCCTGGGAGGCGCTGTTGCGCTGGAACCATCCGGAGCTCGGTCAGATCGGCCCCGAGGAGTTCATCCCGATCGCCGAGGAAACCGGGCTGATCGTGCCGATCGGCGCCTGGGTGCTCGAAACCGCCTGCCGCGACGCCGTGGCCTGGAGCGCCCGGCGCGGCGATGCCGAAAGCATCGCGGTCAATGTTTCCGCGCGACAGATCGAGCACGGCGACTTCACCGCCGGCCTCGTCGCCATCCTCGCCAGGACCGGCCTGCCGGCGCGGCGCCTGGAGCTCGAACTCACCGAGAGCGCGCTGTTCGGCGACACGCCGCGGGTCCGCGCGACCCTCGACGGCCTGCGCGCCCTCGGCGTGCGGCTGACGCTGGACGATTTCGGCACCGGCTATTCGAGCCTGGCCGGCCTCAACCATTTCGCCATCGACCGCCTGAAAATCGACCGCGGCTTCACCGCCGGCCTCGATCAGCCACGCAGCGCGGCCATCGTCGCGGCCGTCGTCACGCTGGCCGCGGCATTGGGGCTCGACGTCGTCGCCGAGGGCGTCGAGACCAGCGAGCAACTTGCCTTCCTGATGGACAAGGGCTGCATGATCGCCCAGGGCTTCCTCCACGGCCGGCCGATGCCGGCCGATGCCGTCGCGACCTTCGCGCCCGTGCCGGCATGACATGACCATGGCGGTCTCATGGTTGGTGGTCCGGCGGCCATGCGCTAGCTTGGTATCAACGGCCGCCGCCGCCGGCGCGGCCGCCCCGACAGGAGGAGGTCGACCATGAAAAAGAAAAGCAATGGTCGCGGCGCCGACGTCAGTCGGCGGGAAGACATGCTGTGCGCCGCCGCCAGCCTGATGCGCAGGAAAGGCTACGCGGCGACGACGATCCGCGATATCGCGGGTGCGGTCGGCATGGGATCGGGATCGCCGTTCTGCCACTTCCGCAGCAAGGAGGAAATCCTCGCCGCCATCGCCCTGCAGGGCATGGAGCGGGCGCTCGCGCGCGCCGAGCTGCTGCGCGGACGCCGCATGCAGGCGCGCCGCCGCCTGCATGCCCTGTTGCGCCTGCACGCCGAGTTGCTGCACGGGCGCGACGGCGATTTCGCCGCCGTCATGTTGCGCGAGTGGCGGGCGCTCGCGCCGGCGAACCGCTGCCGGCTCGCCGAGATGATGGAACGCTACGAGGCGATCTGGCGCGAATGCCTCGAAAAGCTCGGCGCCGCCGAGCGCCACTTGTCCGCCGATGCCGCGCTGGCCGCGCGCCTGCTGCTCGGCAGCCTCAACTGGTCGCTGCACTGGTTCCACAAGGACAGGACACTCGACCCGTCCCGGCTGGCCGACTCGGCGGCGGCGCTGTTCCACCTCGCCCCCGCGCCGGCCGGACTCCAGCGCAAGACGGGATGAGCCTGGCCGCGCTCACCGTCCCGCCGGCGCCGACTTTTGGTTTCGGCCGCTGCGCTTAACGGCTGCGCCGTTAGCCTGCACCGAAAGTCGGGGGTGATACTTGGCGGATTCACCGTACCGCCAACGCCGACTTTTCCGCCCCGGGCGGCCCCGGGGCGGGGCGGGCACGGGCGGTTATAATCCCGCCCCATGTCATCCCAGCCCCTCGAAATCAAGACCCATCTCGCCGACCTGCTGCGCGCGGCGCTCGCCAGCGTCGCCCCCGGCACGACCGCCGAGATCCAGCTCGAACGCCCGCGCGACGCCTCCCACGGCGACTTCGCCAGCAACCTCGCCATGCAATTGGCGCGCGCGCTCAAGGAAAACCCGCGCAAGATCGCCGAGCGCCTGGTCCATGAGCTGCCGCGCTCGCCCTGGCTCCTCAAGGCTGAGGTCGCCGGCGCCGGCTTCATCAACTTCACCGTCGCGCCCGCCGCCAAGACCGCCGTGGTGGCCGCCGTGCTCGCCAAGGGCGACGACTACGGCCGCGGCGCCCAGAAGCCCGGCAAGCTGCAGGTCGAGTTCGTCTCCGCCAACCCGACCGGCCCGCTGCACGTCGGCCACGGCCGCGGCGCCGCCTACGGCGCCAGCCTCGCCAGCCTGCTGGCCTTCGCCGGCCACGAGGTCTGCCGCGAATACTATGTGAACGACGCCGGCCGCCAGATGGACATCCTCGCGGTGTCCACCTGGCTGCGCTATCTCGACAGCTTCGGCGAGAAGATCCCCTTCCCGCCCAACGCCTACCAGGGCGACTACGTGCGCGACATGGCGCAGCAGGTGAGGGACGCCCACGGCGACCGCTACCTGCATCCGGCCGCCGCCGTGCTGGCCTGCGTGCCGCCGGCCGATGGCGAGGGCGCCGACATCGAGGCCCACCTCGACGGCCTGATCGCGGCCGCCAAGGACCTCCTCGGCGAGGAATGGCACTACATCCACCAGCACGCGCTGTCGGAACAGCTCGCCGACTGCCGCGCCGACCTCGAAGAGTACGGCGTGCATTTCGACTGCTGGTTCTCCGAGCGCTCGCTCTACGATACCGGCATGGTGGCGAAGGCCGTCGCCGAGCTGGAGAAGCGCGGCCACCTCTACATGCAGGACGGCGCCAAGTGGTTCCGCTCCACCGCCTTCGGCGACGAGAAGGACCGCGTCGTGCAGCGCGAGAACGGCCTGTACACCTACTTCGCCTCCGACATCGCCTACCACTGGAACAAGTTCGAGCGCGGCTTCACGCGCATCGTGGATATCTGGGGCGCCGACCATCACGGCTACATCCCGCGCGTCAAGGGCGCGCTCAAGGCGCTCGACCTCGACGCCGAGGCCCTCGACGTCGCGCTGGTGCAGTTCGTCAGCCTGTTCCGCGGCACCGAGAAGGTCTCGATGTCCACGCGCGCCGGCTCCTACGTCACGCTGCGCGAGCTGCGCCAGGAAGTCGGCAACGACGCCTGCCGCTTCTTTTACCTGCTGCGCAAGCAGGACCAGTCCCTCGACTTCGACCTCGACCTGGCGAAGAGCCAGTCGAACGACAACCCGGTCTATTACGTCCAGTACGCCCACGCGCGCGTCTGCTCGGTGCTCGCCCAGTGGGGCGGCGACGCTACCACGCTGGCGACCACCGACCTCGCGCCGCTGGCGAGCGAACGCGAACTCGCGCTGGCGGCGAAGCTCGCCGCCTTCCCCGAGATGATCGAGGGCGCCGCGCGCGACCACGCGCCGCACAGCGTGGCCTTCTGGCTGCGCGACCTCGCCGCCGAATTCCACGCCTGGTACAACGCCGAGCGCCTGCTCGTCGACGACGCGGCGCAGAAGCAGGCCCGCCTCGCCCTCGCCGTCGCCGTGCGCCAGGTGATCAGGAACGGCCTGCGCCTGCTCGGCGTCTCGGCGCCGGACGCGATGTGAGCCGATGAGCGCGACGCACTTTAAAACTCGGTTCTCGCAGCACGGTGGCACGCTGCTCGGCTTCGCCTTCGGCCTGGTGGTCGCCTTCCTGGTCTCCTTCGGCGTCGTCTGGTACCTGAACAAGACGCCGCTGCCCTTCGTGGACCGCGCGCTCGGCGGCAAGGAGAACGGCACCGCCAAGGACCCCGCCAAGGCGAACGAGCCGGTCGCGCTGCCGGGCAAGCCCGGCGACAAGCCGGCCGGCGAACGCAAGTTCGAGTTCTACGACATCCTCGAAGGCAAGAAGGAAGCCGCGCCGGTCGCGGCGCCGCCGACGGTGCCCGCCATCGCGCCGCCCCTCGCCGCGCCGCAGCCCCAGGAAAGCACCGCCGGCAGCCTCTATCTCCAGGCCGGCGCCTTCCAGAAGGCCGCCGATGCCGAGAACCTCAAGGCGCGCCTGGCAATGCAGGGTTACGAGGCGAGCATCCTGCCCGTCGAGGTGCCGGACAAGGGCACCATGCACCGCGTGCGCATCGGCCCCTACGCCAGCGCCGAGGAAATGAACCGCGCGCGCGGCCAGCTGTCACAGAATGGCATCCCGGCCACCGTGGTCCGGGTCAAGGAATAGAAAGGACCGCCATGAACAAGCTCGCGACCGCCCTGCTGGCCGCCCTCGCCCTCGGCGTCGCCGCCGCGCCCGCCATCGCCGCCGAACCGATCGAAGGCAAGCAGTTCACCCGCCTGCAGATGCCCCAGCCGACCGAGCCGAACGGCAAGGTCGAGGTCATCGAATTCTTCTGGTACGGCTGCCCGCACTGCGCCGAATTCGAGCCGCTGCTGCAGGACTGGAAGAAGAAGCTGCCCGCCGACGTGAGCTTCCGCAAGGTGCCGGCGATCTTCCGCGACAGCTGGGTGCCGGGCGCGCGCATCTTCTACGCCCTCGAAGCCCTCGGCCAGCTCGACAAGCTCAACGACGCGGTGTTCAACGCCATGATCCGCCAGAAGATCAACCTCAACGACGAGGCCACGCTGTTCGACTGGATGGCCCGCCAAGGCGTGGACCGCAAGAAGTTCGCCGACGCCTACAAGTCCTTCGCGGTGGATGGCAAGGTGCGCAAGGCCGCCGAGATGACCCAGGAATACGGCTTCGGCGGCGTGCCGGTGTTGATCGTCGGCGGCAAGTACATGCCCTCCCTCGAAGTCGGCACCTACGCCGACATGCTGCGCATCGTCGACGGCCTGATCGCCAAGAACCGCGCCGAACTATGCCGGCCGGGCCCGACCAGGACCTGCTGACGGCCCCGCGACGCCGAGCGGCCGGCGGCCCGTCGTCTTCAGTCACGGCATAACTTGCGACGCAAATCGGACTCCACCGAAAACCCGGGCGGCAAGCCGCCCGTCGTTTTCCTGACCGGCGCCTCCTCGGGCATCGGCATGGCCCTCGCCCGCGAATACGCCGCGCGCGGCGCCATCCTCGGCCTGGCGGCGCGGCGCGAAGACGCGCTGCGGGCGCTCGCCGCCGAACTCGGCGTCCCCTGCCACCTCTATCCCCTCGACGTGCGCGACTTCCCCGCCCTCGCGGCGGCGGGACATGACTTCATCGCGCGCGCCGGCGTGCCGGACATCGTCGTCGCCAACGCCGGCATCTCGGTCGGTACGCTCACCGAGGAGGCCGACGACCTCGCCTCCTTCCGCGCCGTGCTCGACACCAACGTGCTCGGCATCGTCCATACCTTCCAGCCCTTCGTCGCCGCCATGCGCACGGTGCGGCGCGGCCGCCTGGTCGGCATCGCCTCGGTGGCCGGCATCCGCGGCCTGCCCGGAGCGGGCGCCTACTGCGCCTCGAAGGCGGCGGCCATCGCCTACCTCGAAAGCCTGCGCGTCGAGCTGCGCGGCAGCGGCGTCAAGGTCGTCACCCTCGCCCCCGGCTACATCGCCACGCCGATGACGGCGCACAACCCCTACCCGATGCCCTTCCTGATGCCGGCGGACGCGGCGGCGCGCAGCATGGCGCGCCACATCGAGCGCGGCTCCCGCTTCGCCGTGATGCCCTGGCAGATGGGGCTGGCGGCCCGGCTGCTGCGCCTGCTGCCGCGCCCGCTGTTCGACGCCGTCTTCGCCGGCGCCGGCCGCAAGCCGCGCCTGCCCGCCGTCCCGCATTCCTGACCGGGCCGCCGCGCCAAGAGCCGATTGGGATAACATGCGGCGCTGGCAATACCACTGCCAGCGAGGGGGGGAATGACATGTTCGCGCGGCTCCGCAACCTGAAGTTCAGGGTCATCGTACTGCTCAGCCTCGGCGCGCCGGCGCTGCTGGTCTGGATCGCCGGCTACTACGCCTGGGACAACTGGCGCAACTACGTGATGGTGCGCACCACCATCGAGGCCAACGCGATGGCGGACAACATCATCGCCGCCGCCGGCCTGCAGGCCCTCGAACGCGGCGTCGCCTCCAGCCTGCTGTCCGGCAGCGGCGCCGCACCGGAAGCCGGCCGCCAGCGCCTGGTCGCGCTGCGCGCCAAGAGCGACGCCCTCTGGCAGGAAGCCTTCGCCACCGCCACCCGCCTGGAAACCCAGGGCGTGGTCTTCGAGGCGGCGCGGCTCGCGCGCCAGCAGGCGGAAGCCGCCTACAAGGAACTCGCCGCCGCGCGCCTGCGCGTGGACGGCAGCCTGGTCAAGGCCGAGCGCGACATCCAGGCCGCCGAGTGGATTCCGATCATGACGCGCTTCATCACCGCCGCCGCGCGCCTGCGCCTCGCCTCCTTCGGCGGCGACGCCTTCCCGCCGCGCATCACCTACCCGAACCTCACCGCCAAGCACGGCGTCTGGCTCGCCTCGGAATACGCCGGCCTGGAGCGCGCCAACGTCGCCGCGCTGATCAACAGCAACGCCCCCGTCACCGACGAGGTGCTGCAGCGGCTGCGCGCCTTCCGCCAGAACGTCGAGACCAGCCTCGCGGACATCCGCTTCCTCAAGGACGTGGCCGACACGCCGCCCGAGGTGCGCGCCGCCATCGAGGGCATGGAGAAACACTTCCTTGGCGAGTTCGAGCAGTTGCGCAAGCGCCTCTACCAGGAGGCGGCCAGCCAGACGCCCGCCGGCGAGCGCCACTACACGCTGACCAGCGCGCAGTGGATCGAGCAATCCACCGCCGCCATCGACACCATCCTCAAGGTCTCCGAGGCCTACTCGCACGTCAGCAACCGCGAGGCCGAGCAGACCGCCCAGCTGCGCTTCGCCCAGATGCTCGGCTACATCGCGCTGTTCGTCGGCATGATCGCCGTGTCGATCCTCACCGTCTCGCTGCTGTTCAACAAGCTCGACCACCTCGACAGCCTGCGCGACTCGATGGCCGAGCTCGCCACCGGCCAGGGCGACCTGAGCTTCCGCCTCAACGCCGACAGCAGCGACGAGATCGGCCAGACCTCGGCCGCCTTCAACCAGTTCGCCGCCAAGCTGCGGGACATCATCGCCGAGACGCGCGGCGTGGTCGGCCAGCTCGCCGCCACCGCCGCCAAGCTCACCGAGGCGAGCAACCAGGTGAGCGCCAGCTCCAACGCCCAGAGCGAAATGTCGCTCGCCACCGCCGCCGCCGTCGAGCAGATCACCGCCAGCATCGGCCAGGTGGCCGAGCGCGCGCGCGAGACCTCCGAGGAAGCCAAGCAGGCCGGCGTGCTGGCCGAGGACGGCGCCCGCGTGGTGCGCGACGTCTCGGAGCAGATCCACGTGCTGGCCGGCGGCGTCGCCGAGAATTCGCAGCGCATCGAGGGCCTGGGCGAGCGCTCGCGCGAGATCGGCGGCATCGTCGGCGTGATCCGCGAGATCGCCGACCAGACCAACCTGCTGGCCTTGAACGCCGCCATCGAGGCGGCGCGCGCCGGCGAGCAGGGACGCGGCTTCGCCGTGGTGGCCGACGAGGTGCGCAAGCTCGCCGAGCGCACCGGCAGCGCCACCGTGGACATCTCCACCAAGATCGAGGCGATCCAGCGCGACACCGACGGCGCCGTGGATGGCATGCACGCCAGCGGCAAGCGCCTGGAGGAAGTGGTCGCCCTGTCCGCCGCCGCCGCCGCCTCGCTGGCGCGCATCAGCGAGGGCACCGCCGCCGCGCGCGCCCGCGTCGAGGACATCGCCCACGCCACCGAGGAGGAAAGCCAGGCCGGCGCCGCCATCGCGCGCAACGTCGAGCAGGTGGCGGCGATGGCCGAGGAGAACAAGCAGGCCATCGGCGAGACCGCCCACGACGCCCAGCAGCTCACCGCGCTCGCCAACCGCCTCGACAATCTGGTCGGGCGCTTCAAGGTCTGAGCCCGCCGGGGACGGCGGGCCGCACGGCACACCGTCCCGTCAGCGCGCCCCGCGGGAAGCACCCTTGGGGTGCCGACTTCTCAATCCGTAGTGCAGTCGATGGCCCAGACGCGGTTCCAGTGGGTGGAACGGATCTCGGCCTGGGGCAGGAAGCTGTAGCCGCGCACCGCGTAGGCGGTCTTGCCGGTCTCGCGCGGCACCGGGTCGCGCAGCAGCACGTTGTGGGCGCTGAAGATGGCGACGACGCGGCGCGGCGCGGCGTTGGCGCGCGGCCAGGCGGTCACCAGCGCGATCTCCCGGTTGGCCAGGCGCACCAGCGTGCCGGGCGGATAGTTGCCGGTCAGGCGGCGCAGCGCTTCGAGCAGCGCCGGGTCGAAGCGCTGGCGGCAGCGCGACAGCAGCCAGTGCATCGCCTCCTGCGGCGACTTGGCCGAGCGGTGCGGGCGCGGCGTCACCAGCGAGCACCAGAGGTCGGCGATCTTCACCGCGCGCGCCTCCAGGCAGATCTCGTCGCCCCGCAGCGCATGCGGATAGCCGCTGCCGTCCATGGATTCGTGGTGCTGCTCCACCGCCTCGATCCAGCGCAGGTCGGCCCCCGGCGTGCTCGCCAGCAGCTGCGCCGCGAGCTGCGGGTGGCGCGAGAGCGTGATGCGCTGGCCGAGGGTGGGGTTGGCCCAGGGCGTGGCCAGGTCGTCCTGCACGTCGAAGGCGGTGATGTTCATGAACAGCGCCGTCTTGGCGATCGCCAGCAGGCGCGGCGTATCCAGCCCGGCGGTGCGGCCGAGCTGCACCGCGACCACGGCGGCGTTGAAGGCATGGCGCATCGCCGGGCTGCTCACCGCCACGCGCGAGGCCATGCCGAAGCAGACCTGCGGCGCCGCGTCGATCAGGCCGATCAGGTCGGTCGCCATGGTGGAAAGGCGGATCACGTCCTCCGGCGCGCAGGACCAGCCCTCGATCACCTCGACATAGCGGTCGGCGATC
>JANJVS010000138.1 GCA_024709955.1 Rhodocyclaceae bacterium
GCTTTGTCGCTCGGCTCGGCAAGGGGATGGGCCATTGCCTTCACCTCGCTTCGCGCGGCCATCCGCATTTGGACGCAACGCAGCTCGCCGACTGAATGAGAACAGGCCCTAGACATAAAGTATTATGCCGAAGGATGCAAATGGAAATCCCCCTGATGTCATAAAGGCAATGGCCTGGCCGACGCGATGAACCGTCTCTGGATCCTGCTCGCATTTCTGCTCGTCGAAGCGGTCGGCGCGGGACTGCTTTACCGCAACCATCTCGACAAGGAGCGCCAGCACCTCGCCCAGTTCACCGAGGTGCTGCACACCGCCTATCAGGCCAGCCTCAACATGTACCGGCTGGCGATGGACACGCTCTATACCGAGACGCTCGACCGCCCGGCCGTGCTGGCGACCTTCGCGGCGGGCGTGGACGCCGTTGGCGCCGAGCGGGATCGCCAGCGCGCGCGCCTGCTGGAGATGCTCGCGCCGAGCTACGCCTCGATGCAGAAGCGCGACGTGCGCCAGCTGCACTTCCATCTCGCCGACACCACCAGCTTCCTGCGCTTCCACCAGCCGGAAAAATACGGCGACTCGCTGGCCGCGGCCCGTCCCTCGGTGCGCATCGCCAACGCCGAGCGGCGCATCGTCGACGGCTTCGAGACCGGCAAGGTGGTGGCCGGCTTCCGCTACGTCTACCCCCTCGCGCTCGACGGCCGCCATCTCGGCAGCGTCGAGACCAGCGTCACCTTCGCGGCGATCGGCAAGGCCATCGCCGCGGTGGCGCCCGGCCGCGAATACGGACTGGTGATCCTCCGGTCGGCCGTCGTGCCCAAGCTGTTCGCCGGCCAGGAGCGCCTCTACGCGGAAGCGGCGATCCACCCCGACTACCTGGTCGAGGATCCGGAGCTCAAGCTGCCCAACACCGCCCCGCCGCCTTCGCCCCTCGCCGCCGCGATCGACGCCCGGCTGCGCCGGGACGCGGAAGCCCAGGCGGCGATGAGCGCCGGCCGCGCGACCACCACCAAGATCGAACTCGCCGGCGGCTTCCACGCGGTCTCGCTGCTGCCGATCCAGGACGTCGAGGCACGGCTGGCCGGCTACCTGATCGGCTACACCCCGGCGCCCCTGCTCGGCGCGCTGCGGCGCGAATTCTTGATCTCGCTGGCGGGCATGACGCTGCTGCTGCTGCTCGCCGCCGGCCTGTTCCTGCGCCTGCGCCTGCGCAGCGAACTGCTCGACAACGAACGCCGCGGCCTCAAGGCGATCACCGACACCATGGCCGACGGCCTCTACGTGATGGACGACAAGGGCGTCGTCACGCTGGTCAACCCGGCGGCCTGCCGCATTCTCGGCTATGCGCGGGAGGAACTCGAAGGCCGCGTCGTGCATGACCTGATCCATGCCCACGATCCGCTGCGCCTGCCCTGCGTCGGCCATTGCCCCATCCAACTCGCGGCGCGGCGCGGCGAGTCCTTCGCCGGCGAGGAGGTCTTCCTCCACAAGGACGGCCGCCGCCTGCCGGTGGAGGTCGCCAGCCACCCGCTGCGCGACGAGCGCCACGGCCGCGGCTCGGTGACGGTATTCCGCGACATCAGCGCGCGCAAGGAAATCGAGGCGCTGCAGCAGGCAGCGCGCGACGAGGCCGAGGCGGCGCGGCGCGAGGCCGAGGCGGCCAACCGCGCCAAAAGCGAATTCCTCGCCAACATGAGCCACGAGATCCGCACGCCGATGAACGGCATTCTCGGCCTCACCCAGCTGGCGCTGGAGGAGGAACTGCCGCCGCTGCCGCGCGACTATGTCCGCAAGGCCCACGAATCGGCGCAGTCCCTGCTCGGCATCCTTAACGACATCCTCGACCTGTCGCGCATCGAGGCGCGCCGGCTGCCGATCGAGCGCATCCCCTTCGACCTCGACAAACCCCTGCAGCAGCTCGACAGCCTGCTCGGCGCGGCGATCCGCCAGAAAGGCCTCGATTTCGCGATCCGCGTCGCGGCCGACGTGCCGCGCGGCCTGGTCGGCGACCCGCTGCGCCTGTCGCAGATCCTCACCAACCTGGTGGGCAACGCGCTCAAGTTCACCGAGCGCGGCGGCATCGCGCTGGACATCCGCGCGCTGGAGGCGCCGGACCCCGCGACGGCGTGCCTGGAATTCGCCGTGCGCGACAGCGGTATCGGCATGACGCCCGCGGAGCAGGAGCGCGCCTTCTCGGCCTTCAGCCAGGCCGATAGCTCGACCACCCGCCGCTACGGCGGCACCGGCCTCGGCCTGGCGATCTGCCGACGCCTGACGGATCTGATGGACGGCCGGATCGCCGTCGAGAGCAGCCCCGGCGCGGGCTCGACCTTCCGCGTCACCCTGCCCTTCGGGCGCTCGGACCTGGCCCTGCGACCGCGGGACCGTTCCCTGCGCGACGAACCGGACCGGCTCGCCGGCCTGCGCGTGCTGCTGGTGGAGGACAACCCGACCAACCGCCTGGTCGCCACCCGCATCCTGGAAAAGGCCGGCGTGGCGGTGGCCCAGGCCGAGGACGGCGCCCAGGCCCTGGCGCGGCTGGAGGCGAACCCGGGCGCCTTCGACGCCGTGCTGATGGACATCCAGATGCCGGTGCTGGACGGCATCGCGGTGACGCGCCGCCTGCGCGCCGACGCCCGCTTCGCGCGCCTGCCGATCATCGCCATGACCGCCGACGCGATGAACGAGGACCGCGACAACTGCCTCGCCGCCGGCATGCAGGATCACGTCGCGAAGCCGATCGAGGTCGCCCGGCTGATCGACGCGCTGGCGCGCCACACGGGACGCTGAGCATGTCCGCCCGCCGCCTGCTCGTCCTGCTCTCCCTGGTCGGCCAGCTGCTGGCCTGCGCGCCGGGACTGGCCGCCGCGGGCCACGACGCGCGCGTGCTGTTCATCAATTCCTACCATCCCGGCTACTCCTGGAGCGACGGCATCGAGCAGGGCCTGCGCGAACGCCTCGCCGCCTCGGGCCGCGCCATCGAGCTCTCCGTCGAATACCTCGACAGCCGCCGCTTCGCCGCCGGGGCGCAGTTCGCGCCGCTCGCCGCGGCGATGGCGCTCAAGTATTCGAGCTACCGGCCCGACCTGGTGGTCGTCTCCGACAACGCCGCCTTCGACTTCGCCGTCAAGCAGCGCGGGCGCGCCTTTCCCGACGTGCCCATCGTCTTCTGCGGCTACAACAATTTCCGTCCCGAGGTGCTGCGCGGCCTCGCCGACATCACGGGGGTCAACGAGGAAATCGACATCGCCGCCACCGTCGAGATGGCGCTCCAGGTGCATCCGCGCACGCGCACCCTGGCCTTCGTCCTCTCGACCGGCGAGGCCAGCAGCGCGCGCATCGCCGAGATCGCCGAGCGCACGGTCCTGCCGAAGTACCGCGAGCGCTTCGAGCTCATCGTGCTCAAGGACGCCTCGCTGGCGGAGGTGCGCGAAAGCCTGGCGCGGCTGCCGCGCGAGACCGTGCTGTTCCTCAGCGGCCAGGTGCGCGACCAGGGCGAGGGGCGCGCCCTGACGCCGGCGGAGAACGGCCGGCTGATCACCGCGATCAGCCCCTTCCCGGCCTATACCTTCTGGGACTTCCACCTCGGCACCGGCGTCGTCGGCGGCCATATCCTCACCGGCCCGGACCAGGGCCGCGCGGCGGCCGACCTGGCGCTGCGCATCCTCGCCGGCGAGGCCGCCGACGCCATCCCGGTGGTGATGACTTCGCCGACCAGCGACATCTTCGACCACCCGGCGCTGGAACGCCACGGCATCGACGCCGACGCCCTGCCGGCGGGCGCCGTCATCCTCAACCGGCCGACCTCGCTCTGGCACGCCTATCGCTGGCAGATCGCCGGCACCGCCGCCCTGGTGATCCTGGAAACCCTGCTGATCCTCGTGCTGGTGCGCAGCATGCGCGAGCGCCGCCGCGCCCTCGCCGCGCTGGCGGAGGAGCGCGCCCATCTCGAACAGCGCGTGGCGGAACGCACCGCCGATCTCGCCCGCGGCGAGGCGCGGCTGCGCGCCAACCTGGACAACACGCCGAACGTCGCCGTGCAGTGGTTCGACGCGGACGGCCACCTGCTCTACTGCAACCCCGCCGCCGAGAAGCTGTTCGGCTGGCGCGGCGCGGACGTCGTCGGCCGCGATGTCGCCGAGCTGCCCGGCGCGGCGCGGCTCGCGGAGGAATTCCACGCCGGCGTCGCGCGCATCCGCGCCAGCGGACAGGCCGACGGCCCGCGCGAAATCGAGCTATGCGCGCGCGACGGCGCTTGCGGCTGGACATTGTCCACCCTGTTCGCCATTCCGCTCGACGCCGACCGCGCCGGCTACGTGCGCACCGACGTGGACATCACCGAGCGCCGGCGCGCCGAGGAGGCTCTGCGCCTGAGCAAGCAGGAGCTCGCCGCCAAGGAAAGGTTGCTGCGGGCGATCCACGACACCGCCCACGTCGCGATTTTCGTCGTCGATCCCCGCGGCGTGATCAGCCATGCCAACCAGTACATGGCCACCCTGTTCGGCCGCTCCATCGATCAGCTGTGCGGCAGCGACTACGTCAGTCTTGTTCATCCCGACGAACGCCAGATCGGCCATGCGCGCATGCTGCAGCTGATGGCGAGCACCATCCAGAGCGTGGATCTCGACCGCCTCTACTGGCGGCCGGACGGCAGCCAGTTCTGGGGCCACCTCAACGGCAGCCGTCTCACCGACGAGGACGGCCGCATGCTCGGGCTGATCGGCGTCATCGCCGACATCGACGAGCGCAAGCGCGCCCAGGAGGAACTCGACCGCCACCGCGCGCACCTGGAGACCCTGGTGGCGGAACGCACCGCCGACCTGCGCGTGGCGAAGGAAGCCGCCGAGGCCGCCAACCGCGCCAAGAGCACCTTCCTCGCCAACATGAGCCACGAGCTGCGCACGCCGATGAACGCGATCATGGGCATGACCGGCCTGGCGCTGCGCCGCGCCGCGGACGCGAAGCTCAAGGACCAGCTGGCCAAGATCGAGCAGGCCTCGCAGCACCTGCTCGCGGTCATCAACGACATCCTCGACATCTCGAAGATCGAGGCCGAGCGCCTCGTGCTGGAGCATGCCGTCTTCCGCCTCGGCGAGGTGCTGGAAAACCTGCGCAGCCTGATCGGCCATCGCGCCGAGGAAAAGGGGCTGCGGCTGGACTTCGACCTGCCGGACGAACTCGTCGCCCTGTCCCTGCGCGGCGACCCGCTGCGCCTCGGGCAGATCCTGCTCAATCTCGCCGGCAACGCGGTGAAGTTCACCGAGCGCGGCGGCGTGACCGTGCGCGCGCGGCTCATGGAGGAAGACGCGGACACGGCACTGCTGCGCTTCGAGGTGAGCGACACCGGCATCGGCATCGCCGCCGCCGACCAGGCGCGGCTGTTCGCCGCCTTCGAGCAGGCCGACGGCTCGATGACGCGCAGGTATGGCGGCACCGGGCTCGGCCTCGCCATCAGCAAGCGCCTGGCGCGGCTGATGGGCGGGGAGATCGGGGTGGAGAGCGCGGTTGGGCTGGGCAGCACCTTCTGGTTCACCGCGCGGCTGCAACGTCACGCCGGCGCGGACATTCCGCCCCCGGCGGACGCGCGTCCGGTCGAGGAGTTGTTGCGGGCCGTCGCGCCCGGCATCCGCATCCTGCTGGCCGAGGACGAGCCGATCAACCAGGAGGTCTCGCGCGGCCTGCTGGAGGACGTCGGCTTCGCGGTGGACCTGGCGGCGGACGGCGCGGCGGCGCTGGCGATGGCGCAGGCCCACGACTACGACCTGATCCTGCTCGACATGCAGATGCCGGAGCTCAACGGCGTCGACGCGGCGCGGGCGATCCGCGCCCTGCCCCGGCATGCGCGCACGCCAATCCTGGCGCTGACCGCCAATGCCTTCGACGACGACCGCCAGACCTGCCTCGCGGCGGGCATGAACGATCACATCGCCAAGCCGGTGGACCCGGAGGCGCTCTATTCCGCGCTGTTGCGCTGGCTGGTGGAAAACCCGGCCTGAACCGGCGGCGCCGGGCCCACGGCCAGAAACGCCGCGCGACGGGGCGTCTATACTTTCCCGTCCGATCGTCCCGCCGCCGATGAGCCCGCGCCGCCTACACCTGTTCATTCTCGCCGCCGCCGCGCTGCTCGCGCTGGCCTGGCCGCTGCTGCGCGGCATGCTCGAAGCGCGGCTCGCGCTGGCCGCGCAGCGCGATCTCCACACCATCGTCGACCTCGTCGCCGCCGAGATCGAGAATGCCGCGCGCGCGGCGCCGGGGCTTGCGGGAGGCGCGCTGGCGACGGCGGCGACGCGCGCCGACACGCCCCTCGCGTCCGTGCTGCGCCGTGCCAGCGACGAACACCGGCGCGGCATCTATTTCTTCGACCGCCGCGGCACCGTCGTCGCTCCGGGCCATGCCGCCGCCACGGAACGGCCGCGCATCGTCGCCGCCGCCCTGGCGGAGCTGGAGCGCACGGCCGCGCCCCAGGGCGTGCTCGCCGAGCCCTATCCCGACCACGCCGGCGCGGAAGCCATCGGCGTCTGGCGCTGGTTGCCCGGCGCCGAGGTGGGCATCGTCGCCGAACGACCCTACCGCCGCTTCGCCCAGCCGCTCGCCTGGCTCGACGGCCTGTTCGCCGCGCTGTTGGCCCTGCTGGTCGGCGGCGCCTTTCTGGCCGGACTGCCCGGCATCGGCGCGCTGCGCGCCGCCTTCCGCCGCGCCGACATCGAGCGCTGCGGCCCTTACCGCGTCGAGCGCCTGATCGGCGCCGGGGCGATGAGCAACGTCTATCTGGCGCGCCACGAGCACCTCGGCCGCGTCGTCGCCCTCAAGCGTCTCAAGCTCCAGGCCGGCGGCGACGAGTTCGCCGCGCGCTTCGACCGCGAGGCGCGCCTCGCCAGCCGGCTCACCCATCCGAACATCGTCGCGATCCACGATCATGGCCGCGCGCCCGACGGCGGCTTCTACTACGCGATGGAATACGTGCCCGGCCTGACGCTGACGCAATGGGTGGAGCAGCACGGCCCGCTGCCGCCGGCGCGGGCGATCCGCGTGCTGCGCCAGGTGGCCGCGGCGGTCGGCGCGATGCATCGCGCCGGGCTGCTGCACCGGGACATCAAGCCGGACAACATCATGGCCCATGCCGCCCATGGCGACTGGGACCTGGTCAAGCTGCTCGACTTCGGCCTGGTCAAGCAGCTGGACGGCGACGCCAGCCGCGACCTGACGCGCGCCGTGCGCGTGCTCGGCACGCCGGCCTACATGGCGCCGGAGCGCCTCGCCGACCCGCGCGGCATCGATCCGCGCACCGACCTGTACGGCATCGGCGCCGTCGGCTTCTACCTGCTCACCGGCCGCAAGCCCTTCGAGGCGACGCTCGACCGCGATCTCGCCCAGCAGGTGCTGCACGTGCCGGCGCCGCCGGTGGCGACGCTCTCCCCCTTTCCCCTGCCCGCCGCCCTGGCCGCGCTGATCGATGCCCTGCTCGCCAAGGACATGGCGCACCGTCCCGCCAGCGCCGAGATTCTGGCCGCCGCGCTCGCCGAGCTCGGCCACATCGAGCCCTGGCGTCCGGAGCTGGCGAAACTCTGGTGGCAGAGCGTCTTTCCCGCCGCCGATGCGGACGCCGCGCCGGCCGCGGGCGATTGCCAAACGCAGCCGCCTGCGGCATAGTGCGCGGCTTTTTTCGCTTTCGGGAATCGCATGCTGCCTTCCATCGAACACCGCATCGCCGACGAGCTCGGCGTCCATCCGAACCAGGTCGCCGCCGCCGTCCAGCTGCTCGACGACGGCGCCACCGTGCCCTTCATCGCGCGCTACCGCAAGGAAGCCACCGGCAACCTCGACGACACCCAGTTGCGCAATCTCGAAGAGCGGCTCGGCTACCTGCGCGAACTGGAGGAGCGCCGCGCCGCGATCATCGCCAGCATCGAGGAACAGGGCAAGCTGACGCCCGAGCTGCGCGCCGAGGTCGAGAACGCCGAGACCAAGCAGCGCCTCGAAGACCTCTACCTGCCCTACAAGCCAAAGCGCCGCACCAAGGCGCAGATCGCCCGCGAGGCCGGCCTGGAGCCGCTCGCCGACGCGCTGTTCGACGATCCGACGCTGAACCCCGAGGCCGAGGCGGCGAAGTACGTGAATCCCGAGAAGGAGCCGCCGGAGCAGCACGTGCCCGACGTCAAGGCCGCCCTCGACGGCGCGCGCCAGATTCTCATGGAGCGCTTCGCCGAGGACGCCGCGTTGCTGGAGAAGCTGCGCAACTACCTCACCGAGCATGCGCAGATCGTCTCCACCGTCGTCGATGGCAAGGAGAGCAGCAGCGATCCGGACGTCAGCAAGTTCCGCGACTGGTTCGACTTCCGCGAGCCCTTGAAGAGCGCGCCCTCCCACCGCGTGCTGGCGCTGCTGCGCGGCCGCAACGAGGACGTGCTGCGCCTCGCCATCAAGACCGAGGCCGAACTCGCCGATCCGCCGGGCTCCTCGCCCTGCATCGCCATGATCGCGCGCCATGTCGGCATCGAGGATAAGGGCCGCGCGGCGGACAAGTGGCTCGCCGAGACCGCGCGCTGGACCTGGCTGGTGAAGCTCTCGCTGCATCTCGAAACCGAACTCATGGGCGTGCTGCGCGAACGCGCCGAGGAAGAGGCGATCCGCGTCTTCGCGCGCAACCTGCACGATTTGTTGCTGGCTGCTCCCGCGGGACCGAAGGCGGTGATCGGCCTCGACCCGGGCATCCGCACCGGCGTCAAGGTCGCCGTCGTGGACGCCACCGGCAAGCTGCTGGAGACGACCACGCTCTACCCCCACGAGCCGCGCCGCGACTGGGAAGTCTCGATCGCCGCGCTGCGCATGCTCGCCCAGAAGCACGACGTCGCGCTGATCGCCATCGGCAACGGCACGGCGAGCCGCGAGACCGACCGTCTCGCCGGCGACCTGATGAAGCGTTACCCGGAATTGAAGCTCACCAAGATCGTCGTTTCCGAGGCCGGCGCCTCGGTCTATTCGGCCTCGGAACTGGCAGCGCGCGAGTTTCCCGATTTGGACGTATCACTCCGTGGCGCGGTATCGATTGCCCGCAGGCTTCAAGATCCATTGGCTGAACTTGTCAAAATCGAACCCAAGAGCATTGGCGTCGGCCAATATCAGCATGACGTGGACCAGCACCGTCTGGCCCGGCAACTGGACGCCGTGGTCGAGGATGCCGTGAACGCGGTGGGCGTTGAGTTGAACACCGCCTCGGCGCCGCTGCTGGCCCGTGTCTCGGGGCTTTCGACCGGTCTGGCCGAAGGGATCGTGGCGCATCGGGATGCCAATGGTCCATTTGCGACCCGGCGCGAGTTGCTCAAGGTGGCGCGGCTTGGCCCCAAGGCGTTTGAGCAGGCGGCAGGATTTTTGCGGATCCGGGACGGGAAAGAGCCGCTCGATGCCTCCTCGGTCCACCCCGAGGCCTATGACGTGGCGCGCAAGATCGTCTCGGCTTGCGGGCGCGACATCCGCAGCCTGATGGGCGATGGCGTGGCGCTGAAGCGGCTGA
>JANJVS010000228.1 GCA_024709955.1 Rhodocyclaceae bacterium
CGATCGCGGCCGTGACACCGGCGTCGGCATTGTTGATCGACAGCGCCAATTCGCCCAGGGTGTCGTTGCCGTCATCGACCGTGATCTGGGTCGTCGTGCCATTCACGGTGATTTCCAGGGTGCCCTGGTCGATCGCATCCGCTTCACTGCCGAACTGAGCGGAGGTCAGTTCGTGAGCCCGCGCGATGGTGCTGACGCGGTGCGTGGTGGCCAACTGCAGGACTTCCAGCGAATAGCTGCCGGCGACCGCACTCGTCCCGGCCGTCGCGCTCGCGGCGCTGCTGTTGCCGACGCTGGCCTTGTAGCTGCTGTACTTCGTGATGGCGGTCTGGCTGCCGGACGGCACCAGGGAGGCCAGCGCGCCGTTCAGGGAGGACACGGCGGACTTCAGCGAGCCGAGCGCCGAAATCTTCGTCTGGTAGCTGGCTTCCTTGGTGTCAAGTTTTGTCAGCGGTACCTGCTCGACAGCCATCAGCTTCGAGATGATGCCCTCGACATCCAGTCCCGAGCCGATTCCCATGGATGAGATTGATGCCATGGCGCGATACCTCCTAGTCCTGTTTCTAGATCAATTCTACGGCTTTGCGATCCAATGCTTTAGCAAAAATGAGGCCATGAAGGCCAAAAAAACAACGGGGCCCGCGATTTTCGGTCGCGCGCCCCGCCGGATACTGCCTGTAAATCGTTTTTACACTTGCTGCCGCAACAACAATCCCCGCATGCGGTCCAGCGACTTGGCCAATTCCACCATTTCCTCCGAGGGAATCTGGCGAATCAGCTCGCCGGTTTCCCGGTCGGTCACGCGCACCAGGGTTTGGCCGGTATCTTCGTCAATCGCGAATTGCAGATTGTTCGAACTTGCCTCGCTCAGGGATTTGCGCATTTCCTCGACGGCTTTTTGCACCTGTTCGCGGGAAGGTTGTTCAGGCGGCGGACTGGCTTGGGGAAGCGTTTCGACGGACGCGGCATCCCGCTGCGGCGCCACCGGCTTGGGCGTGCTGCCCGCGCTGGGGGCCGGCTGGGGAGTCGTCCCGCCGAAATTCCCGATATTTTGAACGGCCATGATCTGCTCCTTGCCTGGACCGCCGGCGCTTTCGCGCCGGCGGCCTGATTTACCTTACGCGATTATCAGCCTTGCAGCAGCGAGAGCACTTGCTGGGGCAGGGCGTTGGCCTGGGAGAGCATTGCGATGCCGGCCTGTTGCAGGATCTGCGAGCGGGTCAGTTTCGCGGTTTCCTCGGCGAAGTCGGCGTCCCGGATGCGGGAGCGCGATGCGCTGAGGTTCTCGGAGGTCGTCTGCAGGTTGGTGATCGTGTTCTCGAAGCGCGACTGCAGGGCGCCGTAGCGGGCACGCTGGTTATTCACCGCGGCCAGGGCGGAATCGACGATCGCCAGGGTGCGGTTGGCGGCATCGACGGTGCTGATGTCCATGGCCTCGGTCTTCTGCAGCAGGCCGCCCATCGTCGTGTTGGCGGCGGCGGTGAAGAACTGGGTGGCCTGGGAGTCGGAGATCGAGAAGGCGCGGTCGGAGTCCAGCGTCAGCTGGCCGGTAACCCAGTTGCCTTCGCCACCATCGAACACGTTGGCGGCGGCGGTCTTGCTCAGCGCGGTGCCGGCCGCATCCGTGGTGTTGGTGGTGTCGCCGTCGAGAACCTCGATGTTCTGGAAGGAGATGTCGTCGGCGGTCGATTGGTCCACCGCCAAGCGCACGTCCTTGCCGGATTCGTTGGTGAGCTGGATGCCGTAGGTGTTGTCCTCGGTCTTGACGACCTTGGCGGTGAAACCGGTCTTGCCGGAGACGTCGTTGAACGCTTGGGCAACCGCGTTCAGCTGGTCGGCCGTGCTGACGTTCGCCGTATCGTCGGTACCGCCAGTCGTGAAGGAGACCGTCTGGTAGGAGGACGGGGCGGTCGCGCCGGTCTCGTCGAAGGTGTCGGTCGAAATATGAATGGTGTAGCTGGTGTTCTGCTGGAACTGGCCGGCCGTGCCGGCGCCGAGCACGAAGGTGGTCAGGGCCGAGGCGCGCACGCCGCTGCCGGTCTGGTTGATCGCGGCGGCCATGCTTTCCGCGCTGGTGCCGGCGATGTAGTTGATCTCGGTGGTACCGGAGGCGCTGTTGATGGTCAGATCGCCGGCGGCGGCGATCGCCGAGGCGGCGCCCGCGCCCAATTGTGTCATGCTGGCGCGATCGGGGGCCGATGCCGGGTCATAGGAACCCTTCACCAGATCGCCCGTGCCGCCTGCCGTGAAGGATGCCATCGCGCCGAGGCGATAGTTGCCGTAGGCGCCCACCTGGAAGTTGCCCGAGGTGGCGACGATGGTCTGGTTGGCGTTGGCGCCGACCTGGAACTGGGCGGCGGAGAAGGAGCCGTCGAGCAGTTTCTGGCCGTTGAATTCGGTGGTGGTGGCGATGCGCTGCAGTTCCTGGGAGA
>JANJVS010000149.1 GCA_024709955.1 Rhodocyclaceae bacterium
CTCGACACCGACTTCATCAAGGAGATGGCGCGCCAGATGCGCGCCCTCGACACCTACGGCACGCAAAGCGGCTGGTCGCCCGAGCAGATCCTCGATCCCTTCGTGCTGACCAAGGAGAGGAAGGCCGGCATCCCGATCATCGGCGACCCGGACGAGGAGACGCTCTCGCGCGTCAAGGCCTTCTACAACGCCATCGCCGTGCTGATCGAGAAGGAGTGCGGGCTGATGGCCGTGCCCTTCGTGCATCTGACCCACGAGGGTTTCGGCCGCGTGCTGATCATCGTTGGCAAGCTGGTCGCCCTCGACAAGACGCTGCGCGACGTGCATCGCTTCGGCTTCGAGTCGCTGTCGAAGATGAAGACCGAGGGCGACAAGCTGCTCTCCGTCGCCATCGAGCGCGTCGGCGCCTATCCGGAAGTCGCGGGGCTCTAGCCATGGACGCGGCGGAACTCAAGGAACTCGAAAAGGAAGTGAAGAAGCTCAAGCGCATCGCCTCCGAATGGGCGGGGCAGCTGCACGACCTCGTCGAGGACCGGCTGCCCGCCGGCTACGCGGAGATACCCGGCGTCGCCCAATCCACCTACGACGCCTGCCGGGCCTGGGCCGAAGCCAACGCCAAACTGAATTCAATGCAACCCTCCTAGAAAGGAAACCACCATGACTGCAACCGCGGTTACCCGGGGCGGCACGCCCTGGACGCCTCAATACGTCGAGGCGATCGATCCCAAGGTCTGCATCGGCTGCGGCCGCTGCTACAAGGTCTGCCCGCGCGACGTGCTGACGCTCGAAGATCGCGGCGACGACGAGGTCGACGACGACTGGGACGACGAGGACGCCAAGGCGATGATGGTCGTCAAGAACGCGATGGACTGCATCGGCTGCGGCGCCTGCGGACGCACCTGTCCGAAGGACTGCTTCAGCTTCGTCACCGCCTGAGGACCCGTCCATGCCGAGACCGCAGAAACACGTCTTCGTCTGCGCCCAGAACCGTCCGCCCGGCCACCCGCGCGGCTCCTGCGGGCAGAAGGGCTGCCAGGAGGTGCTCGACGAGTTCATGTTCGAGTTCCAGCAGCGCCAGTGCTTCGACAGCGTGGCGGTGACGCCCTCCGGCTGCATCGGCCCCTGCAGCATGGGACCGAACGTGCTGGTCTATCCGGAAGGCGTGTTCTATACGAACGTGAAGAAGGAAGACGTCAAGGCGATCTTCGACGAGCACCTGCTCGGCGGCACGCCCGTCGAGCGGCTGCGCGCGCCCGCCGAGATCTGGTGATGCGGCCATGAGCGCCGCCGCGCGCCTGCTCTGCTTCCACAAGCAGAAGACCAGCGCGCGCACGCGCTTCCTCTGCCACGGTGCCAGCGTGCTCCATGGCGCGGCCTTGCCGGCGGACGCGCGCGTGCGCGCGGCGGCGGCGCCGGTGCGGCCGCACCCGGCGCCGTACCTGCTGGCGCTGGAGCAGGCGCTCGGGCTCGCGGCCGGCAGCCTGCGCGCCGAACCCGAATTCCAGGTCGAGGTGGATACGGCGGACGGCCCGGTGGCGGTGCTGCTCGCCGAGTTCGTCGCCATCGACCCGCCGCTGGCGGCCGCGTCCGCCGCCGGCGCCCGCTTCATCGCCCTGACCGAGGCGCGCGGCCTGCCGCCGGTCGAGCTGGAACTGCTGAGAAGGGCCTATGAGCTGTTGATCGGTTGATAACGCACCAGCGCGCCGGCGCGCGGCGGCCAGGGGAGGCCGTCATGCGCCGGCCTTGTCGTCGAGAGGAGGGGGAGCATGCATACCTATAAGGGCATCGAGGTGGACGCCAGCCTGGCGCCGCTGATCGGCCGGATGGAAAGCGTCGAGGAATACCGCGAGATGCTGCAGAACCTGCAGTCGGTGTGGGACAACCTCACGCTGCTCGGCCAGCTCTCCGGCACCGGCACCGACATGAGCGGCACGCGCCAGGCCTTCGCCAGCCTCACCGCCGCGCTGCTCAACAACCTCGGCGTCGAGACGCGCAGGAAAATGGTGCTCGACATGGAATCGAAGGCCCAGGTGGCCATCGACATCATGGTGCGCAACCTGTTCGAGCGCACCGCCGATATCGGGTTTCTAGCGACAGACGACGACATCCGCGGCTTCCTCGAATTCGTCGCCGCCAGCGGCGACAACATCCATCACCGCGAGGAGCTGCGCCGGCGCCGCGAGCGCCTGGTCGCGCGCTTCGAGGAGTACGCGCGCAAATACACCGTCTATCGCGACATCGTGCTGCTCGACACGCACGGCCGCGTGCTCGCCCGCCTCGACGCCGCCAATACGGTCGAGAGTTCGGCCGACGCGCTGATCGCCGATGCGCTCGCCACCGAGGCCGCCTACGTCGAGACCTTCCGACCCAGCGACCTCTGTCCCGGCCAGGCTGCCAGCCTGATCTATTCCTACCGCGTGACCAGCGCCGACGGCGCGCGGCCGCTCGGCGTGCTCTGCCTGTGCTTCCGCTTCGAGGACGAGACCGCCGGCATCTTCGCCAATCTCGTCGCCGCGGACGACTGGTGCGGCCTGGCGCTGCTCGACGAGCACGGCACGGCGATCGCCAGCAGCGACGCCTGGCAGCTGCCGGTCGGCGCGCGCCTCGAAAAGGTGGTGGATGCCGACTGCAAGGTGGTGCGCTTCGCCGGCCGCGAATACCTGGCGGCGACGCGCGCCACCCGGGGCTACCAGGGCTACCGGGGGCCGGGCTGGCTCGGTCACGTCATGGTGCCGCTCGACAAGGCCTTCGCGCGCTCCACGGCGAACCGCCTCGACCAGGTGCCGCCGCGCATCCTCGCCGGCGTGATGATGAGCCCGACGCTGTTTTCGGAAGGCCTGCGCCGCATCCCGCTGCACGCCGAGTGCATCCAGCGCGAACTCAACCGCTCGGTGTGGAACGGCAACGTGCGTCAGAGCAGCGACAAGAAGGCCATCAACCCCGCCTTCTCCAAGGTGCTGCTCTGGGAGATCAGCAACACCGGCCTGAAGACGCGCGACGTCTTCGCGCGCTCGATCGGCAACCTGCACGAGACCGTCGTTTCGGCGATCCTGGAGGATTGCCAGTTCCTCGCCGCGCTGGCCATCGACATCATGGACCGCAACCTCTACGAGCGCTCCGCCGACTGCCGCTGGTGGGCGCTGACCACCGCCTTCCGCGAGATCCTCGCGGCCGGGCCGGCGGACGCGGCAGGCGCGGCGCGCATCGCCGCGATCCTCCATTACATCAACGGGCTGTACACCGTCTATACGAATCTCCTGGTGTTCGACGCCGCCGGCACGCTGGTGGCCGTTTCCAACGACGCGGCGGCCGCGCGCGTCGGCAGGCCGGTCGGCGAGGAATGGGTGCGCCGCACCCTCGCGCTCAAGGACAGCCAGAGCTACGCCGTCTCGGCCTTCGATCCCACCGAGCTCTACGGCGGCGCGCCCACCTACATCCATGCGGCGGCGATCCGCGCGCCGGACGACGAGAGCCGCGTGGTCGGCGGCATCGGCATCGTCTTCGACGCCGCGCCGCAGTTCGCCGCCATGCTGCGCGACGCGCTGCCGCGCGACGAATCCGGCGGGCCGCGCCCCGGCTGCTTCGCCGTGTTCGCCGACCGCCGGCGCCGCGTCGTCGCCAGCACCGACGCGGCCATCGCCGTCGGCGACGAACTGGCCCTCGACGAGGCCTTCTTCGCCATCGCCAACGGCCGCGCCCACGCCAACATCGTCGAGCTGCGCGGCCAGTACTACGCCGTCGGCTCGAAGATGTCCCGCGGCTACCGCGAATACAAGGGACCGGCCGACGCCTACCGCAACGACATCGCCGCCCTGGTCTTCATCCCGCTGGGGCAGGTGCAGGAGGTCGTCGCCACGGCGCCGGCGCGCCAGCACCCGGTGCGGACACCGCACGTCGCCCGGGCGCGCCACGGGCAGGAAACAACCGCCGAGATCGCCACCTTCTACATCGGCGAGGAATGGTTCGGCATTCCCTCGCAGAACGTCGTCGAGGCCATCGACGCCGTCGGCATCACGCCGCTGCCCGGCATGCCCGACTACGTGCGCGGCGTGGTGATGTTCGGCGGCGACCCGCTGCTGGTGTTCTGCCTGCGCAACCACCTGCACTTCAAGACCGCCGTCGATCCCGCCGGCTACACCCAGATCGTCGTCGTGCGCGCCGGCGACAGCGAACCCTTCGGCATCCTCGTGCATCGCCTCGGCGAGATTCCCGAGGTGGAGAACGAAGCCATCGACTCCGTCGCCAATCTGTTCCCCGGCGAGGGCGTGCTGTCCGAAAGCGTCGTGCGCCCCGATCCCGCCGCCGGCCGCGAGGGCATCCTCGTCGTGCTCTCCCCCGAGCGCATCCGCCAGAAGCTCGTCAAGGCGCGCGAACGCGCCGGGGCGACGGTGCGGGAATTCACCGC
>JANJVS010000156.1 GCA_024709955.1 Rhodocyclaceae bacterium
GTGCTGGTGTTCGTGCACCACGCCGACGACCCGCAACCGATCATCTGCGAGGGCGAGTGGCACGGCGAGATCATCGACACGCCGCGCGGCGCGGGCGGCTTCGGCTACGACCCCTACTTCCTGGTGCCCGACCTGAACCAGACCGCCGCCGAGATCTCCGCCGCGGAGAAGAACCAGCGCTCCCATCGCGGCAAGGCGCTCGCGCAACTGATGGAACCGCTGAAGCTCGACGTTTGATCCCCATTCTCGCCGTCCCGCCAGCGCCGACTTTGCAGGGTATTCCCCTCGCGCTCTACGTCCACTGGCCGTGGTGCGTCAGGAAGTGCCCCTACTGCGACTTCAATTCGCATGACTCAGTTGGGAAGGATGCGCCGCAGGAAGCCGCCTATCTCGCCGCGCTGATCGCCGACCTCGAAGCCGCGCTGCCGGTCATCTGGGGCCGGCCGATCGTCTCGGTGTTCATCGGCGGCGGCACGCCGAGCCTGATGTCGGGAGAAGCCGTAGACACGCTGCTGGCGCAGCTGCGCATGCGCCTGCCGCTCTTGCCCGAGGCCGAGATCACGCTGGAGGCGAACCCCGGCACCGTCGAGGCGGAGCGCTTCGCCGCCTACCGCGACGCCGGCGTGAATCGCCTCTCGCTCGGCATCCAGAGCTTCGACGACAGGAAGCTCGCCGCGCTCGGCCGCATCCACTCCGGCATGGATGCGCGCCGCGCCATCGAGATCGCGCAGCGGCACTTCGAGCGGATCAACCTCGACCTCATGTACGCGCTGCCCGAGCAGACACTGGCGGAGGCGCGCCGCGACATCGACAGCGCCGTCGCCACGGGCGCCGGCCATCTCTCCGCCTACCACCTGACGCTGGAACCCAACACGCAGTTCCACCACGCGCCGCCGCCGCTGCCCGACGACGACCTGGCGGCGGACATGCAGGACATGGTCGAGGCAAGCCTCGCCGCCGCCGGTTTCGCGCACTACGAGACTTCCGCCTTCGCCCGGCCGGGCCAGCGCTGCCAGCACAATCTCAACTACTGGAGCTTCGGCGACTATCTCGGCATCGGCGCCGGCGCGCACTCGAAGATCTCGGACCACGCCGGCATCCGCCGCGAGGCGCGGCCGCGCCACCCGAAGGACTATCTCGCCGACCCGGTCACGCGCGACAGGCGGCGGGTGGCGCCTGCGGACCTGCCCGGCGAATTCATGATGAACGCGCTGCGGCTCGTCGACGGCGTGCCCTTGGGCCTGTTTTCGGAACGCACCGGCCTGCCGTTGAGCGCAATCGAAAAGTCGGCGCTGGCGGCACGGTGCGCAGGTCTGCTGGACGTGACGGATGGCCGCCTGCGGCCGACCGCGCAGGGCCGGCGCTTCCTCAACCGGCTGCTGCAGTACTTCCTCTAGACGCGGCGGAACAGCACGTCCCAGACGCCGTGGCCGAGGCGCAGACCGCGCGTCTCGAACTTGGTCTGCGGCCGCCACTCGGGACGCGGCGCGAAACCTGCGGCGGTGTTCCGCAGCAACGGTTCGGCGGACAGCACTTCGAGCATCTGCTGGGCGTATTCCTCCCAGTCCGTCGCGCAGTGCAGGTAGCCGCCCGGGGCGAGGCGGGTGGCCAGCAGCGCGACAAAGGGCGGCTGGATCAGCCGGCGCTTGTGGTGGCGCTTCTTCGGCCAGGGATCGGGGAAATAGACATGGATGCCGGCGAGCGAATCGGCGGGAATCATGTCGCGCGCCACCTCGACGGCGTCGTGCTGGATCACGCGCAGGTTGGCGAGTTCGCGCGTGGCGATCTCCTTGAGCAGGCTGCCGACGCCGGGGGTATGCACCTCGATGCCGAGATAGTCGTTGCCGGGATGCGCGGCGGCGATGGCCGCGGTGGTCTCGCCCATGCCGCAGCCAATTTCGAGGAAGCGCGGCGCGCCTCTGCCGAAGACGGCGGCGAGGTCGAGGGGCGCGGCGGCGTAGGGAATGCCGAAGCGCGGCATGCCCTCGTCGTAGTAGCGCTGCTGGGCGTTCGAGACGCGCCCCTGGCGCAGCACGAAACTGCGGATGTGGTCGCGGACAGGAGCTTGTTGGTCGTTCATTTTTTCAGCATTTCCTCGCGTCGCCGCGCCAGGTCGTAGCGCGGCCGGGCCAGCGCGGCGGGCAGCGTCGCGCAGGCGGGTTCGAGCCGTTCCGGCGCGATGTCGAGCGCCGGCCTGAGGTTCAGCGCGGCGGCGATCTCGGCGCTGGCCGCATCCTCGCGCTGGAAATAGTGGCGGCCGAGTCGGCCGGCGCTGGCGACGATCTCGGGTCTCTCGCGCTCGCTCCAGGCCAGCCAGGCGGCATGGGCCTCGGCGTGACCGGCCCGTGCGCAGGCCAGGCCCAGCAGGCGCGCGCCGTGGGCGATGCCCCAGAGATACTGGTCGGCGAGCAGTTCCGGACGGTCGAAGGCGTAGCCCGGCGGCGGCGAAACGAACGCGGCGGTCGCCACCGTCTCGCCGGCGCCGACTTCCTCCACGAAGGATTCGGCGTCATCCTCGGCCCTCGCGCCGAGGATGCAAGCGGCCAGGCAGGCCGCGAGGACCAGCCGCTTCACGAACCGCTCACTTGCCGATGAGGCCCGTGGTCGGCGAGCTCGGGCTCGCGCTGTAGAACTTCTTCGGCATGCGCCCGGCGAGGAAGGCCTCGCGGCCGGCCTCGACCGCCTTCTTCATGGCACCGGCCATCAGCACCGGGTCCTTGGCGCCGGCGATCGCCGTGTTCATCAGCACGCCGTCGCAGCCGAGCTCCATGGCGATGGCGGCGTCCGAGGCCGTGCCGACGCCGGCATCGACCAGCACCGGCACCTTGGCCGCCTCGATGATGAGCTTGAGGTTCCACGGGTTGAGGATGCCCATGCCCGAGCCGATCAGCGAGGCGAGTGGCATCACCGCGATGCAGCCGATGCCTTCGAGCAGCTTGGCCTGGATCGGGTCGTCGGAGCAATAGACCATGACCTGGAAGCCTTCCTTGACCAGCACCTCGGCGGCCTTCAGCGTCTCCGGCATGTTGGGGAACAGGGTCTGCGGATCGCCGAGCACTTCGAGCTTGACGAGGCCGTGGCCGTCGAGCAGCTCGCGAGCGAGGCGCAGGGTGCGGATCGCGTCCTCCGCCGTGTAGCAGCCGGCGGTGTTGGGCAGGTAGGTGTATTGCGACGGCGGCAGGGCGTCGAGCAGCGAGGGCTGGCCCGGCTCCTGGCCGATGTTGGTGCGGCGGATCGCGACGGTGACGATCTCGGCGCCGCTGGCCTCGACGGCGCGGCGCGTCTCGTCGAAATCCTTGTACTTGCCGGTGCCGACCAAGAGGCGCGAGCCATAGGCCTTGCCGGCGATGGTGAGGGTGTCTTGCATGGAAAACCTCGTGGAGTGGATCAGCCGCCGCCGACGGCGACGACGATTTCGAGCTTGTCGCCCGCCGCCAGCAGGGTGTCGGCATGACGGCTTTTCGGCACGATCTCGCCGTTCCGCTCGACCGCCAGCCGCTTGCCGGCGAGGCCTTCGCGCTCCAGCAAGGCGGCGATGCTGAGCGGCGCATCGAGCTGGCGCGGCGCGCCGTTGATGGAAATTTCGAGCATGGATCGATGTTACCACGCGGCCGGATCAGGCCTGCGCGTCACCGCCGGCTTCCGCCGCCCCGTCCGGCCCGGATTCCGGCGCGGCGTAGCTCCAGGCGAACCCGCCCTCCATGCCCCAGAACAGCCGGTCGCCGCTGACGCCGAATTCGCGCAGATGGGCGGCGAGCTCCTGCGCCTGCGTCCCGCCGGTGATGGCCTGATCCGGCTGGAACGACAAGCGGCGCACCAGGGTGTCGCCGCGCACCGCCTCGATGACGCAGCCGATGCCGTCGCCGGCGTGCTGCTTGCGCTCGGCCAGGGCGGCAAGCTCGGCGGTCAGCGCGGCGAGCTTCTTCCGCGCCTGCTCGCGCGCCTGCTGCGTGGCCTGCCACTCGCGCACCTGGGGCGCGAACCTGGCCTGGGCGTTGCGCCAGTTCGCCTCGTGCTGGGCCGAGAGCTTGGCGCCGCCCTTGGCGATGGTCGCCGCCAGCGCCAGATACTGCTTGAAGCCCGGATCGGCGAGCATCTCGGCAAGCTTGCCGTCCTGCGCCGCGATGAGCGTCTCCAGCTGCCGGCACGCCTCCTCCAGCTCGCCGACATCGTGCTCGTGGCGCGTCATGTCCGGCACCAGCAGGGAAACGATGGTCTCGGTCTCCCGGCGCGCCGCGCTCTCGCCGATCTTCACCAGCTTGCCGGCGACGGCGCTGCCCTCGCTGACGCCGATCTCCACCTGCTCGCCGAGGATGTCGCAGTTGATCGCCTGGGCCACCGTCACGCGGCTGGCGACGATGGTGCAACCCTCGGCGTATTCCGCATGCACCTCGCCGCCGCGCGCGTCGAGCACCGCCCGCGAGGCGCGTCCCTCGACGACGATGCTGCCGCCGGGACTGGTGACCTGGGCGCCGGCGATGGTCGCCTTGAGCACGACGCGGCCGCCGTGGGAGACGACGTTGCCGTACACGTCGGCGAAGAAGGTCATGTGCTTGCCCTCGACGACGCGCCGTTCCTGCACCTCGCCGTGCTCCTCGAACTCGTCGCCGGTCAGCGCCACGTCGCCCGTGGTCTTCATGCTGACGCCCTCGCGGCTGACGATTTTCTCCGTCACCGAGATCTGGTTGGTCTGGCTGTCGATGTTGAGGAAGCCGTCGCGCGCGGCGACGATGAACTCGCCGTCGGCGCCCTGCTCGATGGCGGTGCCGACGCCGGCCAGCGGCGTGAGATCGAAGTCCTGGGGCAGCTCCGGCTCCAGCAGCGCGCCGGTGACGTCGCGCCCCGGCTTGCCGAGCGCACGCGGAATCTTCTGCAGCAGGCGCGCGCCGGCGACGATCTGCGGAAAGCGGTTCTTGAACTGGCGCAGGTCCATGCGGCCGTCGGGCAGGATCTTCGGCGCGTTGTCGCGATGCAGGGCGTCGGTGCGCTCCTCGATGCTGGCGTTGCGCCCGGAGCGGGCCGGCAACGCCTCGGCGAACACCATGCGCGCATTCTGGCGCGTCTGGATCACCTCGCGCACGCGGGAGGCGTCGATGCCGAAGCGCACCTCCTTCTCCCACATCGCGGCGACGAATTCGTCGAAGTCGAGCTTGGTCGGCTCGTAGCGCTTGCGCAGCTCGTGGCCGACCACCTCGGAGCTGCCGTCCTCGCCCGGCGGGCCGAACACCAGCGCCATTTCCTCGATCTCGATCTCGACCGGCTCGAAGACGTATTCGGCGCTTTTCCTGTCCGGCGCGATCTTCACCGTGCGGTAGAGCGTCTTGCGCGCGGGCGGAAAGGGCACGATGTCCGCGGCGAGCTGGATCGGCGCGGCCTGGGGCGGCTCCGAGAGGCCGTAGAGCAGGTCGAGGAAGCCGGCGTAATAAAGGCCGGAGAAGCGCAGCCCGGCGGCGAAGACGCGTTCGACGAACTGGCGGAAGCCGTCGCCGCTCGCCGCCGCCGCCACGGCATCGACGAACAGACCCTTCTCGCGGCGTTCGACGAAGGCGGGCAGCAATACCTGACCCTCGCCGAGCTCGGCGAGGTTGCCTATCGCCTCGTTGCCGACGGGCGGCACAGCCGCGTCGTCGGGCTTCCCGCCATCCTCCATGGTCGCTCCTGTTTTCCATCCATCGCCTTGGCGATGGATGCCGGCATTGCATATATCCGACGTATTATTGCCGCCAGCCTACCGGAATCGCTAGAATGGCGCAAATTCTCCGCTTGCGGGTGTCGTATAACGGCATTACCTCAGCTTCCCAAGCTGATGAAGAGGGTTCGACTCCCTTCACCCGCTCCACCCGCCCCGGGTGGCGCCCCGGCGGCGGCCCCGGCAGCCCGCTCCGGAACCGACAAAAACAAAAAAGCCGCTCGCGGCGGCTCGGTGGCTTCTGCTCTGCTCCTGCTTCCTAGAGGAGATCGTCGTCGTAATCCTGATCCTGGTCCGGTTCCAGAAAATCTTCGCATTCCATGGGGGTTCGTTTCTCCTGTCGTTATCGATGCGCCGCGCATACTACGCCGCCGCCGTGACAGTTCCATGACGGCCGGTGTTATAACCCGGCACACCCATGCAAGCCGTGCCGGCGGATTCCCGGCCAAGCCACGCGCGCGCCCCTCTCCATGCACTGCAAACCCCACCAATCCATTCCGATCGAGGACTGCGGCGAACCGCTGGTGGCGATCCCGGACGGCCCATTCGGCTTCACGCAACCGCATACCTACGTCGCCCAGGGCGCCCCCTATGGCGGCGATTCGCCCTGGATGCTGCGCCGGGGGGTTCTCGCGGCCCTGTTGGCCGCCCAGGACGAGTTGGCGCGGCGGCGGCCCGGCTGGCGCCTCAAGCTGTTCGACGCCTATCGGCCGCTCGCGGTGCAGTCTTTCATGGTCTGGCGGGAATTCGGCAATCAGGCCGCCCGCGCCGGACGTTCGCTGGCAGGCTTCCGGGATCCGGCGCGGCTGCGGGAAGGCGATCCGGCCCTGTATGAAACGCTGGCCGCGAAGGTGTTCGAATTCTGGAGTCTGCCCAGCGACGACCCCCGCGCCCCGCCACCCCACAGCACGGGAGCGGCGGTGGACCTGACGCTGCAGGACGCCGCGGGCCGGGAGCTCGACCTGGGCTGCCCCATCGACGAGACGACCGCGCGCGCCTATCCCGACCACTATGCCGGCGCGGCCGCCGAGCCGATGCGGACCTTCCACGAGCGGCGGCAGCTGCTCGACGCGGTGATGGACGCCGCCGGCTTCAGCCGCCACGGCAACGAATGGTGGCATTTCTCCCTCGGCGACCAACTGTGGGCCTGGTCGCGCGGGGAACCGAAGGCGATCTACGGCCGCGCGGACATGCCCGCTGCGGGCGAAGTCATTCCGGATTCCGGGAATCGATGCAGATCGTCACGGGACCGTCGTTGACGAGGGCGACCTGCATGTCGGCGCCAAACACCCCCGTCGGCACCGGCCGGCCGAGGGCCTCGCCCAGGCGGGTGACGAAGCGCTCGAACAGGGGTCGCGAGACCTCGCCCGGCGCCGCGCGGCCCCAGGAGGGACGGTTGCCTTTCCTGGCGGAGGCATAGAGGGTGAATTGCGACACCGCCAGGATTTCGCCGCCGACATCGGCGACGCTGCGGTTCATCACCCCCCGCTCGTCCGGGAAGACGCGCAGCTTGACCAGCTTCAGCGCCATCCAGTCGGGATCCGCCGGCTGGTCCGCCTCCTCGAATCCGGCCAGCACGAGCAGGCCGGGGCCGATCTCCCCCGCGATCCCGCCCGCCACGCCGACGGATGCCCGTCTCACCCGCTGCACCACCACCCTCATCGCGCCCGCTCCCGACCAAAGCCGCCATGGTAGCGATTGCCGCCCCCGCCGCGCGGAAAAAAGGGGCGGCATGGACATGCGCCCATGCCGCCCAAGCTCCTCTCCAACGAGGGTAGGCTAATCCGGGTGTCGGCTAGTGCGTGGCGCTCCCGCCGTCCGCGGGCGGTACCGGCATGCCGCGGCGATCCACCGTGATCACCGGCACGGTCCGGCTCTTGCGCATGACCGTCGCGACGATCTCCTTCGAGAGCAGGCCCAGCAATCCGCCGGCCGGCGGCGGCATGACGATCGCGTCGCATGCGAGCTCCTCGGCGGTATCGAGGATGGAGAACACCACGCTGCCCCGCTTGAAGAAGCCGCGGCAGGGAATGCGCTCGGCGGAGAGCGGCGCGCAGGCCTCTTCGATGAAGGCCTGGGCGCGCTCGGCCTGGAAGCGGGCGATTTCCGCCTGGGTGCGGAAGCGCAGCACTTCCCACTGGGTGACGGGCTCGCCGACGTTGAGGCAGCAGACATCGACCGCGCGGCCTTGCGCATGCAGGCGCAGGGCGTAGGCGATGCCCCAGCGCGAGTCGTCGTTGGCATTGACCGGCACGAGCAGGCGCAGGGGGCGCCCCGTCGCGGTGACTTCTTCGCCTTCGCTCATGATCTGCTCCTCGTGGCTACCGGCGGCCGGTGGCGCGCGGCGGGTCGATGGGCGGTGACCGACTGCGGTTGTCGCGTTCATGATTCGCCTCCTTGAGAAAAGCCGTGACGAGCGGCGATGAAGGCATCGAGGCCGCGGCGCGCACGGCGCAGATGGACGGGGCCGACCGCCAGGACCAGCAGCGGCACGGCCGCGACGAACTGGATCAGGTAGCGCAGCGGCAGGGAGATGGCGAGCGCCTGTTCCGCGTCGAAACGCAACAGATAGGCGACGAAGGCCACGCCGGCCACCAGGGCGACGCGCTCCAGGGTGTCGAATTCGGCATCGCGCGCCCGCGCGAGCGCCTGCTCCCACTCGCCGGCGGGCAGCTCCGCGAGCCGCGGGAAGGCCCAGAGCAGCAGGCCGCGCTTGAGGGCGGCGCCGGGCGTGGGGGAGGCCTTGAGTCCGGGCATGGCGCCTTACCCCAGGTAGTAGATGGCCAGGTGGGCCAGCAGCATGACCATCACCCACAGGGACATGCTGCCGGTGGGCCAGGAGCGCAGCAGCATGCCGTCGGGCCGGCGCTGGCGCGCGATGAGGGCGCCGATGGAGGCCAGGCCATTGGCGAGGCCATTGGCGAAGCCGGCGCGCGTCTCGACCAGCGCGAGACGGCAGGACTTCGCCACCTCCGGCCCGGCGACGCGCCACAGCCAGTCGACGTCCAGCGTGATGGTCGGCGTGCGCTTCAGGTAGTCGAGCATGACGAAGAAGGCGAGGCCGGAGAACAGCAGCAGCTGCAGCTGGGTGATGACGTGCGCCGCCGTGTAGGGCACGTAGTTCACCTCGTAGGGCAGCAGGGCGTAGAGCGGCTCGGGATAGACGCCGAGCGCGATGCAGAGGAAGGCGAACAGGATCATCGCCCAGCGCAGGGAGGCGGGCGGATCGGCCGGTCGCAGCCCCGAATCCTTCTGGAAGAAGACGAACCACGGGAACTTGATGCCGGCATGCAGGAAGACGCCGGCGGAAGCCGCCGCGAGGAACAGCCAGACGGCTTGCAGGTGGCCGTCGATGGCGGCTTGCGTGACCATCGATTTCGAGACGAAGCCCGACGTAAGGGGGAACGACGAGATCGCCAGCGCGCCGATGGTGCCGCAGATGGTCGTGATCGGCATGCTGTGGAACAGGCCGCCGAGCTCGGAACACTTGCGCCGATTGGTGGCGGCGAGAACGGCGCCAGCAGACATCAGCAGCAGCGCCTTGTAGATGATGTGCGAGAAGGCGTGCGCCGCCGCGCCATTGAGCGCCATCTCGGTGCCGATGCCGATGCCGGTGATCATGAAGCCGACCTGGTTCACGATCGAGTAGGCGAGGATGCGGCGCATGTCGTTTTCCAGCAGCGCGTAGACGATGCCGTAGAAGATCATGAAGATGCCGACCCAGATCAGGATTTCCGTGCCGGGGAAGCCGCGCAGCAGCACATACACCGCCGTCTTGGTGGTGAAGGCGGAGAGGAATACCGTGCCGCTCCACGAGGCTTCCGGGTAGGTGTCGGGCAGCCAGGCCGAGAGCGGCGGCGCGCCGGCGTTGATGAGGAAGCCGATGAGGATCAGCCAGGTGGAAATCGAGTCGACCTGCATCGCGTGGAAGCTCGCATCGCCGGTGGCGGCGATCTGCCCGGCGACGCCGGCGAAGAGGATCACGCCACCGGCCAGATGCACGGCGACGTAGCGCTTGCTGGCCGCGAAGGCAGCCGGCGTGCCGGCGCTCCACAGCACCAGCGTCGAACCGACGGCCATGAACTCCCAGAACAGGAAGACGGTGACGAGATCGCCGGCGAGCGTGACGCCGACGGCGGAACCGGCGTAGAGGAAGGCGGCGGGCACTTCCAGCCTGCTGGTCTGGCGCAGCGCGAACAGCCCGCCGACGACGGCCATCAGCAGGAAGATGGTGGCGAACAGGCGCGAGAGCTTGTCGACGGCGAGCGGCGCGAGCTGATAGTCGAGCCATTGCACCTGCCACAACTTGCCCTCGGGCAGCAGCCACAGGGCGGCCAGCGCGAAAGTCGGCGCCGACAGGACGGTGAGATTGCGTGCCTTGCCGCGCAGGAAGGGCAGCAGCAGCGCGCCGGCGATGAGGATCAGCGCGGGGTGCAGGCTAGTCATCGCGCTCATCCTTCGCGTAGTAGTTGTCCGGCTTCTTGAGGATGAGGCCGAGCGCCTTCGCGCCGACGATCATCAGCAGGCAGGTGATGAAGCCGTAGGCGGCGTTGAAACCGAACCAGGATTCGATCTCGAAGTGCGGATGCAGGTCGACGAAGAAGCCGGCGATGACCGTGAGCGCCAGCACGACGAGGAAGCCGCGCCAGAGCTTGCGCACGTTCAGCGGGTTGTCGAGCCAGTGTTCGTATTGCTTCATGATTTCACCAACTGCTGGGCCAGCGCCAGCGGCACGTCGGGGAAGAAGAACAGCGCCAGCGTGCCGGCGGCAGTAAAGGAGAGCGCCAGCACGATGGGCAGCGGGGCTTCGCCATGCGGATGATGTTCATCGTCCGCCGACAGTGGCCGGAAGAAGGCGCGATAGACGATGGGCAGGAAGTAGGCCGCATTGAGCAGCGTCGACAGCAGAACTACGCATAAGGCCAGCCATGCGCCCTGGCTCATCGCGCCGGAGACCAGATACCACTTGGAGATGAAGCCGGCGGCGGGCGGCAGGCCGATCATCGACAGCGCGCCGATGCCGAAGGCGGCCATGGTCCAGGGCATGCGCCGGCCGATGCCGTCGAGCTGCGAAACCTCGGTCTTGTGTGCGGCGGTGTAGATCGAGCCGGCGGCGAAGAACAGGGTGATCTTGCCCAGCGCATGGGCGGCGATGTGCAGCGCCGCACCGATCACCGAGAGCGGCGCGAGGAGGGCGGCGGCGAGGATCACGTAGGAGAGCTGGCTCACCGTCGAGTAGGCGAGCCGGCGCTTCAGGTTGTCGGCATGCAGCGCGACCACCGAGGCGGCGACGATGGTGAAGCCGGCGATGGCGACCAGCCAGTCGGTGGCACCGGCCAGTTGATCGAGGCCGAAGACGTAGACGACGATCTTGACCACCGAGAACACGCCCGCCTTGACCACCGCCACCGCGTGCAGCAGCGCGGAGACCGGCGTCGGCGCCACCATCGCGGCGGGCAACCAGCGGTGGAAGGGCATCAGCGCGGCCTTGGCCGTCCCGAACATGAACAAGGCCAGCAGCACGGCAACGGCGCCTGTATCCATGCCATCGGGCAGGATGCCGCCGGCCGTGAAATCTGTCGTGCCGGCGACGTGCCAGACGTAGATCACCGCCGGCAGCAGGAAGAGGATCGAGGTGCCCATCAGGATGGCCAGATAGGTCCGTCCGCCCGCGCGCGCCTTGTCGGTGCCGGCATGGGTGACCAGCGGATAGGTCATCAGCGTCAGCACTTCGTAGAACAGGAACAGCGTCAGCAGGTTCGCCGCGAAGGCGATGGCCAGCGCGGAAGCCAGCGACAGCGCGAAGCAGACGTAGAAGCGCGTCTGGTGCTGCTCGTCGTTGCCGCGCATGTAGCCGATCGAATAGACCGAATTGACGATCCACAGGCCCGAGGCGATCAGGCCGAACAGCATGCCGAGCGGCTCGACCTTGAAGGCGATGGAGAGGCCGGGCAGCAGTTCGAAAAGGACCAGCTCCGGCCGCGCGCCGGCCAAAACGGGCTCAAGCAACTGCAGCACCGTGCCGAACAGCAGCGCGGCGGTGGCGAGGGTCACGCCCTCGCGCAGGTTCGGCCACCTGCCGGCCAGCGCGATGCCGAGGGCGCCGAGCAGCGGAATGAGGAAGGCGAGGTGCAGCGCGGTCATTGGCCCCCCCTCATTTGCCTACCCTTACGAGCTGTTGCGCGGCCTCGGCGGCGGTGCCGACGGTGAAGGAGGTGTCGAGGCCGAACCAGATCGTGGCAATGACCAGCAGCCACGCGGGAATCAGCAGCCCGAGGGGGGCCTCCCGCCGTGTCGTTCCCTCGGCTGCCGGCTTGAAATAGGCCACCTCGACGAAGCGCCAGACGTAGGCGACGGCGAGCAGCGAACTCAGCAGGATCGCGCCGACCAGCCAGAACTGTTCCTTCTCCAGCGCGGCGACGATCAGGTACCACTTGCTGACGAAGCCGGCGGTGCCGGGCACGCCGATCAAGGACAGGCCGGCGATAACGATGCCGAAGCAGGTGAGCGGCATGCGCTTCGCCAAGCCCGCCAGTCGATCAAAAGTCGGCGCCGGCGGGACGGTGCCGGACTTCGCCAGACCGATCACCATGCCGCCGATGAGCAGGAAGAGCGCCGCCTTGGTGACGCCGTGGTTGAACAGATGGACGATGGAGGCGGTCAGGCCGTCGATCGAATCGAAGGAGAGGCCGAGCGTGATGTAGCCGATCTGGCCGACGCTCGAATAGGCGAACAGGCGCTTCAAGTTGTCCTGGAAGATCGCCGTGAAGCTGGCGGCGAACATGGCGGCGAGCGAGAGCAGCAGCATGATCCGCGGCAGCGGCAGCTCGACGTACACCAGGCTTTCGCCGAACACCGAGTACCAGAAGCGGATCAGCACGTAGACCGACACCTTGGTCGCCGTGGCGGCGAGGAAGGCGGTCACCGCCGAGGGCGCGTGGGTGTAGGCGTTGGGCAGCCACTGGTGCAGCGGGAACAGCGCCAGCTTGAGCGAGATGCCGACGGTGAGGAAGGCGAGCGCGGCGAGCACGGCGCGCGAGCTTTCCACGTCGCGCAGGCGTTCGGCCATGTCGGCGAGGTTGAGCGTGCCGGTCATCAGGTAGAGGAAGCCGATGCCGATGACGATGAAGGTCGCGCCGATCGTGCCCATGATCAGGTAGCGGTAGGCGGCGGCCAGCGCGCGGCGGTCGCGGCCGAGCGCGATCAGCACGTAGGTGGACAGCGAGGAGATCTCGAGGAAGACGAAGATGTTGAAGGCGTCGCCGGTGATGGTGATGCCGAGCAGGCCGGCGAGGCAGAGGCCGAACATCGCGTAATAGAGATAATGCTGTTCGCGCGGAATCTCGCGCTCGATGCTGGCGCGGCTGTAGGGCAGCACGATGGCGGCGGTGCCGGAAACCAGCAGCAGGACGAAGCTGGCGAGGCGGTCCACGCGGTACTCGATGCCCCAGGGCGGTGCCCAGCTGCCGATGTGATAACTGACGACGCCGACCTCGCCCGCTTGCAGCCACAGGCCGACGGCGGCGGCGAAGGCGGCCCAGGCGCCGGCGGTGACCACCGCGCAGGCGAAGCCGCCGTGGCGCAGCAGCACGGCGAGCGGCGCCGACAAGAGCGGCAGCACGACCTGCAGGGCGGGCAGATGCGCTGACAGGCTCACGGCCGCGCCTCCTCCGCCGCGTTGTCGGCGGCGATGATCTCGTCCTCCTCGATGCTGCCGTAGGCCTCGCGGATGCGCACGGCGAGCGCCAGGCCGAGGGCCAGCGTGGCGACGCCGACGACGATGGCGGTGAGGATCAGCACGTGCGGCAGCGGGTTCGAGTAGAGGCCGTACTGCGGCGCGAGGATCGGCGCGGTGCCGCCGATCAGCTTGCCCGGCGCGATGTAGAGCAGATAGACCGAGGTCTGGAACACCGAGAGGCCGACCAGCTTCTTGATCAGGTTGCCGCGCGCCATGACCACGTAGAGTCCGGCGACCATGAGGAACACGGCGACGACGTGGCTGAAGTGGGCGAGCAGTTCCATCACTCGCCGAGCCCGGTGGCGCCGTCGCCGCGCGCGGCGAACATGTAGAAGATCTTCAGCATCACGCCGCAGACGGTGACGGCGACGCCGGCCTCGACCCAGAAGATGCCGCGGTGCTGGCCGTGGATCGGGTCGGCGTCCAGCACGAAGTAGTCGAGGAAATTGCCGCCGAGCAGCAGGCCGGCGACGCCGACCCCGGCGTAGAGCAACACGCCGGCGGCGAGCATGGCTTCGACCAGCGCGTCGGGCACCACCTTGCGCGCGTTCTCCAGCCCGAAGATCAGCGCGTAGAAGACGATGCCGGCGGCGAAGATCACGCCGGCCTGGAAGCCGCCGCCCGGCCCGAAGTCGCCGTGGAACTGCACGTAGATGGCGAACAGCAGGATGAAGGGAATCAGCAGCTTGCCGACCACCCGCAGCACGAGGTCATTGCGCATCGCCGCCCCCCTTGTGCCGGCGCCGCCGCAGCAGCGCGACGATGCCGGCGCCGGCGGTGAACACCACCGTCGTCTCGCCGAGCGTGTCGTAGCCGCGGAAGCTCGCCAGCACCGCGGTGACGACGTTCGGCACGTCCACCTCGTTCTGCAGATAGCGCGGCGCGACGTGCCGGTGGATCGGCGCCGCGGGATCGGCGAAGTCCGGCAGGTCGAGCGCGCCGTAGATCAGCAGCAGGCCGGTGGCGCCGGAAAGCGCCAGCGGCAGCCAGGGCCGGTGCGCCGGCCTGGCCTCCTCGCTCTTGCACAGGTGCAGGGCGCCGAGCAGCAGCACGGTGGACACGCCGGCGCCGACGGCGGCCTCGGTCATCGCCACATCCACGGCGTCGAGCGCCACCAGCAGGGTGGCCATCAGGAAGCTGTAGACGCCGGAGAGCACGACCACGGCGAACAGGTTGCGCGTGCGCGCCAGCACCAGCACGGCGAGGGCCATCAGCACCAGCAGCGCGTTGATGATCAGGGTTTCGATGATCGTGCCTCCGCGGCGCCGTCCCAAGAAGGCACCAGCCCCCCCGCGGGGAGCAGCGGGCCGCTATTGCGAGCGAGGGGAGCCATTATTTGTCCTCCGGACTGGCGAGTTTCGGCTTCAGGCCGCGCAGCAGCGCGGCGCGCGCCAGCGCGTGGCTGGCGGTCGGGCTGGCGAAGAAGATCAGCAGGCCGATCATCAGCAGCTTGGCGCCGACCAGCGTGAAGCCGGCCTGCAGCAGCAGGCCGCACAGGATCAGGCCGGCGCCGAGCGTCTCGATCACGCTCGCCGCGTGCATGCGCGTGTAGAAATCCGGCATGCGCAGCAGGCCGACGGCGCCGACCAGGCAGAAGCCGGCGCCGGCCAGCAGGCCGAGTCCGCCGAGGAAGGGAAGGATCTCGTTCACCGCGACTCCTCATCCGCGCCCAGGTCGCCCTGGCGGAAGAACTTGAGGATGGCGATCACGCCGATGACGTTGAGCAGGCCATAGACCAGGGCGAGATCGAGGAAGTCCGGTCGGCCGCGGAGGAAGCCGAACACGGCGAGCAGCAGCATGGCGACGGTGCCGATGCTGTTGGCCGCCTGCAGGCGGTCGAACACCGTCGGGCCGAGGGCGGCGCGCAGCAGCGCGAGCGCAATGGTGGCGAGCAGGGCGAGGGTGGCGGCGGCGAGCATGCTCAGGGGCGCTCCAGCGCGGCGCAGCGGCGGTCCATCTCGCTGCCGGCCAGGCCCGCCGCGCCCTCCCGCGTCAGCGCATGGACGAGGAAGCGGCCCGCCGCGACCTCGACGGCGACGGTGCCCGGCGTCAGGGTGATCGAGTTGGCGTGGATCACCAGCCCGAGATCGGTCTTTTGCGACGGGGCGAACTCGGCGAGGGTCGGCGCGATCGGCAGGCGCGGATCGAGGATGCGCCGGCTCACGTCCCAGGCCGACTTGACGATTTCCTTGAGCAGCCAGGGCCAGTAGGACAGCACCGCGCCCCAGGCGAGCTGCACCGGATGCCCCTCGTGGTCGAGCAGATCCATGCGCCGCGCGATCAGCGCGACGGCGAACGCGCTACCCGCGCCGGCGGCGAGCAGGAAGGGCGTGAACATCCCCGACAGCAGCAACCAGAAGAGCGCGAGCGTCAGGAAGAAGCTGATGGAACGGACCATGGCGGGGAATGCTAGCGGGTGGCGGCGCGCCTGAAAATTCGCGAACTCCCCTAGGCGATTCCGTCATGCCGCGCGGCGCGCGCCGGCGAAAAAACCGCCCGCCCCGGTTATGCTTCGCCCCGGGATACGGGAATCCCTTACGCACGCCAACGAATTACCTTCGCACCCATGCAGCGGCAAAATCCGTCCATTCCTCATCGCACCGAGCGCAAACCGGCCATGTTGTCGTCGACGCGGCCCGGCTGGCGCGACATCGCCCTGCTGGTGGTCGGCTATGTCGCGCTCGACTGGGCCAGCTTCATCCACCCCCTGCACGGGCTCAACATCACCCCGTGGAATCCGGCCCCGGCGCTCGGGCTGGTTCTCCTGCTGCGCCACGGCGCCCGCATGGTCCCGCCCATCGTCGTCGCCATCCTGATCGCCGAGATCTGGGTGCGCGGCCTGCCGGCGGCCCTGCCGGTGACCGTCGCCGTGGCGGCGCTGCTGACCGGCGGCTACTGGCTGATCGCGACCGTCATCTACAAATACCTGCCGGAGGGGGTGATCTTCGCCGACCGCCGCGGGCTGTTCATCTGGGCCGCCGCGGTTTCCGCCGGCACCCTGCTCACCAGCGGCATCTTCGTCGTCGCGCTGGCCCTGTCCGGCTACGTGCCGATGGACGTGGTCGACGACGCCGTGCTGCAGTTCTGGGTCGGCGACGGCGCCGGGGTGCTGGTGTCGATGCCCCTGCTGTGGATGCTGTTCGACGACTACCGCCGCCGCCAGTTGCGCCAGGTCGTCTTCCATCCCGGCTTTCTCGCCTATCTGGCGCTCATCGCCGTCGCGCTGTGGGTCGCCTTCGGCCTCGGCGCCTCCGCCGCCTTCAAGTATTTCTACGCGCTGTTCATCCCGATCGCCTGGGCCGCCTCGCGCCATGGTCTGCCGGGCGCCGTGATCGCGGCGGCGCTGATCCAGTTCGGCATCATCCTCGCGGTCAAGTCGCAGGAGATCGCGGCCATCACCGTGCTGGAAATCCAGATCCTCGCGGCGGTGACCGCCCTGTTCGGCTTTTTCATCGGCGTCGTCGTCGACGAGAAGCAGCGCGTCAGCAACGAGCTGCGCCAGACCCTGCGGCTCGCCGCCGCCGGCGAGATGGCCGGCGCGCTGGCCCACGAGCTGAACCAGCCGCTCACCGCGCTGTCCGCCTACGGCAGCGCCTGCGAACAGCTGCTCGATCGCGGCGACACCGGCCCGACGCTGCGCGACGCGCTGCGCGGCATGATCCGCGAATCACACCGCGCCGCCGAGGTACTGCGGCGCCTGCGCGACTTCTTCCGCACCGGCTCGACCCGCCTCGAACCGATCGACCTGGCCGAGCTCATCGACGCCGCCGCGACCTCCTTCGCCGCCCGCGGCAAGCGCGACGCGGTGACGCTGGCGGTCGGCCCGATCCCGCCGCTGCGGCTGCTCGGCGACCGCCTGCAGCTCGAGGTCGTGCTGCGCAACCTGCTGTCGAACGCCTTCGACGCCGTCGCCGAGCACGCGCCGGGCGAGCGCCGCATCCGCCTCGATGCGCGCGACGACGGCGGCTCGCGCGTCTGCATCGTCGTCGAGGACAACGGCGCGGGCTTCGACGAGGCGCGCCTGGCGGGCCTGTTCGACGGCTTCCGCTCCACCAAGTCGAGCGGCCTCGGCCTCGGCCTGATGATCAGCCGGGCGATCACCGAGGCCCACGGCGGTAGCCTTTGGGCGGAAACCGGCGACCATGGCATCTTCAAGCTCTCCCTGCCCACCGAAGGAACCAGCCCCCATGCAGACTAGCGGCCTCACCGTGTATATCGTCGAAGACGACCAGTCCGTGCGCGACGCGGTCGGCCTGCTGCTCGGCCTGCACGGCCATGCGGTGGCGATGTTCGCCGACGCCGAGAGCTTCCTGCAGGCCTATCGTCCGGAATGGAGCGGCTGCCTGCTGCTGGACATCCGCATGCCCGGCATGACCGGCCTGGAACTGCAGGAACGCCTGGCGCGGATCGGCTGCCGCATGCCGGCGATCGTCATGACCGGCCACGGCGACGTGGACTCGGCGCGCCAGGCCTTCCGCGCCCAGGCGGTGGACTTCCTGGAAAAGCCCCTCGACCAGGCGCGCCTGCTGGACGCGATCGCCGAGGCCTTCGAGCGCCAGGACGCGCTGCGGCGGACGAGCGAGTCCCGCGCCGCCATCGACCGGCGGCTCGCCGCGCTGACGCCGCGGGAGCTGGAGGTGATGGAGCTGGTGGTCGCCGGCCGGCACAACCGCGACATCGCGGCGGAGCTCGGCATCAGCGTGAGGACCGTCGAAGTGCACAAGGCGCGCATGATGGGCAAGCTTGGCGCGACGAGCGTCGCGGACCTCGTCCGCCTCAGCCTCGGCGCCGGCGCGCCGTGAGGGAAGGCACGGACTTCGCCCGGCGCCTGATCGACTGGCAGCGCCGCCACGGGCGCCACGACCTGCCCTGGCAGCACACCACCGACCCCTATCGCGTCTGGCTATCGGAAATCATGCTGCAGCAGACGCAGGTGGCGACCGTCGTCGGCTACTACGCGCGCTTCCTCGACCGCTTTCCCGACCTGGCCAGCCTGGCCGCCGCGCCGGTCGAGGATGTGATGGCGCTCTGGAGCGGCCTCGGCTACTACGCCCGGGCCCGCAACCTGCACGCCTGCGCGCGCGCGCTGATGGAACGGCACGGCGGCGCCTTCCCGCGCGATCCGGCCGCCATCGCCGCCCTGCCGGGCATCGGCCGCTCGACGGCCAACGCCATCGCGGTCTTCTGCTTCGGCGCGCGCGCGCCGATCCTCGACGGCAACGTCAAGCGCCTGCTGTGCCGCAGCCTCGGCATCGAAGGCTTTCCCGGCGCGCCGGCCGTGGAAAGTCGGCTCTGGCGGGACGCTGCGGCGCTGCTGCCGGCAGCCGACGTCGCCGCTTACATCCAGGCGCAGATGGACATGGGGGCGACGGTGTGCACGCGCACCCGGCCGCGCTGCGACGCCTGCCCGCTCGCGGATATCTGCGTGGCCCGGCGTGAGGACCGCGTCGCCGCACTGCCGACGCCGCGCCCGCGCAAGGCCGTGCCGGAACGGCGGGCGACCCTGCTGGTGCTGCGCGCGGCGGATCGCGTGCTGCTGGAAGAGCGCCCGCCGGCGGGCATCTGGGGCGGGCTGCTGTCGCTGCCCGAACTGCCGGACGAGCCGGACGAGACCGCCGTCGCCGCCTATTGCGAACAGCGGCTCGGCCTGCGGCTCGTCACCGTCGCGCCAGCGCCGACTTTTTGCCACACGTTCTCCCATTTCCGCCTGCACATCCGGCCGCTGCTGTGCGCGGTCGAAGCGCTGCCGCAGGCGATGGAGCCGGGTTTGCGCTGGGTCGAGCGCAAGGATCTGGCGCGGGCGGCCCTGCCCGCGCCGGTGAGGAAGATCCTCAGCGCGATTCCTTGATCAGGCGGTCGTTGGCCGGCTGCACCGGCCGCGCGTTGTTCGGATAGAGCCGCGCGAAGATGCCGACCTGCTCGGGCGATACCTGGATCGGCGTCTTGAACACCAGCCACAGCACGTTCTCGGTGCAGGGCGGCGTCGTCAGCGAACCCATGTAGGTGTAGTAGTCGCGCCGGCTCGGCAACAGCTTGGACAGGTCGATGGCGAGGTTGGGCGGCATCACCTCCTGGCCGACCTCCAGCGGCATGTTGTTCCACAGCGCCTGGATCACCGGATGCTCGGCGCCCTTCTCGATCAGCACGGCGACGACGGCCAGGTTGCCGTCGTAGTCGCGGTGCACGAAATGGATCACCATGTCGAAGGGCTTGCCGTTGATGCGCTCCTCCGAGGGCCGGTGAAAATGGAACTGCACGAGCTGGTAGCTCTTGCCGAGCAGGGAAAGCGAACTGCCCTCGCCGACATTGACCTGCACGGTGTGGCCGTTGTCAGCAATGCGGAACAGGGTGTTGCGGTAGTCGAAGCGGATCTGTTCGAGATCGACCTTGATGCCGTTGCGGATGTCGATCGGCGACTGGCGCGTGCCGACGGCGCAGGTGGCGTACTCGGGCTTGATCTTCGCCCAGTTTTCCGGCGCGCCGAGGCCGGCGTAGCCCCAGTGCACATGCGAATAGTCGGGCTCCTTGGGCGCGGGCGGCTTCTTCGGCTTGGCCTTGCGCGGTCCCGAGGTCGCCAGCTGGAGTTCGCGTTCCTTGCGGCTGATTTCGGGCGCGGCCACGGGCGCCGGCGCCGGGACGGCGGGCCTGGCGGCGGGGCGCGCGGCGGCGGAAACCGGAGCGGCGGGACGCGCGGCCGGCGCGGGAGCGGCCGCCGCTCCCTTGTAGGGGTCCTCGGCCTTGGACTTGTCGATCTGCGGCACTTCGAACATGCGCTGCTTCTCCGCCGGCGGAGTATCGGCCACTTTCACGCCGCGCGGCTGGGAGGCTTCCGCCAGGCTGACCATTTCGGCGTGCATCGGGCGCGGGCGCGCCGCGCCGGCGGCCGCGGCCTGGCGCGCGGCGCGCGCCGCCGCCTGCCGCATTTCCTCGGCGTTGCGCGGCTTGCAGGCCTCTTCGAGCAGGCGCGCGTCGAGGCTGTCGGGCTGCACCGGCACGGGGCGCGGATTGGCCACCTTCTCGGTCTTGACGACACGCGCGTCGAGGACATACACCCGCCTCTGGGTGGCGTAGCTGCGATCGGTGCAGTCGTAATGGTTGAGCGCCTGGACCGCCGTATAACGGGTCTGGTTCTCGAAATCCAGCACCGGATGATCGAGGGTCAGGCGCGTCCAGGCGGAGGTCTTGCCGCCGGCCAGGCGGCCGATGCGGCCCTGGTCGATCTCTACGGTGTTGCCGGCGCTGGCCGCCACGGCCTGCCACTGGGCTGGCGCGGCCAGCGTCGGCCCGGCCAGCCAGGCGAGCGCCAGGGTCGCCAGGACGATGCGGGTTCTTGCGGACATGGGATTCCCCTTCTTCTTTACGTCAGCGGAATTACGGCAGCAATGCTGCGCACTTTAGCCTTTTAAGGCACGTTCCGGCGGGCCGTCCGCTCGGGAACTCCATTCTGGCGCCGTGGTTGCTTTCCCGGGCCGATTCCAGTAGTTTCGGGCGCTGTCCCAACGGAGTAACACCCATGAATGCCACAGATAAATTCGTTGCCGCCCAGGCCCAGGTCGATGGCGCGGCAATCCAGCCCCTCCCCAACTCACGCAAGATCCACGTGACCGGCTCGCGGCCCGACATCCGCGTGCCGATGCGCGAAATCGCCCAGGCCGACACCCCCACCAGCATGGGCGGCGAGCAAAACCCGCCCATCTATGTATACGACACCTCCGGTCCCTACACCGACCCGGCGGCGAAGATCGACATCCGCCGCGGCCTGCCCGCCCTGCGCGACGCCTGGATCGAGGAGCGCGGCGACACCGAGCGCCTGACCGAGCAATCCTCCACCTACGGCCGCGCGCGCCTGGCCGATCCGGAGCTCGCCGCGCTGCGGCTCGCCCATGTGCAGCAGCCGCGCCGCGCCAAGCCGGGCATGAACGTGACCCAGATGCACTACGCGAAGAAGGGCATCGTCACGCCGGAGATGGAATTCGTCGCCATCCGCGAAAACCAGCGCCTCGACAAGCTCTCCGAGCAAATCCGCCGCCAGCACCCCGGCCAGAGCTTCGGCGCCGCCATCCCGAAGGAGATCACCCCGGAATTCGTGCGCGCCGAGATCGCCCGCGGCCGCGCCATCATTCCCGCCAACATCAACCACCCGGAAGCCGAGCCGATGATCATCGGCCGCAACTTCCTCACCAAGATCAACTGCAACATCGGCAACAGCCCGATCGTCTCCTCGATCCAGGAAGAAGTGGACAAGATGACCTGGGCGATCCGCTGGGGCGGCGACACGGTGATGGACCTGTCCACCGGCAAGAACATCCACGAGACGCGCGAATGGATCGTGCGCAATTCGCCGGTGCCGATCGGCACCGTGCCGATCTACCAGGCCCTGGAGAAGGTGGACGGCAAGGCCGAGGACCTGACCTGGGAACTGTTCCGCGACACCTTGATCGAGCAGGCCGAGCAGGGCGTGGACTACTTCACCATCCACGCCGGCGTGCTGCTGCGCTACATCCCGATGACCGCCAAGCGCATGACCGGCATCGTTTCGCGCGGCGGCTCGCTCCTCGCCAAGTGGTGCCTCGCCCACCACAAGGAGAACTTCCTCTACACGCACTTCGAGGACATCTGCGAGATCATGAAGGCCTACGACGTCGGCTTCTCGCTCGGCGACGGCCTGCGCCCCGGCTCGATCTACGACGCCAACGACGAGGCCCAGCTCGGCGAACTCGCCACCCTCGGCGAACTGACGCAAGTCGCCTGGAAGCACGACGTGCAGGTGATGATCGAGGGGCCCGGCCATGTGCCGATGCACATGATCAAGGAGAACATGGATCTCCAGCTCAAGCTCTGCCACGAGGCGCCCTTCTATACGCTCGGCCCGCTGACCACGGACATCGCGCCCGGCTACGACCACATCACCAGCGCCATCGGCGCCGCGATGATCGGCTGGTACGGCACGGCGATGCTCTGCTACGTGACGCCGAAGGAACACCTCGGCCTGCCGGACAAGAACGACGTCAAGGACGGC
>JANJVS010000232.1 GCA_024709955.1 Rhodocyclaceae bacterium
CGGTGCCGTGACGATCTGTACGATGCCGTTCACGACGCTGGCGGCGGTGCCAGCGTTGCTGAAGACTTCGGTCACGGCGGCGACGGGGGTGAACGTGCGGGTGGTGACGGAGAAGCTCGCGGAAACGTCGCCGATGGTCAGTGTCGCGCTGCCGCTGGCGCCGTAGGTGGCGGGCGCGGTGAGACGCAGCTTGACCTGGTTGCCGAGGGCCACCGTGCCGGAGGCCGAGGTCCAGGCGCCGCCGTTGATCGAGTATTCCCCGCCGCTGACCGCGATCGGCGTGGTAGCGGTGATGCCGCTCACCGTGACCGTGGTCGGCGATACGACGATCGTGCTCGGCGCGACGTTGGCGACCGCCGCGAAGCTGAAGGCGTCGGGGGAATAGTCGCCGGGGGTGGTGACGGTGGTGACACTGAAGGTGAGGGGGGTAGCGGAACCCAGGGTCAACGTGGCGGAAGCGGTTTCGCCCAGCCCGCTCGGGGCCTGGACGCGCACGGCGACGGACTGGTCGAGACTGACGGTACCCGGCGCGGAGGTCCAGGCGCCGCCATCAATCGCGTATTCGCCGCCGCTGATGCTGATGTTTACGTCGACCTCGATGCCCGTCACTTTGATGGTATTCGAGATGGCGTAGGCGCCGGGGATGGCGTTGGTGACCGGCGTCAGCTTGACGCCGAGCAGGTCGGGCGTGGTGTCGAAGACTTCCACGGGGGTTGCCGTGGTCGAGATCTGGACCTTGCTGAAGGAGGCGGCCATCGTGTCGCCGTCGAGCAGCACGGGGCCGGCCCACCAGGTGCCGCCGTCGCGGCTGATGAGCTTGTTGTTGGTGCTGGACAGTTCATGGACGACGCCCGTGCGGCCGACGAGGCTGGGCACGATGGTCGAGTAGAGGTCGCTGCTGTCGATGGCGGTGATGGTCACCTGCGTGCCCGCCAGATGGGCGAGCACCGACCGGGTTTGCAGCGGGCCGCCTGCATCGCGGGCCGCCGCCGCGCCGACGTGGGCGAAGGCAAGAAATAGCGAAGCAATCAAGGCGATCAGACGGGACATGGCGAAACCCTTTCAGGATGGGATCAGGACCGGCACTGGCGGCCGCGGCGATAAGTTACCACCACGCTTCCAGTTGCGCCAAGGCGCTGCGCGGTGCCGGGCGCTCGCGGCCGAGGTT
>JANJVS010000200.1 GCA_024709955.1 Rhodocyclaceae bacterium
CTCGCGCGTCGGCACGAGGACCAGGCAGCGCGGCTTGCCCTTCTTGACCGGCGCGCGGCCGGACAGCAGCTGCAGGATCGGCAGCGTGAAGCCGGCGGTCTTGCCGGTGCCGGTCTGGGCGGCGGCCATCAGGTCGCGGCCTTCCAGCACGAGGGGAATCGCCTGGGCCTGGATGGGGGTGGGCGTGTCGTAGCCTTGTTCGGCAACGGCGCGCAGGATGTCGGCCGACAGGCCGAGATCGGTGAAGTGCATGGGGTGCTCCTGTCATCGGTCCACCGTCCCAGGGCATGGGCACGAACCAGTCTGGACAGAATCGTCTGGGGGATGGGGTGATACGCGGCGGCGAGATCCGCACGCGACGCGCGGCTTATTGACTGATGGGATTGCCGCGGCGGCGCGCAGTGTAGCAAACCTGCGGGCCATCCACCACGCCGGGCCGGCGCGGCGGAAGGGGAAGCGGTCGCGGCCAAAATCGCCCCGTCGCACTCGTCGCCTGAATGAGAACAGGCCCTAGCGCGACTTGTAGGTCGGCAGGCTGAGCTGGTAGCGGATCGACGCCAGGCGGATCAGCAGCACCAGGCTGCCGCCCGCCAGCGCGCTGGTGGCTTCGCCGAGGCCGAGCCGCGTGCCGCCGATCAGCGTCAGGGCGCCGAGCCAGGAGGCCGTCGCGTAGAGCGTCCCCGGCCGCATGACGAGCGGCACCTCGTTGACCAGGATGTCGCGCAGCATGCCGCCGAACACGCCGGTGACGACGCCGAGCAGCGAGGCGGGCAGCCAGTGGATGCCGTGGGCCAGCGCGATCTGGCTGCCAACCACGGTGAACAGCGCGAGTCCGACCGCGTCGGGCACGACGAACAGGCCCGGCGGGATGCGCACGCGCCGCGCCAGGACGAAGATGCAGACGACGGTCAGCAGGCCGCAGGCGAGATAGTTGATGTCCCCCAGCCAGAACACCGGCCGGTCCAGCAGCAGGTCGCGCAGGGTGCCGCCGCCGAGGCTGGTGGCGAGCGCGACGGCGATCGCGCCGACCAGGTCCATCTGCTTGTCCTCGGTTTCGAGGACGGCCGAGGCGGCGTTGACCGCCACCGCCGCCATGGTGACGGCGTAGATCAGGTCGGAGGTGGCGCTCACGCCTCCCTCACTTCGCCCGCTCGATCTGCACGCCGACGCGCCTGACGCCGCGCGCGATGCCGACCTTGGCGATCGAGACCTTGACCCAGGGCGCGCCGAACTCTTCGAGCAGCAGGCCGATCACGTATTCGCCGAGGGTCTCCAGCAGGTTGAAATGGCGCGCCGCCAGCTCGGCGCGCACGCGCGCGATCACCACCGCGTAGTCGATGGTCTTGGCGATGTCGTCGTCGCGCGCCGCCTCGTCGGGCACGCCGAAGGTCAGCGACAGGTCGAGGGTCTGCGGCGCGGCGCGCTCGCGGTCGTAGATGCCGACATGCGCCTCGACGCGCATGTCCTCGATGAAGATGAAATCCATGGTGCGGCCTCGATTAGAATTCGGCAATTCTATGGAAACGATACCCGCTCTGCTCGCCTATCTCGCCCTCGGCTACCTGGTCGGTTCGCTGCCCTTCGCCGTGATCGTCTCGAAGGCCTTCGGCCTCGCCGACCCGCGCAGCTTCGGCTCCGGCAACCCCGGCGCCACCAACGTGCTGCGCACCGGCAACAAGGCCGCCGCCGCGCTGACGCTGCTCGGCGACGCCGCCAAGGGCTGGCTCGCGATGTTCGCCGCCGAAAAACTCGGCGCCGGCGGGACGGTGGTCGCCCTTGCCGGCCTCGCCGCCTTCATCGGCCACCTGTTCCCGGTCTTCCTCAAGTTCAAGGGCGGCAAGGGCGTCGCCACCGCCATCGGCGTGCTGATCGGCCTCGACGGCATGCTCGCCGCCGGCGCGGCACTCACCTGGCTGGCGACCGCCGTCGTCACGCGCTACTCGTCCCTCGCCGCCATCGTCGCCGCCTGCGTGGCGCCGACCCTCGCCCTCGCGCGCCACGGCATCGGCGCCGTCGCGCTGGTCGTGGCCGTCATGTGCCTGCTGCTGATCGTGCGCCACAAGGCGAACATCGCGCGCCTCATCGAGGGCACCGAAAGCCGCATCGGCAAGAAGAAAAGCTAGCGCGGCTCGTCTGCCGCGCTCGTCCATCAGCCCTTGAATTTCGCCGCGAGGGCGTCCGCCGCCCGCGCGAACAGCAGCACATCCACCCCGACCGCGACGAAGCTCGCCCCCAGCTCGAACCAGCGCCGCGCCAGCGCCTCGTCCTGGCTGATGGTGCCGACCGGCTTGCCGGCCGCCACGCAGCGGCGCAGGGCATCCTCCATCGCCGCCGCCACCTCGGGATGGCGTGGATCGCCGAGATGGCCGAGGCTCGCCGAAAGATCGGCGGGACCGAGGAAGAGCGCATCGACGCCATCCACCGCGAGAATCGCGTCGAGATGCTCCAGGCCGGCGCGTGTCTCGATCTGCACGATGACGCAAAGCTCTTCCTGCGCCTTGCCGTAGTAGTCGGCGACGCGGCCGTAGCGCGTCGCCCGCGTGCCGCCCGCCACGCCGCGCACGCCCGCCGGCGGATAGCGCGTGGACGCGACGGCGGCGGCGGCCTCGGCGGCCGACTGGATGACGGGGAACAGCAGCGTCTGCGCGCCGAGGTCGAGGATGCGCTTGACCGCCACCGCGTCGTTCCAGGGCGGCCGCACGATGGCGTGGGTGGCCGAGCCGTTGAGGGCCATGAGTTCGCCGCGCAGCTCGCCGAGGTCGATCGGCGCATGCTCCATGTCGAGCAGCAGCCAGTCGAAGCCGGCATGCGCCAGCAGCTCGACGCTCGCCGGCGCGGCCAGCGCCGACCACAGGCCGATCTGGCGGCGGCCGGCGCGCAACGCGGCCTTGAAGGGATTGGTCGGCAGTTCCATCTCAGAGCTCCTGCAGCGGCCAGCGCGGACGGACCGCGAAGGCACCATCGTTCCGGGGCGCGGCCACGCCCGCCTGCAGGCGCAGCGCGGCGGCGAAGGCGATCATCGCGCCGTTGTCGGTGCAGAGCTCCATCTCGGGGTAGCGCACGCGCACGCCCTGCCTGGCCGCCGCCGCGTCGAGGCGCTGGCGCAGGCGCTTGTTGGCGCCGACGCCGCCGGCGACCACCAGCGTGGAAAGTCGGCGCTGGCGGCACGCTGCGAGGGCCTTGGTCGCCACCACCTCGGTGGCGGCCTCCTGGAATTCGGCGGCGAGGTCGGCCTTGTCCTGCGCCGACAGCTCCCGCTCGCGCGCGGCGGTGAGCACGGCGGTCTTGAGGCCGGAGAAGCTGAACATGAAGTCCCCGCTGTTCAGCATCGGCCGTGGCAGCTTGAACTTGCCCGGCGTACCCTGTTCCGCGAGCTTGGCCAGCGCCGGCCCGCCGGGGTAGCCGAGACCCAGTAGCTGCGCGGTCTTGTCGAAGGCCTCGCCGGCGGCGTCGTCGAGGGACTCGCCCATGAGTTCGTAGGCGCCGACGCGCGTCACGCACATGATCTGCGTGTGGCCACCCGAGACCAGCAGGGCGATGAAGGGGAAGCTCGCCGGCTCGCGCGCCAAGAGCGGCGAGAGCAGGTGGCCTTCGAGGTGATGCACCGGCAGCGCCGGCACGCCGAGGGCCTGGGCCAGCGCCGCGGCGAAGCTCGCGCCGACCAGCAGCGCGCCGGCCCGCCCCGGCCCGGCGGTGTAGGCCACGGCGCCGATGTCGGTGCGCGCGACGTGCGCCTCGGCCAGCACCTGCTCCAGCAGCGGCACCAGGCGGCGGATGTGGTCGCGCGAGGCCAGTTCGGGCACCACGCCGCCATAGGCCTCGTGCATCGCCACCTGGGTATGCACGGCATGGGCGAGCAGGCCGCGCTCCGTGTCGTAGAGCGCGACGCCGGTTTCGTCGCAGGAGGATTCGATGCCGAGAACGATCATGGGGTTGATCCACAGCCAGGGCGGCGGGAGCGAAATTTTACTTTGACATCGCCGGAGAAATGGCTAGAATGCGCGCCTTTCTTCCGCATCAACCCCATTCAGGAAATCCGCATGCCTGGTATTCGTGTCAAGGAAAACGAGCCCTTCGAGGTTGCCATCCGCCGCTTCAAGCGCACCATCGAGAAGGCCGGTACGCTCACCGAACTGCGTTCCCGCGAGTTCTACGAGAAGCCCACCTCCGAGCGCAAGCGCAAGCTGGCCGCCGCCGTGAAGCGCCACCACAAGCGCATCCGCAGCCAGCTGCTGCCCCCCAAGATGTATTGATTTCCTGGCCGCCTGCCCGGCAGGCAGTCAGTCGCCGATACCGCCCCGGTCGATGCCGTGGCGGTTTTGTCGTTTCCGGAACTGGAGATCGCCATGTCCCTCAAAGCCCGCATCACCGAAGACATGAAGTCCGCCATGAAGGCGAAGGAAACCGCCCGGCTCGGCGCCATCCGCCTGATCCTGGCCGCGATCAAGCAGCGCGAGGTCGATGAGCGCATCGAGCTCGACGACGCGGCGGTGGTCGCCGTCATCGAGAAGATGCTCAAGCAGCGCAAGGATTCGATCGCCCAGTATGAGGCCGCCAAGCGCCAGGATCTCGCCGACGCCGAGAAGGCCGAGGTGGCGGTGCTGATGGCCTACATGCCCCAGGCCCTGTCCGCCGCCGAGGTGGAGGCCATCGTCGCCCAGGCCGTCGCCGATTCCGGCGCCCAGGCGCCCGCCGACATGGGCAAGGTGATGGCCCTGGTCAAGCCGCGGATCGCCGGCCGCGCCGACATGGCCGAGGTCTCCAAGCTGGTCAAGGCCAAGCTTGCCTGATCCGCATCGGCGATAATGCGCCGATGATCCCCGAGAGCTTCATCCAGGAACTGCTCGCCCGCGTCGACATCGTCGACGTCGTCGAGCGCTACGTGCAGCTCAAGAAGGCGGGCGCCAACTACCAGGCCTGCTGCCCCTTCCACTCGGAAAAGACACCCTCCTTCACCGTCAGCCCGGCCAAGCAGTTCTACCACTGCTTCGGTTGCGGCGCCCACGGCAGCGCCATCGGCTTCGTCATGCAGTACGCCGGCCTCGGCTTCGTCGAGGCGGTGGAGGAACTCGCCAACCATCTCGGCATGCCCGTGCCGCGCGAGGTGAGCGCCCGCACCCAGCAGAAGTCGCAGCAGGCGCCGCTGACCGAGCGCATGGCGCGCGCGGCGCGCTTCTACAAGGACCAGCTCAAGACCTCGCCCAAGGCCATCGACTACCTCAAGGGCCGCGGCCTGACCGGCGAGATCGCCGCGCGCTACGGCCTCGGCTACGCACCCGACGACTGGCAGGGCCTGCAGCGGGTGTTCGACGACTACGACAGCCAGGCCCTCGTCGAATGCGGCCTGGTGATCGTCAACGAGCAGGGACGGCGCTACGACCGCTTCCGCGACCGCGTCATGTTCCCGATCCTCGACCAGCGCGGCAACGTCATCGGCTTCGGCGGGCGCGTCCTCGGCCAGGGCGAGCCGAAATATCTCAACTCGCCGGAGACGCCGCTTTTCGAAAAGGGCCGCGAGCTCTACGGCCTGCCCCAGGCGCGCAAGGAAATCCACAACCAGGACACGGTGATCGTCGTCGAGGGCTACATGGACGTCGTCGGCCTCGCGCAGAACGGCGTCGAGAATGTCGTCGCCACGCTCGGCACGGCGGCCACCAGCGCCAACATGCAGCGCCTCGTCAAACTCGCCAATCGCGTGGTGTTCTGCTTCGACCGCGACGCCGCCGGCGATCGCGCCGCCTGGCGCGCGATGGAAAACAGTCTCGAACATCTGGCGGACGGCAAGAGCGTCGAAATCCTCCAGCTCGAAGGCCGCCAGGACCCGGACGAATATGTGCGCGAACACGGCAAGGACGCCTTCCTCCAGGAAACGCGCAATGCGACGCGCCTGAGCGACTTCCTCGTCCGCGAACTTGCCCGCCGCAACAACACCAGCACCGCCGAGGGCCGCGCGAAGTTCGTCAGCGAAGCCAAGCCCCTGCTGCAGAAGATCGCCGCCCCCGTGCTGCGCGTGCAGATCGTCAAGGAGATCGCCGCCCGCGCCCAGCTCTCCCAGGCCGAACTCGAAAACCAGTGCGGGCTCAAGCCGCTGGCGCGCGCCCGTTACGCGCCGCCGAACCGCCTGCGCCCGGCGCCGAACGCGCTGGAGCGGACCTTGCTGCTCACCGTGCTGCGCCGCCCCGAGCGCGCCCTGCGCCTGCCGCACGAACTGATCGACCGAGACAACGCCGAGGGCGCGGCTCTGATGGCCGTCGCCGCGGCCATGGAACACGCCGAACTGCCGACCGGCAACCTCGGCCTGCTGCTCGAACACTTCCGCGGCAGCCCGCACGAGGAAATCGTTTCGCTGCTCGTCCGCCAGCTTGAGGAAGACGCCGGCAACGAAGGCGAGGAGGAAGAACTGTTCATGGACATCCTCGAACGCCTGCGCGCGCGCGCGCTCACCCGCGAGATCGACGAACTCAACGCCAAGGCCCGCGCCGGCACCCTCTCGGCCGAGGAACGGCAGAAACTCGCCTTGCTATTCGCGCGAAAAAGAGCTTGATTGGACATGTATAATTACGCGTTTCGCCGCGATTCGAGTCGAGCCCATGCCCAAGTCCAAGCCCACTGCTTCCACGTCGAGTAGAGCAACCCAAACCACCGCGACGGCCCGGAAGTCCGCGGTTTCCGCCAAGGCCGCGGCGAAGCCGGCGGCGACCAAGACGGCGGCCAAGGCAACCCCGGCCAAGCCCGTGGTTCACAAGGCCGCCCCCAAGGCGGCGGCAAAGCCCGAGGCCAAGGTGGCCGCCAAGCCGGCCGTCCGCCCCGAACCCCACAAGCCGGCCCCCGAGGCCAAGGCCGCCAAGACCCAGGCTCCCGAGCCGGCCAAGCCCGTGGTCGCCCCTCCGCCCGCGCCTCCGGCCGAACCCCCCGCCCAGGCGAAGGTCTCCGCCAAGGCCAAGAAGGCCAAGGACAAGCAGGTGCTGGCCGCCTTCGAGCAGTCGCAGCCGACCACCCTCGACCTCGAAGCCCGCCGCACCCGCCTCAAGAGCCTGATCACGCTCGGCAAGGAGCGCGGCTTCCTGACCTACGCCGAGATCAACGACCACCTGCCGGACGACCTCGTCGACGCCGAGCAGATCGAGTCGATCATCAGCACCTTCAACGACATGGGCATCCAGGTCTATGACCAGGCGCCCGCCCCCGAGGACATCCTGCTCAGCGAGCAGACCGCCGCCCCGGTGGATGCCGAGGAGGCCGAGGAGGAAGCCGAACAGGCCCTCTCTTCCGTCGACTCCGAGTTCGGCCGCACCACCGACCCGGTGCGCATGTACATGCGCGAGATGGGCACCGTCGAGCTGCTGACGCGCGAAGGCGAGATCGAGATCGCCAAGCGCATCGAGGAAGGTCTCAAGCACATGGTGCTGGCGATCTCCGCCTGTCCGACCACGATCGCCGAAATCCTCGAAATGGCCAACAAGGTGGCGCTGGAGGAGATGCGCATCGACGAACTCGTCGACGGCCTGATCGACCCCAACGCCCCCGACGAGGACATCGAGGCGAAAGCCAGCAGCGAGGACGTGGACGACGACGAGGAGGAAGAGGACCTCGACGAGGACGACGACGGCGAGGGCGCCGAGGCGCGCGTCTCGGCCTCCCTGCTGCAGCTCAAGCAGGAAGCGCTGGAGCGCTTCACCGTGATCCACCAGCTCTACGGCAAGCTGATGCCGGCCCTGGTCAAGAAGGGCTCGCAGGACAAGTCCTACCTGAAGATCCAGAAGCAGATCTCCGACGAGCTGATGAACATCCGCTTCACCGCGCGCTCCATCGAGCGCCTGTGCGACTCGGTGCGCGGCATGGTCGAGGCGGTGCGCAGCCACGAGCGCAAGATCCTGCATCTCTGCGTGGACAAGGCGCACATGCCGCGCCCGCACTTCATCAAGGTCTTTCCCGGCAACGAAACCAACATGGAATGGCTCAAGCACGAGGTACAGTCGGGCAAGCCCTATGCCGCCGCCCTGATGCGCGCCGCGCCCGCCATTCTCGAAGAGCAGCAGTCGCTGATCGACCTGCAGGACCGCATCGGCATCCCGTTGAAGGAACTCAAGGACATCAACCGCCAGATGTCCACCGGCGAAGCAAAGATGCGCCGCGCCAAGCGCGAGATGACCGAGGCCAACCTGCGCCTGGTGATCTCGATCGCCAAGAAATACACCAACCGCGGCCTGCAGTTCCTCGACCTGATCCAGGAGGGCAACATCGGCCTGATGAAGGCGGTGGACAAGTTCGAATACCGCCGCGGCTACAAGTTCTCGACCTACGCCACCTGGTGGATCCGCCAGGCCATCACGCGCTCGATCGCCGACCAGGCGCGCACCATCCGCATCCCGGTGCACATGATCGAGACCATCAACAAGATGAACCGCATCAGCCGCCAGATCCTCCAGGAGACCGGCGCCGAGCCCGATCCGGCCACGCTGGCGCTGAAGATGGAAATGCCCGAGGACAAGATCCGCAAGATCCTCAAGATCAGCAAGGAGCCGATCTCGATGGAGACGCCGATCGGCGACGACGACGACTCCCACCTCGGCGATTTCATCGAGGACCAGTCGACGCTGGCCCCGGCGGACGCCGCGCTGTTCGCGAGCCTGCGCAACATCACCAAGGAAGTGCTCGACAGCCTGACGCCGCGCGAGGCCAAGGTGCTGCGCATGCGCTTCGGCATCGAGATGAACACCGACCACACGCTGGAAGAGGTCGGCAAGCAGTTCGACGTCACGCGCGAGCGCATCCGCCAGATCGAGGCCAAGGCCCTGCGCAAGCTGCGCCACCCCTCGCGCTCCGAGAAGCTGCGCAGCTTCCTCGACGGCAGCGAGTAAGCAGCACACAAGTTTCATCCCAGGCCGGTCCTGGCTAGAAGGCAAGCCGAAGACAGTGCGCTAGCACGGCAAGGCGAAGCCGACAACGCCAGGACCGGCCTGAGGGCCTGTAGCTCAGTCGGTCAGAGCAGAGGACTCATAATCCTTTGGTCCTGGGTTCGAGCCCCAGCGGGCCCACCAATTCCCTCTCCGCCACGTTGTTGCCGGCAGCGCGGCGCAGGCCCGTACCGGCACTAGCGGGCCTTATGTCGAACCTAATACAATGGGCGAAATGACCAAGCCCGGCGCCCTTCCCAAAGCACCGCACACCGCCAGCGCGGAGGACGAGCTGCGGCGCTTGCGCGCGCGCCTCGACGCCGAGGTCGCCACGCGTCAGGGCGTCGAGCAGCGGCTCGCCCAGGTGCAGGCCGCCTACTCACGCTTCGTCCCGCCCCAGCTGCTCGACCTGCTGGCCAAGGAAAGCATCCTCGACGTGGACTGGGGCAACCAGGCCGAGAAGAAGATGACCATCCTGTTCTCCGACATCCGCGGCTTCGCCTCGATGTCGGAGCGCATGTCGCCGCAGCAGTGCTTCGACTTCATCAACGCCTACCTGAGCTTCATGGAGCCGGTGGTGCTGGCCCACGGCGGCTTCATCGACAAGTACATTGGCGATTCGGTGATGGCGCTGTTCCCGGCGCGCGGCGACGACGCCCTGCGCGCCGCGCTCGGCATGCTCGCCGAGCTCGACCAGTTCAACGCCCAGCGCGCCATCCTGATGACCGAGCTGCCGGCCGACCACCCGGAGCGGCGCGCGGCGAGCGAGGTGAAGATCGGCATCGGCCTCAACTCCGGCCTGCTCATGCTCGGCGTGATCGGCGGCACCAACCGCATGGAGGTCACCGTCATCAGCGACGCGGTGAACCTCGCCTCGCGCGTCGAGACGCTGACCAAGACCTACCAGACGCCGATCCTGATCACCCAGCACACGCTCAACAGCATCCGCCATCCGGCCGACTTCTCGATCCGCTTCATCGACCGCGTGCGCGTGCGCGGCAAGCACCTGGCGCAGTCGATCTACGAGGTGTTCGACGCCGACCCGGCGCCGCTCAAGGCCGCCAAGCTGGCGAGCCGCGACACCTTCGAGGACGCCCTCGCCCACTACCATTTCCGCCGCATGGAGGACGCGCTGACCCTGTTCAGCGACTGCCTGGAGCACAACCCCGGCGACACGCCGGCGGCCGTCTATTGGCAGCGTTGCCGCCAGGCCAACCGCGACCACACGGGCGAGGCCGGCGAGACCGACAGTGCCGCCCACTGGCGCCCCGAGTACCTGCTCGGTTTCGCCGGGCTGGACGACATGCATCAGGCGATCTTCGGCCACATCGTCGCGCTGTCCGAGGCCCTGCAGCAGGAGGCGGCCGGCTCGGCCGAACACCTGGTGACCCAGCTGGTCGAATGGACCAGCGAGCATTTCGAATCGGAGGAGCGCCTGATGCAGGCGCACGGCTATCCCCACTCGCCTTTCGCCGAGCATCGCCAGCAGCACCACAAGTTCCGCGAGTTCCTCGACGCCCTGGCGACCGAGATCCACAACGGCGAGACCTCGCCGCTGCGCCTGGCCTTCCGCTGCCAGTTCCTGCTGCTCGACTGGTTCATCAGCCACATCAGCATCACCGACCGCCACCTCGAACGCTACCTGGCGGGGCGCGTCACCACCGACGCCGCGTTCTGAGGCGCCTACAGCAGCGGCAGCGCGGCGCCGCGGCGCTTGAGCTCCCCGCGCGCGGCCTGCCAGTCCGGATAGAGCCGTTCCACCACCGCCCAGAAGCGCGGGCTGTGGTTCATCTCGACGAGATGCGCCACCTCGTGGGCGATCACGTAGTCGATCAGGTGCGGCGGCAGGTGGATCAGCCGCCAGTTGAGGCGGATGCCGCTGCGCGCGCTGCAGCTGCCCCAGCGCGAGCGCGCCGCGGTGAGCGCCAGCGCCGGCACGGGGCGGTCGACCCGCGCCGCCAGGTCGCCGAGGCGCGGCCGGAAGTGTTCCAGCGCGCGCCGCTGCAGCGCGCGCCGCGCCAGGGCGGCGAGATCGGCCGCCGGCCGCGCCGCCAGCCAAAGCTCGTCCTCGCGCCAGTAGCCGCGATTGCCGCCGCTGGTGACGCGCACGCGCACCTCCTCCCCGAGCACCGGCAGGCGCGCGCCGTCGTGGATCGGCAGGTGACGCGGCGCCACGCGACTGGTGAACTCGTCGAGCTTGGCCAGCACCCAGTCGCCATGCGTCCTGATGAAGTCCTCGATCGCGGCCAAGGGCACGCCGCGCGGCGCGCCGACGCGCAGGCCGCGCTCGTCGATGCGCATCGCCAGGCGGCGCCGGTCACGGCGCAGCTCGTAGCCGACGATGCGGCCCGACAGGATGATGTGCTGGGTTTTCGTCGCGTCGTCCACGGCCGGCGGCAGGCGAAACAATTCGAGCTGTTCGAGCATGCGCGGATCAGACCAGGGCGAACAGGTCGTCGCAAACCGGTGCCGCATGCGCCGCCAGCGCCTGGCCCAACACCTGCTCGATGACGGCGAGCGGCTGCTCGACGAGGCGCCAATGGCAGCGCAGCAGGTCGCCCTCGGCGCGCACCCAGTCGCCGCGCTTGCCGAAGACCAGGACGATGCGCGGCGCGCACCGTCCCGCCAGCGCCGACTTTGCGGCGACGAGCTGGTCGAAGATGCGCAGGGCCTCGTCGCGCAGCCAGCTCTCGGCCGCGTCGCGGATCTGGCGCGGCGTCGCCGCCGGCGGCAGGGGCAGGTGCAATTGCCGGTCGACGCGCTCGGGAGCGCGGCAGGCGGTGTCGAGCACCAGGGTCAGACGCGCGCCGAGATAGTCGATGGCGGCGCCGGCGCGCCATTGCGCGGCCTGGTCGGGCGCGGCGGCGTCAAGCCGCAGGGCGAGCTGCGGGCTGCGCTTCATGGCGATAGCGGTGCGGGCTGATGCGGCGCATCTCGGCCTCGATCCAGCGTTCGGCGAGGTCGTTCACCTCCTCGGCGCTCTTGCCGGCGGGGTCGATGGCGGGGCCGATGCTGACCGTCACCGTGCCCGGCGTCTTGAGGAAGGCGTTGCGCCGCCAGCACTCGCCGGAATCGAGGGCCACCGGCACCACCGGCGCGCCGGCGGCGACGGCGAGCCAGGCGCCACCGATCTTGTAGCGCCGGTGCTGGCCCGGCGGCACGCGCGTGCCCTCGGGGAAGATCACCACGCTGTAGCCCTCGGCGAGGCGGCGCTTGCCGCGCTCGGCCACCTGGTTGAGCGCGGCCTTGCCGGCGGCGCGGTCGATGCCGACGAAGGGCATCAGCTTGATGCCCCAGCCGAAGAAGGGCAGCCAGTGCAGCTCCTTCTTGTAGACGAAGGCGGTAAGCGGGAAGATCACCTGCAGCGCGAAGGTCTCCCAGGCCGACTGGTGCTTGCAGAGCACGACGCAGGGCGTCGCCGGGATGTGCTCGGCGCCCTCGATGCGATGCCGGATGCCGAGCAGGTGACGGATCATCCACATCACCGCGCGCACCCAGGGCATGACGAAAAGTCGGCGCTGGCGCGACGGTAGCCAGAACACGCACAGCAGCGCGAGCACGATCAGGGGCGTCGTCGCCACCATGAAGACCATGAACAGCAGGGAGCGCAGGAAGGCCATCGGCGTCAGTCGGTGAGCTTCTTGACGGCGGCGGCGAGGTCGGCGAACACCGGCGTGCCCTCGGGCAGGGCCGGGTCGGCCTGGGTCTTCCTGCCCTTGCCGGTGAGCACCAGCATCGGCGCGGCGCCAACGGCGACGGCGGCCTGCAGGTCGCGCAGGGAATCGCCGACCACCGGCACGCCGGCGAGGTCCATGTTGTAGCGCGCGGCGATCTCCTTGAGCATGCCGGGCTTCGGCTTGCGGCATTCGCAGGCGTCCACGTTGGTGTGCGGGCAGAAGAAGATCGCGTCGATGGTGCCGCCGACGTGGGAGGCCATCTTGATCATCTTGTCGTGGATCGCGTTCATGGTATCCATGCCGAACAGCCCGCGGCCAATGCCCGACTGGTTGGTGCAGACGACGACGCGCCAACCCCACTGGTTGAGGCGCGCGATCGCCTCCAGGCTGCCGGGGATCGGCACCCATTCGTCCGGCGACTTGATGTAGAGGTCGGAGTCCTGGTTGATGACGCCGTCGCGGTCGAGGATGATCAGCTTGGTGCCTGGCATGGTGTGTGGGCTATGTGCTCAGCTTGGAAAGGTCGGCGACGCGGTTCATCGCCTGGTGCAGGATCGCCAGCAGGCCGAGGCGGTTGTTGCGCAGCGCCGCGTCCTCGGCATTCACCATCACGTCGTCGAAGAACTTGTCCACCGGCGCCTTGAGGGCGGCCAGCGACTGCAGCGATGCCGCGTAGTCGCCGCGCTCGAAGGCCGCGTCGGCCTGGGGCTTCACGGCGGCCAGCGCGGCGTCGAGGGCGATCTCGGCTTCTTCCTTGAGCAGCGCGGCATCCACCTTCGCCGCGACGGCGCCCTCGGCCTTCTTGAGGATGTTGCCGACGCGCTTGTTGGCGGCGGCGAGGCTCGCGGACTCGGGCAGCGCGGCGAAGGCGCGCACGGCGGCGAGGCGCTTCGGGATGTCGCCGAGGCGCTGCGGGCGCAGGCCGACGACGGCGTCGACCTCCAGCGCCGAATAGCCCTGCTCGCGCAGGCTGCCGGCGAGGCGCTCGTAGATGAAGTCGGCGAGCTGGGCGGCAACGGCGGCGTCCTTGACCTGCGCGGCGTCAAACAGCCAGGCGAGGTCGAGCGGCAGGTCGCGCTCGGAGAGCATGCGGATCACGCCGAGCGCGTGGCGGCGCAGCGCGAAGGGGTCCTTGTCGCCGGTGGGCAGCTGGCCGATGCCGAACATGCCGGCCAGGGTCTCCAGCTTGTCGGCGAGCGCGACGCAGAGGCCGACGTTGCCGCGCGGCAGCGCATCGCCGGCGAAGCGCGGCTTGTAGTGGTCCTCGATGGCGTCGGCGATCTCGGCGGGCAGGCCGTCGTGCAGCGCGTAGTAGCGGCCCATGATGCCCTGCAGCTCGGGGAACTCGCCGACCATGTCGGTCAGCAGGTCGGCCTTCGACAGCAGCGCGGCCTGGTCGGCCTGGCGCGCCAGGGCATCGCCGCCGAGCTGCTGCCCGATCGCGCTGGCGATGGCGGCGACGCGCTGGGCGCGCTCACCCTGGGTGCCGAGCTTGTTGTGATAGACCACCTTGGACAGGCCGGGGATGCGGTCGGCCAGCGACTTCTTGCGGTCCTGGTCGAAGAAGAACTTCGCGTCGGCGAGGCGCGGGCGCACGACGCGCTCGTTGCCGCCGATGACGGCGGAAGCGTCGGCGGGATTGATGTTGCTGACGACGAGGAACTTGTGGGTCAGTTTTCCGGCGGCGTCGAGCAGCGGGAAATACTTCTGGTTGGCCTTCATCGTCAGGATCAGGCATTCCTGCGGCACGTCGAGGAATTCCTGCTCGAACTGGCAGGTCAGCACGTTCGGCCGTTCGACCAGCGCGGTCACCTCGTCGAGCAGGGCCTCGTCGTCGATGGGCTTGAGTCCTTCCTTGGCGGCGGCGGCCTCAAGCTGCTTGAGGATCTCGGCGCGGCGCGCGGCGAAGCCGGGGATCACCGCCCCCTCGCTTTCCATCTGCCGCGCGTAGCTGTCGGCATCCCTGATCGTCACGACCGGGTTGGCCGCCTCGAAGCGATGACCCTGCGTCTCGCGGCCGGCCGTGAGGCCGAGCACGCCGACCGGCACCACGTCGGCGCCATGCAGCGCGACGAGCTTGTGGGCCGGGCGCACGAAATGCACCGAGCTCCAGCCGTCCCGCAGCTGGTAGCTCATCACCTTCGGGATCGGCAGCGCGGCGAGCGCGGCTTCCAGCGCGGCCTGCAGGCCTTCCTGCAGCGTGGCGCCGGGCACGACGCTGTCGAGGAACAGGGCTTCCGCCTTGCCGTCCAGCGCGCGCTTGAGGCTCGGCACCACCGCCGCATCCTGTCCCAGGGCGGCGAGCTTCTTGAGCAGCGCGGGCGTCGGCTGGCCGCTGGCGTCGAGGGCGACGGCCACCGGCATGAGCTTCTGCTGCATCGGCTTGTCGGCGGCCTTGGCGGCAACATTGGTCACATGCACGGCCAGGCGACGCGGCGAGGCGAAGGGCGTGACGCTCGCATCGTCGCCGGCGAGACCGCGCGACTTCAGGTTGGCCGCCAGCGTGGCGGCGAAGGATTCGCCGAGCTTCTTGAGGGCCTTGGGCGGCAACTCCTCGACGAACAGTTCCACCAGCAGATTCTTCGTCGTCATGTCAGGCCGCCTTCTTCGCTGCTTGTTCGTTGAGTTTCGCCAGCACTTCGGCGGCATGTTCCTTGGGCGCCATCGGGAAGCCGAGGCGCGCGCGGCTGTCGAGATAGGCTTGCGCCACGCTGCGCGCCAGGTTGCGGATGCGGCCGATGTAGGCGGCGCGCTCGGTGACCGAGATCGCGCCGCGCGCGTCGAGCAGGTTGAAGGTGTGCGCGGCCTTGAGCACCTGCTCGTAGGCCGGCAGCGCGAGCTGCTGCTCCATCAGGTGCTTGGCGTTGCCCTCGTGCGCGCCGAAGGCGTGCAGCAGGAACTCGACGTTGCTGTGCTCGAAGTTGTAGGCGCTCTGCTCCACCTCGTTCTGGTGAAAGACGTCGCCGTACTTGAGGCCCGGCGCATAGACGAGGTCGAAGACGTTCTCGACGCCCTGCAGGTACATCGCCAGCCGCTCCAGGCCGTAGGTGATCTCGCCGGTGATCGGCTTGCAGTCGATGCCGCCGACCTGCTGGAAGTAGGTGAACTGCGTCACCTCCATGCCGTTGAGCCAGAC
>JANJVS010000155.1 GCA_024709955.1 Rhodocyclaceae bacterium
CGGTGCCGTGACGATCTGTACGATGCCGTTCACGACGCTGGCGGCGGTGCCAGCGTTGCTGAAGACTTCGGTCACGGCGGCGACGGGGGTGAACGTGCGGGTGGTGACGGAGAAGCTCGCGGAAACGTCGCCGATGGTCAGGGTGGCGCTGCCGGTGGCGCCGTAGGTGGCGGGCGCGGTGAGACGCAGCTTGACCCGGTTGCCGAGCTGGACATTACCGGATGCCGCGGTCCACGCGCCGCCGTTGATCGAGTATTCGCCGCCGCTGACCGCGATCGGGGCCGTGGCGGTGATGCCCTGCACGACGATGGTGCCCGATTCGACCACGGCGCCCGGCGCGGTGCCGGTCGTGGCGGCGAAGCTGAAGGCGTCGGGGGTGGTGTCGCTCGGCGGCGTGATCGTGCCCAGATCATCCACGTCGATGCTCGGCACGCCGCCGCTCAGGTCCACGTAGTTCACCATGGTGCTGGCCGGGTAGTAGACGCCGTTGATGCGCCAGCCGCCGGAGAAGTTCAGGTAGCTGTACTGGTAGGTGTTGGGGTCGAAGCGGAAGGTGTAGGAGAACTGGTCGTAATAAATCTCCACCTGCTGCCCGAAATAGACGACCGGGCCGCCGTTCATATAAACGGTGAACTGCGAGTTGGCGCTGTCGGTGGTGTAGGAGAAGTCGTAGCCGCCGTCGATGCTGTCGCCGGCGGTTTCGGCGTAGTTGCTGAACGTGTAGGTTCCGCTGACGACCGAATTGCCGTCGTTCGACGAGCAGCTGCGCATCGTGTAGGTGAAAGAGCCGGAATAGCCGCCCGCGAAGGTGTAGGGCGGCAGGTCGTAGCATGTGCTTTGCGCCTGGGCGGCGAACGGCGCGAGCAGCAGGGACAGGAAGAAGAGGCGGAGGCGGGCGATCGTGTTCATGGCGGCAACCGGGTTCCAGTAAAAGATGCTGCGGGGCGGATGCGCAGCCGCAGGGAAGGCATGGAATTGCGCCCGTCATGCTCCCATCAAATGCGCGGCCGATCAAGCGCCAATGGCGGGGGAGGCGTGCCGTCCACGGCAAGGGTTTATACTTTCCCCGCTCCGACCGAAACCCAGCGAACGAATGCCCATGTCCCACTCGTCCAAGCGCACCAGAAAATCCGCCGGCTTCACGCTGGTCGAACTGCTCATCGTCATGGTGATCCTCGGCCTGCTGTCGGCCCTCGTCGGCCCGCGTCTGTTCGGCCATCTCGGCTCCTCGAAGACCAAGGCCGCGCGCACCCAGATCGAGCTGCTCGGCGCCGCCCTCGACATGTACCGCCTCGACATGGGGCGCTATCCTGCGACCGAGGAAGGCATCAACGCCCTCTCGCAGAAGCCCGCCGACGAGGCGCGCGCCGCCAACTGGCGCGGCCCCTACCTCAAGAAGAGGGTGGAGAAGGATCCCTGGGGCAATGCCTACGTCTATGCCTTCCCCGGCCAGCACGGCGAATACGACCTGATCTCCCTCGGCGCCGACGGCCAGCCCGGCGGCGAAGGCGAGGATGCGGACGTCAACAGCTGGGAGTGATGTGGCGCGGGCGGCGGGCCAGCGCGGTTTCACGCTGGTCGAGCTGCTCATCGTGCTGCTGATCCTCGCCCTCGGCGCGGCGACGGCCAGTCCGGCGCTCGGGCGCTTCTTCATTCCCAAGCCCGTGCCGACGCCCTCGGATCAGCTCATGACCGCGCTCGCCCTGGCGCGCGACCGGGCGCTGCTGCGCCAGCGGCCCTTCCGCGGCTTCATCGACCTCGCCGAAAAACGTTTCGTGACCGCGACGGGCGAGGTGCTGCTGCAGCTGCCGGCCGGCCTGCGCATCGAGGCGGCGCACGCGCCGCAGGCGCCGCGGCTGCCCTGCCTGTTCGGCGCGGACGGTCATGGCTGCGCCATGACGCTGCGGGTATACGACGGCGAACCGCCCTGGCTGCTGATCGTGGACCCGGTCACCGGGCGGGTTTCCATGAAGCGCGAGGCGGTCGGCGAGCCTGGCGAAACTATTTAATGTGAAAAATGCGGATGAGTGTGCTTGGTCATACCGAGCGAAGCGAGCCAATCAGGAACCCCCCGCGAGGGGGCGAAGGGGCGAAGGGGGGCGGGCGTTTGAAAAGATTTAACTTTCATGATGCGGGGTGCTGTTTCCCGCATCATGAAAGTTAGAGCGTCTCGACGCTCAGCTTGCCTTTCTCCAGGCGCACGAGGACTTCGCCCTCGTCCCCCGCCACGCCGGCGCTGATGCGCAGGCGCAGCTGCTGAGGTTCGCCCTCGTAGCAGAGCTTGCGCGCCTCCGGCCCGAAGATGAGTTCCGCGTCCGCCACCTTGGGAATGCGGGCGTTGCGGATGTCCTGCCAGCGGGCGAGCTGTTCCGGGCCCGCGCCGAGCAGCACGCCGAACAGCGGCAGCGGCGAGAACTGCACGTGCAGCCGCTTGCTGCCGTGGCCGGCGGCCAGCAGTTCGCGCAGGGGCGGCAGGGTACCCGTGCCATCCACGGCGGCGGCGGGCAGGAAGGGGGAATAGGCGAGGCCGGTGACGCGGGCGAACTTGCCGCCCGGCTGCGACTGCTTGAGCCGTGTCAGTTCCTGGGCGGTCGCCGCGACTTCCTCCGGCGGCGTCCCGTAGGCCAGCAGCAGGCGCGACCATTCCTCGGGGCCGAACTGGTTGATGTCCGGTCGCAGTTCGGCGTCCTCGGCGGATATCCGCAGCGTGGCGCCGTCGATGACGAGCGTGTCCTGCTGCAGTTCGGCGAGCTGCAGCAGGCCCGGATGCGGGAGGTAGCCCTGCGACCAGTGCGTTTCCAGCCGCGCCTTGAGCAGCTGCTGGGCGGCCTGGACGCGCGTCGTGGCGGCGATGCGTTCGAAGGACTGGCGCGCCAGCGCCGCCTTTTCGCGCGCCATGCGCGTGCCCTCGATGACGACGCCGGCCATGAGCACCACGATGGCGATCACATAGACCGCGACGAAGCCGCCCTGGCGGCGAAAAAGTCGGTGCTGGCGGGACGGTGTCATGACGCGGGCGCCTGCACGATGGTCGGCGGCAGGGGGCCGCGCGGTCCGGCGAGGTCGAGGCGCAGTACGGCGGGCTTGTCGCGGCCGGCCCATTTGCTCAGCCAGACGCCGCTGCTTTCGGGATTGCCGGGGGCGGGCGGCAGCAGGTAGGCGAAGCCGCAGGCGCGCAGCCTGGCGAGCAGGGTCTGGCGCGCCGCCGCCGGCCAGGCGCCGCCGTCCTGGACGCGCATGGTTTCCTGCTCGTCGGTCGGCCAGCGGTAGAAGGCGAGGCCGTACGTGCCGTCCGCGCCACCCTCGCAGGCGAAGCCGACGAAATGCGTCGTGCCGCCGTCGTCGAGATAGAGCAGCAGGCTGCCGGGACCGAAGAGGAACTTGTCCTGCTGGCGCCGCGGCCAGTAGTGTTGCAGCAGCTGCCGGGCGTCACGCGCGCCGGCGCGGTCGGCCCAGCGCTCCGCATGGCGGGCCTCGTAGTCCAGCGAGGAGCGCGCCAGCAGCGTGGCGGCCACCGTCACCCCCGCCGCCAGCGCGATGGCGATCAGCAGTTCGATGAGGGTGAAGCCGCCGTGTCGGCTCATGATTTCCTGCCCAGGAGGTTCCGGTCCGCCGGTCGGGCGTCGGGTTTTTTGTCGCCTGCCGCCGGCTGGGCGGCAAGTGGCCGCGCGGGCCGGTAGGCGGTCAGCTGCACGCGCTCCTCCCCCGCTTCGCCCCAGCGCACGATGACGCGCAGCTCGATGAGCCGCAGGGATGGCGGCAGGTCCGCCGGAGCGATCTCGGGCACCGGCGAAACGTCGCGGTATTCGACGCGGGTTTCGTATTGCACGCCTTCGTAGATGTCGGCGTCGGCGTCCTCGGGGGGCGGGCGGTCGGGATGGGCGGCCGCCTCGGCGAGGCGCGCCTGGGCCAGCCAGGTGGCGGTTTCCCGTTCGAGCGCCTTGCGCACCAGACGATTGCCGCTGCCCTGGGCGGCGAGCAGCACGCCGCCGGCGATCGCCAGCAGGGCGATGGCGACCAGGACCTCGATCAGGGTGAAGCCGCCGCCGCGCGGGCGTCGCGGCTTTCCGGTATTCCGCATCTGTCCGTTCATGAGTGGGGCGCCGCCGGCCGGGCGGCGCGAGGGCCTATTCTATTGCCTGCGCCGGTTTATCCCCGGCGCCGCGTCCGCATGCCGCCCGGATATGCGGTAGCGCCGATGCCTGCCGCGCGCCGACGACGGGGCCGCGCATCTTGTCACGGGCGCCGCCGCCCGCGGCTGTTAATATGGCCGGAACATACGGGCTGCCGATATACTTGCCGGCTCAATCGTCCCCAAGCCTTGCCGCAAGCCGTTCCGTCGGGGTTCCATCCGAGATAAGTCCATACGTCCGTGTCCGCCGCCTCCTCCAATCCGCCGCGCCATCCCGACCTGGTATTCATCGCCCCGGCGCCCGGCTGTCTCGATGTCGTCGCTTGCCGGGCGCGCGGGCGCGAGCTGCGGATCGCCTGGCAGGAACGGCGACCCATGCAGGAGCTGGCGTCTTTTCCGTCGCGCTTGGGCGAGATTCTGAAGCTGCATGCCTTGCGGCCGGACACGCCCGCGGTGCTGCTCGTTGCGCCGGGTACCGGCGGCCTGCTGTCGCTCGCCGCGTCGGCCGGCGCCTGGCGCGACGCGGCCTGGTGCCGGCGCCAGCTGGAACTGGCCGTGCCCTTCCCGGAAGCCGAGATCCGCCATGCCGCCTCGGGTGACGGCGACCAGGCGCGCTTTTTCTGGGTGCCCGCCGCTTGGCTCGCCGCCCAGCAGGCCCAGCTCGGCAAGTTCGGGCTCAAGCTCGCCGAGGTCTGCCCGCGTGCCCGGTTGTTCGAGGGCGGTCGTCTCTCCCCGGCCGCCAGCGGCGTACTGACGGAAAGGCTGCCCCGGGGCGAGTTGCTCTATGCCTACTCCGCGGGGCATGTCCGCCAGGCGGCGGCGCTGCCGCCAGGGACCGATGACGAGGCGCGGCGCGCCTGCCTGGCCGGCCTCCATGACGCGGGCGGGGCGGCGCCGCGGGAAACGGAAGCGACGCTGCCCCCCTGGGACGAAAGCCTGCCCGCGCTCTGGCGCGAGCCCGGCCTGTCGATCGCCGCCGATGGCGGCACGGCGGCCCTCTGGTCGCCCTTCTTCCGCCTCGCCATGCTGCTGGCGGTCGTCGTCACGGTGTTGGCCGGCGTCTTGAGCTGGGGCATCGCCGTGAAGGAGGAAGCGCTGCGCGCCGCGCTGCGCGAGAGGAAGCAGCTCGCGCCGCAGGGCCTGCGCTTTCAGGAGCTCGACCGCTCCCTGCGCGCGGAGCAGGCCGCCGTCGAGGCGGTGCGCGGACTCGACGCGGCCGGCACTCCGCTGCCCCTGCTGGCGCGCCTGACCCAGGTGCTGCCGAAGACCGCCTGGGTGCGGCAGCTGACGTTCGACGGCAAGTCCATCGTCGCCGCCGGCAAGGGCATCGGCGACGACGAACTGATCCGCCTGCTGCGGGAAGCGGGTCTCGCGGCGGAGCAGATGCGTCAGGAGCCGGTGACGGAAAGCGAAGGCTTCCGGCTGCGGATCATGGAAAAGCCGCGGGCAGAAGCCGCGGCGGCGGGAGGCAAGCCATGATGTTCGGGCGCGCCTGGCGGCGCCTGCGCAACGCCTATGCCTGGCAGCCGGTCGGCGGCCTGGCGATTCTCGCCCTCCTGGCGGGCCTGGCGCTGGACGTGCTGTGGTCCGATTACGACCACGCGGCCGGGCGGCTCGACGCCCTGGAGACCGAGCTGGCGACGCTGCGCATGCAGGCCGAGCGCCTGCCGGCCCTGGAGGCGCGCGCCCGGCAGCTGGATGCGGAATTCGGCGGCGTGCGGGGACGGCTCCTGGCCGCCCGGGGCGAGGACGCCGCCGGCGAGAAGTTCGGCCAGCAGCTGCGCGGCTGGTACGAGGCCAAGGGCATCGGCCAGGCCGTCGTGCGCGGCGTGCGGCGGCGCGAGGCGGGTGGGCTCGTGTACTATCGGGCCGACGTCGAGGCGGCCATGCGCATCGAGCAGCTCGTCGAACTGCTGCAGGGCAAGCCCTACGCGCCCCTCGCGCTGGGCCTGGTCGAGGCGAACATCGAGGCGAACGACGAGAACCGGCCGACCGGACTGCGGACGACCATGACCTGGGAAGGCCTGCTCGATCCCGCGCAGCCGGAGGATACGAAGACCGACAAATCCGCCGAGGCGAGGAAATCGCCGCGGCCCGCCGGCGGGGCGGGCGACAAGCCCGCCGCCAGGATTCTGGAAGAAAAACGCAAATGACCGACAAGCTTAAATCCCGCTGCCTGAGCCTGGCCCTGTGCGGCATGATCTGTTGCGCGCTGCCGCAGGCCGCCGCCGCCCAGGGTCTGCTGGAGGCCTTGCAGAAGCAGCAGGCCAAGCGCGCGCAGGCAGGCGCTCCCGCTGCCGAGACGCCGCCCCCGGCTCCCGCCGTTCCGCTCGCCGCGAAGCCCGCGCCGGCTCCCTCCCTGGGTCCCGCCAGGCCCGTCCCGGCCGCGCCGGTCGCCGCCGTCGCCGTCGACCAGGCGCCGGTCGTCGGCAAGGAAAACGGCGTGCGCATCGCCCGCCCGCCGGAGGCCTCCGCCAAGTCCGTGCCCGGCACCATCCTGCGCTTCGAGAACGCCGACATCCACGACGTGGTCCAGGCCATCCTCGGCGACGCCCTGCGCCTCAACTATCTGGTGGACCCGACCGTGCAGGGGCGTATCACCCTGCAGAGCACCGGCAACGTCAGCGCCGCCGACATCTACAATATCCTCGAAAACGCGCTGCAGCTGCACGGCATTTCCATCGTGCGCGACGGCAAGCTCTACAAGGTGATCCGCGACGTGCAGGCCAACCGCGACGTCGGCCTGACGGCGGCGGGCGAGAGCTCGCCGGTCACCCAGGTGATCCCGCTGCAGTTCGTCCAGGCCTCGGCGCTGCTGGCGAGCGTCAAGAGCGTGCTCGGCCAGCAGGCCCTGGTGGCCAACGACCCGACCAACCGCCACCTGATCGTCGTGGACCGCGCGCAGAACGTCGCCAAGGTGATCGAGCTGGTCGCCATGCTCGACGTGGACTACCTCGCGCGCGTGCGCATCCGGCTCGTCGACATCGCCAAGGGCGACGCCACCGAGCTCGCCAAGGAGATGGACACCCTGTTCCGCACCTCCGGCCTGTTCAACTGGCCCGGCACCGAGGGCAACAAGGTGTACTTCCTGCCGATCGTGCGCATGAACGCGATCCTCGTCGCGGCGGCCAACGACTCGATGATCGACGCGGCCGAGAAATGGATCCGCACCCTCGACGACGAGCCGAAGAACGGCCTCGGCGCGATGGTGCATGTCTATCCGGTGAACAATTCCAACGCCACGCACCTGGCGAACCTGCTGCGCCAGCTCTACGGCGGCGCGGCGACCCAGACCACCGGGCCGGCCCAGCAGCCGAGTTCCTCCCTGTCCTCGCCGACCGGCCAGACGCAGACCCCGGCGACCGGCCAGGCGGCGACCACCGATCCGAGCCGCGTCGTGCTGCGCGGCAGCGGCACCAGCGGCGGCAACCTCGCCGGCAACGTGCAGATCATCGCCGACGAGGC
>JANJVS010000046.1 GCA_024709955.1 Rhodocyclaceae bacterium
CCCAGGCCGAACAGCGCGGCGGCGGCCCAGAGGGCGCTGACGCAGGCGATGCCGACCGCCAGCGCAAGCGCTTCGACCCGGGGCGCCGTGACCGCCCGGTGGGTGACGGCGACGAAATTCGGCCCCGGGCTCATGATCGCGACGGTGCAGACCAGAGCGGCGGCGAGGACGGCGGGGATATCGATCATCGGCTCATTCTACGGGTTGATCCTCAGGCTTTTTCCCTGCCAGCGGCGACTGATCGCCCATGAGTATTGTCATTGCTGATAAGACTGGATATGCTTCGAGCTATTGTCATCGATGATCATACGGGGCTGTAAGCATATGAATGACAGGGCTGATCCGATTCTTCCTCTTCCGGCACGTGGAAACCATTGATGGCGGATACGCACTGGTTTTCCGGCGATTACGGCATCCTGCCCATCGAGGTGCTGGCGAATCCCGATCTCAAGATCCGCACCAAGCTCGTGCTCGCGGCCATCGCCTCCCTGGCCGGACCGGATGGTCTCACTCCGGCGATCGGCAAGAAGGCCATTGCCGCCCGCGCCGGCCTGCCGCCGACCAACCTCGCCCGCGAACTGCGGGAACTGGTGGAAAGCGGCTGGCTCGAAGTCCGGCGCCAGCCCGGCACGAACAGCATCTACCGGCTCAAGACGCCCGATGTCCAGGGCGGCAGCCCCCGCGCGCAAGCCGCGGAACCAGCCCCGCTGCCGGCCGAGCAACGGCTTTCCGATGCGCCGGTGGTGACCCGCAAGGCGACCGTGGCGATGGTCACGCGCCATGGCAATTCCTGGCACGTGGCTTTCTCCCTGGAGGACGGTTCCCGCGTCGGCACGATCTTCACCGAATGCGACCGGCCCTGCGAGCCGGGGGAGACGGCCTACCTCAAGGTGCGTGAATGGAAGGGGCGCAAGGGCATCGCCGGCGGGGCGGCCGACGGCATCGAATGGATAGTCCATAAACCCGTGCCGCCGCCGATCGTCGCCAAGTCTTTCGACCTGGCGGTCTCCGATCTCAAGCGCTTCGGCACCCCGGCCGGGCTGATCTACGCCTCCTTCAGCGCGGCGGGCGACGGGATCACCGCGAGCGCCATGCTCGCCGAGCAGCAGTTGCCCGCCGGCCTGGCCGACGGCGCGCGCATCCGCGTCGCGCGCGCGGACGGCGCGGCGATGACCGTCTGGCGCAGCGAACCCCACCTCGACATCGGCGGCAACGGCTACGCGATCGAGCTGCTCGCCAATTAGATATTGGCGGCGGCTGCCTTCGCACCGTCCCCTCAGCGCCGAGTTTGTGGATAACCCGGTCGGGAACTCCCCCGGGGCCGCACCGTTTATAATCCGCCGCCCATCCCCGATTCATTTTCCCGGTTCCCAACGTGCGCCTGACCAAGCTCAAGATCGCCGGCTTCAAGTCCTTCGTCGAGCCGACCACCGTGCTGTTCCCCGACCAGCTCGCCTGCGTGGTCGGTCCGAACGGCTGCGGCAAGTCGAACATCATCGACGCCGTGCGCTGGGTACTGGGGGAATCGAAGGCCTCCGAACTGCGCGGCGAGTCGATCCAGGACGTGATTTTCAAGGGCTCGGGCAACCGCAAGGAAGTCGGCCGCGCCAGCGTCGAGCTGTTCTTCGACAACGCCCAGGGCCGCGCCGCCGGCCAGTGGTCGCAGTATGCCGAGATCACCGTCAAGCGCATCCTCGACCGCGAGGGCAATTCCAGCTATTACATCAACAACCTGCACGTGCGCCGGCGCGACGTGATCGACCTGTTCCTCGGCACCGGCCTGGGGCCGCGCGCCTACGCGATCATCGGCCAGGGCATGATCTCGCGCATCATCGAGGCCAAGCCCGACGAACTGCGCGGCTTCCTCGAAGAGGCGGCCGGGGTCACCAAATACAAGGAGCGCCGCAAGGAGACCGAGGGCCGCCTGGAGGATGCCCGCGAGAACCTGGCGCGCGTGGATGACATCCGCGGCGAGCTGGACAGCCAGGTCGTCCGGCTCGAAGGCCAGGCCGAGGTGGCGCGCCAGTACCGCGGCCTGCATGAACAATTGACCCGCCGCCAGAGCCTGCTCTGGCTCAAGAAACGCAACGACGCCAAGGCCGAGGCGCAGAAGCTCGAACGCCTGGTGGGCGAGGCGATCAACCGCGTCGAGGCCGAGACCGCCGCGCTGCGCGAGATCGAGGCGCGCGTCGAGCAGATGCGCGAGGCCCACTTCGCCGCCTCCGACGCGCTGCACGCCGCCCAGGCCGAGATGTATTCGGCGAACTCCGAGGTCAAGCGCCTCGAATCCGAGATCGCCCACCTGCGCGACGCGCGCCAGCGCCTGGAAACCCGCCTGACCCAGCTCGACACCCAGGAACAGCACTGGTCGGGCGAGATGCGCCGCGTCGAGGAGGAGGATTTCCGCTGGAACTCCCTGCTGGAGAATTCCCGCGAGCGCGCCCTGACCGCCGCCGCCCGCCACGAGGAGGCGGCCGCCCGCCTGCCCGAGGCCGAGGATGCGGTGAAGGAGGCCGAGGCCCAGGCGGCCGAGGCGCGCAAGGCCCTCAATGCCGCCGAGCAGGGCCTGCGCCTCGCCGAGGCCGACCGCGGCCACGCGGTGCGCGCCCTCGACAACCTGGCCCAGCGCCGCCAGCGCATCGACGCCGAGCGCGGCAACCTCAACGCCCCCGATCCGGTCCAGCTCGCCACCGCCCAGGAGGCCGAGGCCCAGGCCGAGGCCGCCCTCGACCTGGCCCAGGAGCGCCTGGCGGAGCTGCAGGCGCAACAGCCGGGGCTCGAAGCCGCCCTGCGTTCCGCCCGCGAGGCGCTGCAGGCGGCGCACCGCAACGTCACCGCGTCGCGCGCGCGCCACGACGCGCTGGCCCAGCTGCAAAGCCGCGTCGGCCAGGGCGGCGATCTCGCCGGCTGGCTGAAAGACCTCGGCCTGACCGACGCCCAGCCGCTCTGGCATGCGCTGCAGGTCGATGCGGGCTGGGAAACCGCGGTCGAGGCGGTGCTGCGCGAACGCCTGATGGCCGTGCCGGCCAATCTGGACATCTTGCAACGGGCCCTGGCTTCGCCGCCGCCGGCCACCGTGGCGCTGGCGCTGCAGAGCGACGCCGCCGCTCTGGCCGCTCCGGCCGGCAGCCTGCGCGCCAAGGTGCGCTGCACCGACGCCCGTTGGGCAAGCGTGCTCGACGCCTGGCTCGGCGAGGTGCAAGCGGCCGAGAACGACGACGAGCTGCTGTTGTCCGACGGCTGGCGCGTCAATCGCGCCGGCCATGGGATGACCGGCGCCGGCCTGACGCTCTATACGCCGGACGCCAAGACCCATGGCGTGATCGAGCGCCAACGCGAGATCGACGAGCTCGCCGCGCAGATTGCCGCCCTCGAAGAGGCCGAACTGCAGGCGCGCGATGCCCAGGGCGAGGCCGAGGCCGCCGTCGCCGCCGGCCAGCAGCAGCTGGCCGAGACGCGCCGTGCCCTGCAGGAGGCGCAGCAGCGCCTGCACGCCGCCCAGGTCGAGGCCCTCAAGCTCACCCAGGCCCAGGCGCGCTACGACGAGCGCGCCGGCCAGATCGCCCGCGACCTCGAAGAGATCGTGCGCGTCGAGGAGGACGAGCGCGCCGCGTTGCTCACCGCCGACGAAGAGGCGGCGCGCTGCCGCGAGGCCCTCGACGTCGCCCGCACGCGCATGGACGCCGCCCTCGAACTGCAGCGCCAGCGCGACACCGCGCTGCGCGAGGTGCGCGCCCTTGAGCACCAGCTCGCCCGCGAGGCGCAGGACGCCGGCTATTCGGAAAAGGAATGCCATTCCAAGCTGGCCGACAACGCGCGCGCCGCCGAGACCGCCAAGGCCCAGCTGGAACAGATCGCCGCCGACCGCGCCGCCGCCGAGCAGGATCTGGCGGCGATCAGCGACGCGGTGATCCAGGAGCAGCTGCAATCCGCCCTGGCGGTGCGCGGCAGCCAGGAAACCACCCTGGCCGAGCGGCGCAACGCGCTGGAAGTCGCGGCGGGCCAGCTGCGCGCCGTCGACGAGGAACGCCTCAAGATCGAGCAGGGCCTGCAGCCGGCGCGCGACAAGATCAACGACCTCAAGCTCAAGGAACAGGCGGCCCACCTCAACGTCGAGCAGTACCAGGAGCGCCTCGTCGAGGCCCATGTGGTGAGCCCGGAGGACGAGGAGGCGCTGGCCGCCGACCTGACGCCCGGCCTGCGCGACAGCACGCTGCAGGGCGACATCGCGCGCCTGACGGCGGAGATCGAGGCCCTCGGCCCGGTGAACCTCGCGGCGCTGGAGGAGCTGGCGACGGCCAAGGAGCGCAAGGGCTACCTCGACGAACAGTCCACCGACCTGGCCACCGCCATCGGCACGCTGGAGGACGCGATCCGCCGCATCGACCGCGAGACCCGCGAGCAGCTGCACGAGACCTACGAGACGGTGAACCGCCAGTTCGGCACGCTGTTCCCCGAGCTCTTCGGCGGCGGCGAGGCGCGGCTGATCCTCACCGGCGAGGAGATCCTCGACGCCGGCATCCAGATCATGGCGCAGCCGCCCGGCAAGCGCAATTCGACCATCCACCTGCTCTCGGGCGGCGAGAAGGCGCTGACGGCGATCGCGCTGGTGTTCGCGCTGTTCCAGCTCAATCCGGCGCCGTTCTGCATGCTCGACGAGGTGGACGCGCCCCTCGACGATTCCAACACCGTGCGCTATTGCGAGATGGTCAAGCGCATGTCGCGCCAGACCCAGTTCATCTTCATCACCCACAGCAAGATCACCATGGAAATGGCGCAGCAGCTGATCGGCGTGACCATGCAGGAGCAGGGCGTGTCGCGCGTGGTCGAGGTGGATATCCAGGAGGCCCTGCGCCTGACCGACAAGGAAGCCGCCTGAGGCGGGCGGCGGCGCGGGAACGGCGGATATGGCGACGAGGAAATGGCGATGAGCGAATTGCAGTTGGCCCTGATCGGCTTCGGCGCGCTGCTGGTGGCGGTCGTCTGGGGCTACAACCTTTGGCAGGAAAAGAAGCAGCGGCGCCAGGTGGAGGCCGCCCTGCCGCCCGCCAAGCCCGACGTGCTGATGGCCGGCCGCGGGGAGGCGGAGGACGCGCCGCGCCGCGAGCCCGGGATCGCCCCGTTCACCGTGCCGCGAGAGCCGACTTTTGGCGAGCCGGAGGTGCCGCAGGACGAGGAGGCGGAGCCGACGCCGGTCGCGGCCGCGCCGGTCGAACACGAAGCCACTCCTGCCGGGGCCCAGCCGCCCGTGCCGCTGCCCGCCGAATGGGCGGACGGCCGCGCCGACTGCCTGCTGCGCATCGAGTTCGTCGATCCGGTGGCGGTACCCGAAATCTGGGCGGAGCAGGCGGCCTGGGCCCACAAGCTCGACAAGCCGCTGCAATGGCTCGGCTATACGGAACACGAGGGCGGCGGGCGCTGGCATGTGCTGCTGCCCCAGGAGAGCGGGGCGGTGCTGCAGGTCGCGGCGGCGCTGCAGCTCGCCGACCGGCGCGGCGCGCTGCGCGAGGCGAGTCTCGCGATCTTCCTCGACGGCATGCACAAGCTGGCGCGGCGTTTCGCCGGCCTCGTCGACTTGCCCGAGCCCGGCCCGGTGCTGGCGGCGGCGCGCGAGCTCGACGCCTTCTGCGCCGGCGTGGACGTGCAGCTGTCCCTGCACGTGATCCCGCGCGCGGGCAGCATCGCCGAGATGGTCGGCGCCCGGCTGGTGCCGGCCCTCGATGCCTGCGGCCTGCAGCGCGAAGGCGAGCGCTATGTGGCCGTGGATGAGGCGGGAGCCGAGGCCTTCTCCCTGACCTGCCTGACAGCGGGCGGCGCGGTGGCTGACAAGCCCGAAAGCCAGGCCCTGTCCGACCTGACCTTCAGCATCGACGTGCCGCGCGTCGCCGACGGCGCCGCTGCCTTCGAACGCATGCTGGCCAGCGCGCGCCAGTGCGCCGACGCCCTCGGCGGCCAGCTGGCCGATCCCCAGCGCAAGCCGCTGGCCGACGCCACCAGCGCCGCGATCCGCGCGCGCATCGCCGACCTGCAGGCCGGCATGGCGCGCATGGGCATTCCCGCCGGCGGCGTGCGCGCCCTGCGGCTGTTCTCCTGATGACCCGCGACGGCAGCGACAATCCGGCCGGCCGGGCGGCTTTCCTGCGCGCCGAGATCGAGCGCCACAACCACGCCTACTACGTGCTCGACGCGCCGACGATCCCGGACGCCGAATACGACCGGCTGTTCCGCGAGCTGCAGGACATCGAGGCGGCCCATCCCGAGCTAAGCACGCCCGATTCGCCGACGCGGCGCGTCGGCGGCGCGCCGCTGCCGGAATTCCGCCAGGTCGCCCACGCGGTGCCGATGCTTTCGCTCAACAACGCCTTTTCCGCCGAGGAGGCCGCCGCCTTCGACCGCCGCTGCCGCGAGGGCCTGGGCGTCGAGCAGATCGATTACGCCTGCGAGCCGAAGTTCGACGGCCTGGCGATCGGCCTGCGCTACGAGAAGGGCGTCTTCGTCCAGGGCGCGACGCGCGGCGACGGCTTCACCGGCGAGGACGTGACGCAGAACCTGCGCACCGTGCGCAACATTCCGCTGCGCCTGACCGGCAGCGGTTATCCCGATCTGCTGGAGGTGCGCGGCGAGGTGCTGATGCTGCGCCGCGACTTCGAGCGCCTCAACGAACGCCAGCGCGCCGCCGGCGAGAAGGAATTCGCCAATCCGCGCAACGCCGCCGCCGGCAGCCTGCGCCAACTCGACCCGAAGATCGCCGCCCAGCGGCCGCTGCGCTTCTTCGCCTACGGCGTGGCGGACGTGTCCACCGTCGCGCCGGCGCCGAGTTTGCACAGCTCGATGATGGAACGCCTGGCGGCCTGGGGTATCCCGGTCGCCGCCGAGCGCGCCGTGGTGCAGGGCGCCGCCGGGCTGATGGCCTACTACGAGCGCATCGGCGCGGCGCGGCGCACGCTGTCCTACGACATCGACGGCGTCGTCTACAAGGTCAATCGCCTCGCCGACCAGGAAAGACTGGGCTACGTCTCGCGCGCGCCGCGCTTCGCCATCGCCCACAAGTTCCCGGCCGAGGAGGCGCTGACCACGGTGGAGGCCATCGAGGTCCAGGTCGGCCGCACCGGCGCCATCACGCCGGTGGCCCGGCTCGCGCCGGTCTTCGTCGGCGGCGTCACCGTGACCAACGCCACGCTGCACAACGAGGACGAGGTGCGCCGCAAGGACGTGCGCATCGGCGACACGGTGATCGTGCGCCGCGCCGGCGACGTGATTCCCGAGGTGGTGTCCGTCGTCCCGGAGAAGCGGCCGATCCTCGCTCCCGAATTCGTCATGCCGAAGAAGTGCCCGGTCTGCGGCTCGGCCGTCGAGAAGCCCGAGGACGAGGCCATCGCGCGCTGCAGCGGCGGCCTGTTCTGTCCGGCGCAGCGCAAGCAGGCGCTGCTGCATTTCGCCAGCCGCCGCGCCATGGATATCGAGGGCCTCGGCGAGAAGCTGGTGGAACAGCTCGTGGACAACGCCGTGATCAAGACGCCGGCCGATCTCTACAAGCTCGGCGTCCTGGCGCTGGCCAACCTGGAACGCATGGCGGAAAAATCCGCCGCCAACCTGCTTGCCGCCATCGACAAGAGCCGGCATACCACCCTGGCGCGCTTCATCTACGCCCTGGGCATCCGCAACGTCGGCGAGGCGACGGCCAAGGACCTGGCGCGCCATTTCGGCTCCCTCGACGCGCTGATGGCGGCGGACGCCGACCAGCTGCAGCTGGTGCCGGACGTCGGGCCGGTGGTGGCGGCCTCGATCGCGCGCTTCTTCGCCGAACCGCACAACCGCGAGGTGGTGGAGCAACTGCGCGCCGCCGGCGTGCAGTGGGAGGAGGGGGCGCCGAGCGCCGCCGCCCACGCGCCCCTGGCCGGCAAGACCTTCGTGCTGACCGGCACGCTGCCCACCCTGACGCGGGAGGCGGCGAAGGAGCTCATCGAGGCGCGCGGCGGCAAGGTCGCGGGCTCGGTGTCGAAGAAGACCCACTACGTCGTGGCCGGCGCCGAGGCCGGCTCCAAGCTCGAAAAAGCGCAAGAATTGGGTGTCAATATCCTCGATGAGTCCCAGTTGAAGGAGTTGCTCGAATCATGACGAAGGTTACTAAAGCCGTCTTCCCGGTAGCCGGCATGGGCACCCGCTTCCTGCCCGCCACCAAGGCGAGCCCGAAGGAGATGCTGCCCATCGTGGACAAGCCGCTGATCCAGTACGCGGTGGAGGAGGCGGTCGCCGCCGGCATCACGGACATGATCTTCGTCACCGGCCGCTCGAAGCGCGCCATCGAGGACCATTTCGACAAGGCCTACGAGCTGGAAAGCGAACTGGAGCGGCGCGGCAAGACCCAGATGCTGGAGTTCGTGCGCCAGTTGCTGCCGAAGAACATCAACTGCATCTACATCCGCCAGGCCGAGGCGCTCGGGCTGGGGCACGCCGTGCTGTGCGCCCGGCCGGTGATCGGCGACGAGCCTTTCGCCGTGCTGCTGGCGGACGACCTGCTCGACGGCGATGTGCCGGTGATGAAGCAGATGGTCGACACCTATGATTACTACCGCAGCTCGGTGCTCGGCGTGCAGGACGTGCCGCGCGAGGACACGGCGAGCTACGGCATCGTCGCCGCGCGGCCGCTGGCCGAGCGCGTCGAGCAGATCGGCGCCATCGTCGAAAAGCCGCAGCCCGAGCAGGCGCCCTCGACGCTCGCCGTGGTCGGCCGCTACGTGCTGACGCCGCGCATCTTCCACCACCTGGCAAGCGTGCCGGCCGGCGCCGGCGGCGAGATCCAGCTCACCGACGCGATCTCGGCCCTGCTCGCCGAGCAGCAGGTGCTGGCCTACCGCTACCAGGGCGTGCGCTACGACTGCGGCTCCAAGCTCGGCTACCTGCAGGCCACCGTCGAATACGCCCTGCGCCATTCCGAGGTAGGCGCCGATTTCGCCGCCTACCTGCGTTCCCTGGACAAGCTGCCATGACCGCCGACGAAGCGCGCCGCCTGCTCGCGGAAGCCGAGCTGATCTGTCCGGAGGCGACCATCGTCGCCGCCATCGACCGTCTGGCGGCGGAAATCGCCGCGGTAGCCGGGGATTCCTATCCCCTGGTGCTGACCGTGATGGGCGGCGCGGTAGTGTTCGCCGGCCAGTTGCTGCCCAAGCTGCGCTTCCCGCTCGAATGCGACTATCTGCACGCGACGCGCTACGGCGACGCGACCGCCGGCGGCGCGCTGCATTGGCTCGTCGAGCCGCGCACGCCGGTGGCCGGCCGCACGGTGCTGGTGCTCGACGACATCCTCGACGAGGGCATCACCCTCGCGGCGATCAAGGAAAAACTGCTGGCCCAGGGCGCCAAGGCCTGCCTGCTGGCGGTTCTGGCGGAAAAGGACATCGGCCGGCCCAAGCCCATCACCGCCGACTTCACCGGCATCCGCCTGCCCAACCGCTTCGTCTTCGGCTGCGGCATGGACGCCAAGGGCGCCTGGCGCAACCTGCCGGCCATCTACGCGGTCAAAGGAACATGATGACCCCCATCCTCCCAGCCCCCTTCACCAGGAAGGGGGCGACTGTTGGCTCGCTGCGCTCGATGTGTATTGGCTTGCCGCCTCCTTGGGGCGGCCCGGCGGAGGCGGCATGAACCCGCAGAATCCCGATCTCCATTGCCATTCGACCGTCTCCGACGGCTTGATGTGCCCGGCGGCGCTGGTCGAGCGCGCCCACGCCAACGGCGTCGACCTGCTGGCGCTGACCGACCACGACGAGATCGGCGGCCTGGACGAGGCGGCGCAGGCGGCGGAAGCAGCGGGCATGCGCTTCGTGAATGGCACGGAGATCTCCGTGTCCTGGGGCGACGACCAGACCGTGCATATCGTCGGCCTCGGCTTCGATCGCAAGAACGCGGCCCTGGCCGCCGGCCTGGCGCGGGTGCGCGGCGGCCGCGACGCGCGCGCCGGGCGCATCGCCGCCGAACTGGCCAAGGTCGGCATCGACGGCGCCTACGAGGGCGCGCTCAAGTACGTCGGCAATCCGGCGCTGGTGTCGCGCTCGCATTTCGCGCGCTACATCGTCGAACGCGGCTTCGCCAGGGACGTCAAGACGGTGTTCGACCACTGGCTGGCCAAGGGCAAGCCGGGCTACGTCAGCCACGTCTGGGCCGAGCTCGGCGAGGCGATCGGCTGGATCGGGGCCGCCGGCGGCATCGCGGTGCTCGCCCATCCTGGCCGCTACCGGCTGACGCCGGCGCAGCGCCGCGAACTCTACGTCGCCTTCAAGGAACTGGGCGGGCGGGGCATCGAGGTGGTGTCCGGCTCCCACAACGCCGACGAGATCCGCGAATTCGCCGGCATCGCCCGCGAGTTCGGCTTTCTCGCCTCGCGCGCCTCGGATTTCCACGGGCCGGGCGAGAGCTTCATCGACATCGGGCGCATGGCGCAGCTGCCCCCCGACCTGAAACCGGTGTGGGAGGAATGGGATTGATGGCGCAACTGTTCGAGATACATCCCGCCGATCCCCAGCCGCGCCTGATCGCCCAGGCGGCGGAGATGATCCGCAAGGGGGCGCTGGCCGCCTTTCCCACCGACTCCGCCTACGCCCTCGGCGGCCACCTGGGCGACGCCGGCCTGCTCGAACGCATCCGCCGCATCCGCGGCGTGGACGAGCGCCACCATTTCACGCTGATGTGCCGCGACCTGTCCGAGATCGCCACCTACGCGCGGGTGGACAACGCCCAGTACCGCATGCTCAAGGCGACGACGCCGGGCAGCTACACTTTCATCCTCGAGGGCACCAAGGAACTGCCGCGCCGCGTGCTGCACCCGAAGCGCAAGACCATCGGCCTGCGCATTCCCGACCATCCGGTGGTGCTGGCGCTGCTTGCCGAGCTCGACGAGCCGATCCTGAGTTCGACGCTGATCCTGCCGGGAGACGCGGAACCGCTGTGCGATGCCGGGGAAATTCGCGAGCGCCTCGACAAGCAAGTGGATCTGGTGATCGACGTCGGCTGGTGCGGCTGCGGCATGACGACCGTGGTCAACCTCGTCGGCGGCGTGCCGGAACTGGTCCGCGCCGGCGTCGGACCGCTCGAACCCTTAGGACTCGGCGTCGATTAGAATCGCGCCTTCCCATGGAAAACCTTGTCCAGACGCTGGCGATCTACGCCTTGCCGGTGATATTCGCCATCACCCTCCACGAGGCGGCCCACGGCTACGTCGCCCGCCATTTCGGCGACCCGACCGCCTGGCAGCTTGGACGGATCACGCTCAATCCCCTGCGCCACGTCGATCCGGTGGGAACCCTGCTGGTGCCGGCGCTGATCCTGCTGTTCAGCAGCGGCGCCTTCCTGTTCGGCTGGGCCAAGCCGGTGCCGGTGGATTTCGGACGCCTGCGCAGGCCCAAGCAGGACATGCTCTGGGTCGCCGCGGCGGGGCCGGGAGCCAATCTCGCCATGGCCCTCGGCTGGGCGGTGCTGCTCAAGCTCGCGGTGATCCTGCCGGAGAATGCCTACAGCCTGCCGTTGGCGGAGATGGCGCGCGCCGGCATCAACGTCAACGGCGTGCTGATGCTGCTCAACCTGCTGCCCCTGCCGCCCCTCGATGGCGGGCGCATCGTCGTCAGCCTGCTGCCGCCGCGCGCGGCCTGGCGCTTCGCCGCCATCGAGCGCTATGGATTCTTCATCCTGCTGGCCTTGCTGTTTCTCGGCCTGCTGGATTACATTCTGACGCCGCTGTTGCGTTTTTTCCTCTTTTTCATCAAAAACCTGTTCGCCTTCTGATCATGTTCGTCGAGAGAGTTCTTTCCGGCATGCGCCCCACGGGGCGCCTGCATCTGGGCCACTACCACGGGGTGCTGGCCAACTGGGTCAAGCTGCAGCACGAGTATCCCTGCCTGTTCTTCGTCGCCGACTGGCACGCGCTGACGACCGACTACGACGAGCCGGGCGCTATCGCCAAGAACGCCTGGGACATGGTGATCGACTGGCTGGCGGCGGGCGTCGATCCAGCCCAGGCGACCATCTTCATCCAGTCGCGCGTGCCCGAGCACGCTGAACTGCACCTGCTGATGTCGATGATGACGCCGCTGGGCTGGCTCGAACGCGTGCCGACCTACAAGGACCAGCAGGAAAAGCTCACCCACAAGGATCTGACCACCTACGGCTTCCTCGGCTACCCGCTGCTGATGAGCTCGGACATCCTGATCTACCGCGCCGACAAGGTGCCGGTGGGCGAGGACCAGGTGCCCCACCTGGAGTTCGCCCGCGAGCTGGCGCGCCGCTTCAACCACCTCTACGGCCGCGAGCCCGGCTTCGAGGAAAAGGCGAAGGAGGCGGTGAAGAAGCTCGGCAGCAAGCGCGCCAGGCTTTACGAGGAACTGCGCACGCGCTATCAGGAAAAAGGCGAGGCGGACGCGCTGGAACAGGCCCATGCGGTGCTCAACGAGGCGCAGAGCCTGTCCCACGGCGACCGCGAGCGCCTGTTCGGCTATCTCGAAGGCGGCGGCAAGATGATCCTCGCCGAGCCCGGCGCGCTGCTCACCGCGGCCTCGCGCATGCCGGGCCTCGACGGCCAGAAGATGTCCAAGTCCTACGGCAATACCATCGCGCTCAGGGAGGACGAGGAGTCGATCCGCAAGAAGATCCGCACCATGCAGACCGACCCGCAGCGCGTGCGCCGCACCGACCCGGGCGATCCGGACAAGTGCCCGGTCTGGCAGTTCCACCAGATCTACTCGAACGACGAGGTCAGGGCCTGGGTGCAGCAGGGCTGCCGCTCGGCCGGCATCGGCTGTCTCGACTGCAAGCAGCCGGTCATCGAGGGCGTGCTCAAGGAGCAGGTGCCGATGCACGAGCGCGCGCGCATGTACGAGGAGGATCCGCAACTGGTCAAGAACATCATCGCCGACGGCTGTGAGAAGGCGCGCAAGCTGGCGCAGGAAACCATGCGCGACGTGCGCGCGGCCATGGGGCTGGACTACTCGTGAAGAAGCCGGTCGAGACGGCGGCCGACGCGGAGACGCGGCTGCTCGCGATCATCCGCGAGAGCTTCGTCGAGCGCATGCCGTTCAACCGCATCCTCGGCATCGACGTGCTGTCGCTGCATCACGACCGGCCGGAGCTGCGCTTCGACATGCGGCCCGAACTGGTCGGCAACTACGTGCGCAACATCCTGCACGGCGGCGTCATCTCGTCCGTGCTCGACGTCACCGGCGGGCTGGTGGCCTTCCTCGGCGTGCAGCAGAAGCTCAGGGGAAAGCCGGTGGAGGAGGTGCTGGAACGCTTCGCGCGCATCGGTACCATCGACCTGCGCATCGATTACCTGCGCCCCGGCACCGGCGCGTGGTTCGTTGCGCGCGGCTTCCCGCTGCGTACCGGCAACAAGGTGGCGGTGACGCGCATGGAGCTGTTCAACGACCAGGAAGCGCTGATCGCGGTGGGAACCGCCGCCTACACGGTGTCATGACGATGAATGCCGAAGGCCAGGAAGTCGGCGCTGACGAGACGGTGGACATGTCCGGCCAGGCCGTCATGGAACTGCCCATCGAGCATCATGTGCCCAAGATCTACGGTGAGCCGCTGCCGGATCTGCCGCGCGACCTCTACATTCCGCCGGACGCGCTGGAGGTCTTTCTCGACGCCTTCGAGGGGCCGCTCGACCTGCTGCTCTACCTGATCCGCAAGGCCAACGTCAATATCCTCGACATCCCGATGGCGCCGCTGACGGCCCAGTATCTCGAATACGTCGAGGCGATGCGCCGCACCAACCTCGAACTGGCGGCCGACTACCTGCTGATGGCGGCGATGCTGCTGGAGATCAAGTCGCGCATGCTGCTGCCGCGCCCGCCCAAGACGGATAGCGGCGAGCCGGAGGATCCGCGCGCCGAGCTGGTGCGCCGCCTGATGGAATACGAGCGCATCAAGCTCGCCGCCGCCAAGCTCGACGCGCTGCCGCAGGCCCACCGCGACTACGAATGGGCCTCGGTATGGATCGCCGACAAGGTGGCGGCGCGCGAGCCGGAGGTCAGCCTGCACGACCTCCAAGTGGTCTGGCTCTCGCTGATGAAGCAGGCGAAGATGCACCAGCATCACCGCATCCAGCGCGAGGAGCTCTCCGTGCGCGAGCACATGGGCCTGATCATGCGCAAGCTGCAGGGCCGCAACTACGTCGTCTTCGAGGATCTGTTCGAGCCGGACGGCGTGCATTCGAGCATCGCCAGCCTGGTGGTGAGCTTCCTGGCGATTCTCGAACTGACCCGCGAACGCCTCGTCGAGCTGACCCAGAGCGAGGCGCTCGCCCCCATCTACGTGAAACTCCGCCTCGGCGAGGATGCCGAGGCGCCCACGATCGAGACTCGGAACTAGAATCCAACGATGCTGCAACTCTACAAGCCCGAAGACTACAAGCGCGTGCTCGAAACCGCCCTGCTGGCGGCCGTCGAGCCGATGCCGCTGGCCGAGCTGAAGAAGCTGTTCGACGAGGAGTTCGACGACGACACCTGGCGCACCCTGCTCGAGGACTTGCGCCGCGACTGGGCCGACCGGGGCGTCGAACTCGTCCAGCTTTCCTCCGGCTGGCGCTTCCAGACCCGTCCCGAGTACCAGTCCTACCTCGACCGCCTGAAGAACGAGAAGCCGCCGCGCTATTCGCGCGCCGTGATGGAGACCCTGGCGATCATCGCCTACCGCCAGCCGGTGACGCGCGGCGACATCGAGGACATCCGCGGCGTCGCCGTCTCGCCCAACGTCATCAAGACCCTGGAAGGGCGCGGCTGGATCGACACCGTCGGCCACCGCGACTCCCCCGGACGCCCGGCCCTCTACGCCACCACCCGCAAATTCCTTGACGATCTGAGCCTGCGCAGCCTGTCCGAGTTGCCGCCGCTGGCCGAGATAGAACGGATGATCGATGCCAAACCCGCCGAAATCGAAGCAAGCCCGGAAGCCCGCGAATCCGTCGAGCCGTCGTCAGCCGACGGCGGAGGCGCCGGCCTCGCCCCGGACGACAACATTCCCCTCTTCCCCGAAACCGGAGCAGAAGCCGGCTCGCCGCAGCAAGGCGACGCCGTTCCGCGCCCCGAGCAAGCCGGGGCGGACGGCGCGTAACGCGCCGCCGGCCGCCGACCAGCCGACCGTCAAGCTGCAGAAGGCGCTGGCCGACGCCGGCCTCGGCGCGCGCCGCGAGATCGAGGAATGGATCGCCGCCGGGCGCGTGCAGGTCAACGGCGAGCCGGCCCATCTCGGCCAGCGCATCGTCGCCACCGACAAGGTCAAGGTCGGCGGCCGCCTCGTCAACCTCCATTTCGCCGAGCGCGTGCCGCGCGTGCTGCTCTACCACAAGCCGGAGGGCGAGATCGTCTCGCGCGACGACCCGCAGGGGCGGCCGAGCGTCTTCAACGCCCTGCCGCGCCTGCGCGGCGGGCGCTGGATCGCCATCGGCCGCCTCGACTTCAATTCCTGCGGTCTGCTGCTGTTCACCACCGACGGCGCGCTGGCCAACCGCCTGATGCACCCGCGCTACGGCATCGACCGCGAATACGCGGTGCGCGTGCTCGGCGAACTCGACGAGGCCGCCCTGGCGCGGCTGACCGCGGGCATCGAGCTGGAGGACGGCCTGGCGAAGTTCATCCGCCTGCGGCCGGCGGGCGGCGAGGGCGCCAACCACTGGTACAACGTCACCCTCGACGAGGGCCGCAACCGCGAGGTGCGGCGCATGTTCGACGCGGTCGGCGTCACGGTCAGCCGCCTGATGCGCGTGCGCTACGGCCCGATCGTGCTGCCGGCCAACCTCAAGCGCGGCCAGAGCCGCGAGCTCGCCCCGGAAGAAGTGAAGGCGCTGCTCAAGGTCCTCGGCCCGGCGGGCGGGCGGGGGGATTGATCCAGGGCAAGGATGCGATTGCATTCCGATGCTTAGGCCTGTATAATCAGCGGCTTTCCAGCGCCCTGACAAGGGCGTCGGGGGCAAGAACAACAGAAATGGGCGGTTCGCCCATTTTTTTTTGTTGCGCCGCAAGGCGCGGGGTCGGGAAACATATGGCGGATCTGGCTGGATTGATCGAACAGGCGGTGAGCGGGCTGGGCTACGAACTCGTGGATTTCGAGACGAGTCCGCGCGCCCGGCTGCTGCGCGTCTTCATCGACCGCCTGCCCCAGCCGGCGGCCGAGGGCGGCATGGCGCCGCCGGCCGGCGGCGTGACGGTGGAGGATTGCGCCGCCGTCAGTCACCACCTGACGCGCCTGTTCATGGTCGAGAACATCGACTACGACCGGCTCGAAGTGTCCTCGCCGGGCATGGATCGGCCGCTGAAGAAGCCGGCCGATTTCGAACGCTTCGCCGGCCATGAACTGCAAATGAAATTGCGCATCCCCGAGGGGACGCAGCGGAATTTTTCCGGCGTCATCCTCGGCCTGGTCGAAAACCGCCTGCGCCTGAAGATCGGCGCCGAGGAGCGGGAATTCGCCCTGGACAACATCGAAAAGGCACGCCTGGTGCCGAAGTTTTAACGAATTCACGGGAATGAACGGGAGATTGCAATGAGTCGCGAGTTGTTGCTGTTGGTCGATGCCCTGGCACGGGAAAAAAACGTCGACAAGGACATCGTCTTCGGTGCCCTTGAACTTGCGCTCGCCTCGGCGACCAAGAAGCGCATTCATGACGAGGCCGACGTGCGCGTCGAGATCAACCGGGAGACCGGCATGCACGAGGCCTATCGCCGCTGGCTGGTGCTCGACGACGAGGAGGTCGAGATTCCCGCCCAGCAGATCGGCCTCTCCGAGGCGGTCGAGCAGGTGCCGGACGTGCAGATCGGCGACTACATCGAGGAGGCCCTCGAACCGATCGACTTCGGCCGCATCGGCGCCCAGGCCGCCAAGCAGGTGATCCTGCAGAAGATCCGCGACGCCGAGCGCGAACAGGTCCTCAACGACTTCCTGGAGCGCAAGGAGCACCTCGTCACCGGCACCATCAAGCGCATGGAACGCGGCAACGCGATCGTCGAGGCCGGCCGCATCGAGGCGCTGCTGCCGCGCGACCAGATGATCCCGAAGGAGAACCTGCGCCCTGGCGACCGCGTGCGTGCCTGGCTGATGAAGATCGACCGCCAGGCGCGCGGTCCGCAACTGATCCTCTCGCGCACCGCGCCGCAGTTCATCATGAAGCTGTTCGAACTCGAGGTGCCCGAGATCGAGGACGGCCTGCTGGAGATCAAGTCCGCCGCCCGCGATCCCGGCGTGCGCGCCAAGATCGCCGTCAAGTCCAACGATCCGCGCGTCGACCCGATCGGCACCTGCGTCGGCATGCGCGGCTCGCGCGTCACGGCGGTGACCAACGAGCTATCCGGCGAGCGCGTCGATATCGTGCTGTGGTCGGCCGATCCGGCCCAGTTCGTGATCGGCGCCTTGGCGCCGGCCGAGGTGAACTCCATCGTCGTCGACGAGGAAAAGCACAGCATGGACGTGGTGGTGGACGAGGCCAACCTGGCGATCGCCATCGGCCGCAGCGGGCAGAACGTGCGTCTCGCCTCCGAGCTGACCGGCTGGACCATCAACCTGATGACCGTCGAGGAATCGCTCTCCAAGCAGGAACAGGAAACCGCGAGCACGCGCCGCCTGTTCATGGAGAAACTCGACGTGGACGAGGAAGTGGCGGAAATCCTGGTGCAGGAAGGCTTCTCGACCCTGGAGGAGATCGCCTACGTTCCGCTGGCGGAAATGCTGGAAATCGAAGCCTTCGACGAGGCGACCGTGAATGAACTGCGCGACCGTGCGCGCAACATCCTGTTGACGGAAGCGATCGTCAACGAGGAGGAGCTGGAGAAGGTCGCCGACGATCTGCTCAACCTCGATGGCATGGATCGCCAGCTGGCCGCCAAACTGGCCAGACACGACGTGCTCGACCGCGACAGCCTGGCAGACCTGGCGGTGGACGAGTTGATGGAAATGACGGATATCGACGAGGAGCGGGCCAAGGCATTGATCACGGTCGCACGCGCCCACTGGTTCGCCGATGACAAGCAGTAAGGAGGCGATATGTCAGCCCAGATGAGCGTTGCCCAATTTGCCGCGGAGCTGAAAATGCCGCCGCTGGCCCTGATCGAACAACTCGCCAAGGCCGGCGTGGTCAAGCAGAGCGGCAGCGACACGCTGTCGGAACAGGACAAGACGCGCCTGCTCGACTATCTGCGCAAGGCCCACGGCGAGACCGCCCCGAAGGCGAAGATCACCCTGACGCGCAAGCAGACCACCGAGATCAAGGCGGCCGATGCCTCCGGCAAGGCGCGCACCATCCAGGTCGAGGTGCGCAAGAAGCGCACCTTCGTCAAGCGCGACGTCGACGCCGCCGTCGAGATGCCGGCCGAGGCCCCGGCCGAGGTCCCGGCCAGCCCGGCGCCCGTCGAGGTGCCGGCGCCCGAGCCGATCAAGGTCGTCGCCGAGGCGCCGGCGGTCGAGACCCCGGCGGCTCGCGTGCCGGTGGTCGATGCCAAGCAGCTCGCGCTGCGCGCGCAGGAAGCCCAGCGCCAGGCGAAGCTGGCGGCGATCCAGGCCGCCGAACTGAAGGAAAAGCAGGAGCGCGAGGCGCGCGCCCGCGCCGAGGCGGAGGCGCGCCTCGCCCAGCAGCAGGCACAGGCCGAGGCCGCCGAGGCGCGGCGCAAGGCGGCGGAACAGGCCGCCACCGAATCCGGCGTCAGCGGCACGCTGCACAAGCCGAGCGCCAAGGCCGATGAGCAGCGCAAAACCGACAAGAAGCCGGAACCCGGCAAGAGCGCCGCCGCGCTCAAGAGCGAGGCCGATCGCAACCGCCGCGGCGGCATCAAGACCCGCGGCGACGCGGGCGGCGGCACCGCCGGCTGGCGTGGTGGTCCGAAGCAGGGCGGGCGCCACGGCCGCCATCACGCCGAAGAGCGTCAGGCGCCGCAGTCCGTCGAACAGGTGGTGCGCGAAGTGCATGTGCCGGAGACGATCTCGGTCGCCGACCTGGCCCACAAGATGTCGGTCAAGGCCACCGAGGTGATCAAGGCCCTGATGAAGATGGGCATGATGGTCACCATCAACCAGCATCTCGACCAGGAAACGGCGATGATCGTCGTCGAGGAACTCGGCCACAAGGCCTTCGCCGCCAAGCTCGACGACCCCGATGCCTTCCTCGACGAGGCGCACGCCGAGCACAAGGACGCCGAACTCCTGCCGCGTGCGCCGGTCGTCACCGTCATGGGGCACGTCGACCACGGCAAGACCTCGCTGCTCGACTACATCCGCCGCACCAAGGTGGCTGCTGGTGAAGCCGGCGGGATCACCCAGCATATCGGCGCCTACCATGTGGAAACTTCGCGCGGCATGGTGACCTTCCTCGATACCCCGGGTCACGCGGCCTTCACGGCGATGCGTGCGCGCGGTGCGAAGGCAACCGATATCGTGATTCTGATCGTTGCTGCGGATGATGGCGTGATGCCACAAACCAAGGAGGCGATTCACCACGCCAAGGCGGCCAATGTACCGCTCGTTGTGGCGATCAACAAGATCGACAAGCCGGGTGCCAATGCGGATCGCGTCAAGCAGGAACTGGTGGCCGAAGGCGTGGTGCCGGAGGAATACGGTGGCGACTCTCCCTTCGTGCATGTGTCGGCGAAGGTGGGTACCGGTATCGATGATTTGCTGGAGCAGGTGCTGCTGCAGGCCGAGGTACTGGAGCTCAAGGCGACGCGCGATTCGCTGGCCAAGGGGCTGGTGATTGAAGCGCGCCTCGACAAGGGCAAGGGCCCGGTGGCGACGGTATTGGTCCAGTCCGGTACGCTGAAGCGCGGCGATGTGCTGTTGTGCGGTCAGGTGTTCGGTCGCGTGCGCGCGATGCTCGACGAAACCGGGCGTCCGGTCGAGGAGGCCGGTCCGTCGATCCCGGTCGAAATCCAGGGCCTTTCCGACGTGCCGTCGGCCGGCGACGAGGCGATGGCGCTGGCGGACGAACGCAAGGCGCGCGAAATTGCCTTGTTCCGTCAGGGCAAGTTCCGCGATGTGCGTCTGGCCAAGCAGCAGGCCGCAAAGCTGGAGAACATGTTCGAGCAGATGGGCGAAGGCGAGGTCAAGGTGCTGCCGCTCATCATCAAGGCCGACGTACAGGGTTCGCAGGAAGCGCTGGCCCATGCGCTGATCAAACTCTCCACGGACGAGGTCAAGGTCAACGTCATTCACGCCGCAGTCGGCGGCATCAGCGAATCCGACGTCAACCTGGCGCAGGCGTCGAAGGCTGTCATCATTGGCTTCAACACGCGTGCCGATGCCGGTGCGCGCAAGCTGGCCGAAGCCTCTGGTGTCGATATCCGCTACTACAACATCATCTACGATGCGGTGGATGAGGTGAAGGCGGCGATGTCCGGCATGTTGTCGCCGGAGAAGCGCGAAAACATGCTCGGCATGGTCGAGATCCGCCAGGTCTTCAAGGTGCCCAAAGTCGGTGCAGTGGCCGGTTGTATGGTGCTTTCCGGTATCGTCAAGCGTGGTTCGCATGTGCGGCTGTTGCGTGACAACGTGGTGCTGCATACCGGGGAACTCGACTCGCTCAAGCGCTTCAAGGACGACGTCAAGGAAGTCAAGGAAGGATTCGAGTGCGGTTTGTCGCTGAAGAATTTCAACGAGATTCAGGAAGGCGACCAGCTCGAGGTGTTCGAGATCCAGGAAGTCGCGCGGACCCTGTAGGACGGCGATGGCGACCAGGCAATCCGGCGCGCACGGCTTCGCGCGCAGCGACCGCGTTTCCGAGCAGATCCGCCGGGATCTCTCGGAACTGCTGCGCCAGGTGAAAGATCCGCGCGTGGCGCAGCTGCTGCCCCTCGTCACCATCACCGACGTCGAGGTCAGCACCGATTACACCCATGCCAAGGTGTTCTACACCTCGCTGGCCGGGGCGGAGCGCGGCAAGGAGATCGCGCGCGGGCTCGCCCACGCCGCGAGCTTCCTGCGCCGCGAACTGGGGCGGCGCCTACGCATCCATCACATTCCCGAGCTGCATTTCGTCTTTGACGCCTCGGTCGAGCACGGCACCTACCTGTCGCACCTGATCGACGAAGTCGCCGCCGCCGATGCCGCAGCGGCAATCGATTCCGCCGCCGACGACAAGCAGTAATGAACGCACCGCGCCGTCCGCCGCGCCGCAAGGTGGATGGCGTCCTCCTGTTCGACAAGCCCGCCGGCATGAGCTCCAACGCCGCCCTGCAAAAGGCGCGCTGGTTGTTCAATGCCGCCAAGGCCGGCCATACCGGCACCCTCGATCCGCTCGCCACCGGCCTGCTGCCGCTGTGCTTCGGCGAGGCCACCAAGTTCGCCGGCGAACTGCTCGATGCCGACAAGGCCTATCGCGCCACGGTGCGTCTCGGCATCGTCACCGATACCGCCGATGCCGAAGGGCAGGTGCTCGAAACTCGTCCGGTGACGGTGGGAGAGGCCGCCGTCAGAGGCCTGCTGCCGCGCTTCACCGGCGTGCAGCGGCAGGTGCCGCCGATGCATTCGGCGCTGAAACGCGACGGCAAGCCGCTTTACGAACTGGCCCGCCAGGGCATCGAGGTGGAGCGCGCGCCGCGCGAGGTCACGATCCATGCCCTGGAATTCCTCGGCTGGGCCGGCGACAGCTTCGAAATGGACGTGTCCTGCAGCAAGGGCACCTATGTGCGCACCTTGGCCGCCGACATCGGCGCGGCACTCGGTTGCGGCGCCCACCTGGCCGCCCTGCGGCGCACGCGGGTCGGCGCACTGGATATCGCCGCTGCGGTGACGCTGGAACAGATCGAGGCCCGCGCGGCGGACGAGCGCGACGGCCTGTTGATGCCTCCGGACGCCCTGCTGGCCGGTCTGCCCGCGCTGCTGCTCAACGAGCGCGAGACGGCGCGGCTGCTGCACGGCCAGCCGGTCCGCTGGGAGGGGCCGCCGGGCAGCCGCTGCCGCGTCAGCGGCCCGCGCGGCTTCATCGGCCTGGGCGAATTTTCCGCCGACGGCTGGCTGCAGCCGAAGCGGCTGATCGCCTCGATCCCGGCTTGAATCGGCGGCGGTTGGGCGGTTATAATCGCGCGCCCGTCGTGGTCGACGGGGTGTTCCCTTCCGGGTGCGGTGCTCTATCAAACCGGGGCGGCATCCGTTTCAATCTAGCGTTTGAGAGAAAGACATCATGGCCATCAATTCCGCCGACAAGGCGAAAATCGTCACCGACTTCCAGCGTGCCCAGGGCGACACGGGTTCCCCCGAAGTGCAAGTCGCGCTGCTGACCGCCCGCATCAACGACCTGACCGGTCACTTCAAGACCCACGTCAAGGATCACCATTCCCGTCGCGGCCTGCTCAAGATGGTCAGCCAGCGTCGCAAGATGCTCGACTACCTGAAGCGGAAGAACGCCGAGAGCTACCGGGCGCTGATCGAGCGTCTGGGCCTGCGCAAGTAAATCCCAGGCAAGCGCCGTGCGCTTTACCTGAACGAAATGGCCGGCACGACCTGGGGTCGTGCCGGCCTTCCTTTTGAGAGGAACCGTTGTGCTGACACCCATCAAGAAAAGCTTTGCCTACGGCGCACATACCGTGACGCTGGAAACGGCCGAGATCGCGCGCCAATCGACCGGCGCCGTCATGGTCAATGTGGACGATACCGTCGTGCTCGCCACCGTCGTCGCCAAGGACGAGGCCAAGGCCGGCCAGGACTTTTTCCCGCTGACCGTCGATTACGTCGAGAAGGTCTATGCCGCCGGCCGCATCCCCGGCGGCTTCTTCAAGCGCGAGGGGCGTCCCTCCGAGAAGGAGACCCTGACCTCGCGCCTGATCGACCGTCCGATCCGTCCGCTGTTCCCCGACGGCTTCTACAATGAAGTCCAGGTCATCATCCACGTGCTGTCGAGCAATCCCGAAGTCGATCCCGACATTCCCGCGATGATCGGCGCCTCCGCCGCGCTGGCGATTTCCGGCATCCCCTTCAACGGCCCGATCGGCGCCGCGCGCGTCGGCTACATTGACGGCCAGTACGTGCTCAACCCGACCCGCACCCAGTTGCTCGACAGCCAGCTCGACCTCGTCGTCGCCGGTACCCAGACCGCCGTGCTGATGGTCGAATCCGAGGCCCAGCAACTGTCCGAAGAAGTGATGCTCGGCGCCGTGGTGTTCGGCCACGACCAGATGCAGGCCGCCATCAAGGCCATCAACGAGCTGGTGGAAGTCGCCGGCAAGCCCGAATGGAACTGGCAGGCGCCGGCCAAGGACGAGGCGCTGATCGCCAAGGTCGCGGCGCTCGCCGAAGCCGAGCTGCGCGAGGCCTACCGCATCACCAGCAAGCAGGCGCGCACCCAGAAGTGCCGCGAGGTGTCGAAGAAGGTCATCGACGCCGTCTGCAGCGGCGAAGGCGCGCCCGACGCCACCACCGTCGGCAACCTGATCTTCGAACTCGAAGCCAAGATCGTGCGCAGCCAGATCCTCAACGGCGAGCCGCGCATCGATGGCCGCGACACGCGCACCGTGCGCCCGATCACCATCCGCCACGGCGTGCTGCCGCGCACCCACGGTTCGGCGCTGTTCACCCGCGGCGAAACCCAGGCGCTGGTCATCGCCACCCTGGGCACCGGCCGCGACGAGCAGATCATCGACTCGCTGCAGGGCGAATACCGCGACCGCTTCATGCTCCACTACAACATGCCGCCCTTCGCCACCGGCGAAACCGGCCGCGTCGGCAGCCCGAAGCGCCGCGAGATCGGCCACGGCCGCCTCGCCAAGCGCGCGCTGGTCGCCGTGCTGCCCTCGGCCGAGGAATTCGGCTACTCGATGCGCGTGGTTTCCGAGATCACCGAGTCGAACGGTTCCTCCTCGATGGCCTCGGTCTGCGGCGGTTCGCTCGCCCTGATGGACGCCGGCGTGCCGCTCAAGGCGCACGTCGCCGGCATCGCCATGGGCCTGATCAAGGAAGGCAGCCGCTTCGCCGTGCTGACCGACATCCTCGGCGACGAGGATCACCTCGGCGACATGGACTTCAAGGTGGCCGGTACCGACAGCGGCGTCACCGCGCTGCAGATGGACATCAAGATCCAGGGCATCACCAAGGAAATCATGCAGGTCGCCCTGGCCCAGGCCAAGGAAGCGCGCCTGCACATCCTCGGCATCATGCAGTCCTCGATGTCCGGCCATCGCCAGGAAGTCTCCGACTTCGCCCCGCGCATGATTTCCATGAAGATCAATCCGGAAAAGATCCGCGACGTGATCGGCAAGGGCGGCGCGACCATCCGCGCGCTGACCGAGGAAACCGGCTGCGTCATCGACATCGAGGACGACGGCAGCGTGACGATCTCCTCCGTGAATTCCGATGCCGCCCAGGTGGCGAAGAAGCGCATCGAGGACATCACGGCGGAAGTCGAGGTTGGCAAGGTCTACGAGGGCACCGTGCTGCGCCTGCTCGATTTCGGCGCGATCGTCCAGATCCTGCCGGGCAAGGACGGCCTGCTGCACATCTCGCAGATCGCCAACGAGCGCGTCAATGCCGTGTCCGACAAGCTCAAGGAAGGCCAGGTCGTGCGCGTCAAGGTCATCGAGACCGACGACAAGGGCCGCGTGCGCCTGTCGATGAAGGCGCTGCTGGCCGAAGGCGGCGAGGAAGCCGCGGCTCAGTAATATCGGGCCATCGTCAAAGAAAAAGGACGCCTCGGCGTCCTTTTTTTATTTGCTGCGGTGATCGGCTCACCGTCCTGCCAGCACCGACTTTTTCCCGCGCGGAAAAAACAAAGGCCAAGCATCGCTTGGCCTTTGTTCGGCGTGGGACGAGCCGGCTTACTTCGCCATCTGCTTCTCGCGGCGTTCCTCGAGTTCCTTGCAGTCGATGCAGAGGGTCGCGGTGGGACGGGCTTCGAGGCGCTTGAGGCCGATTTCGACGCCGCAGCTCTCGCAGTAGCCGTATTCGCCGTTGTCGATGAGGGCGATCGACTCGTCGATTTTCTTGATCAGCTTGCGCTCGCGGTCGCGGTTGCGCAGTTCCAGCGCGATGTCCGATTCCTGGCTGGCGCGGTCGTTGGGGTCGGCGAAGACGGTCGCCTCGTCCTGCATGGTATGCACCGTGCGCTCGATGTCGCCCGCCAGCTCCTGCTTGAGGGCTTCGAGAATTTGCCGGAAGTGCGCC